>JBMYPC010000135.1:0-8566 GCA_049599895.1 Bacteriovoracaceae bacterium | reverse complement strand
AGAAAGCCATGGATTGATCCCTCTTTAATATCGAAGGAGACTCCCTTTAATGCCATAGTTTTTTGATATGATTTTTTGAGCTCGTAAGCAAGGATTGCATTTTTCAAGATTGAGTACTCCATTACTTGATTAAGAAAATCCAACAATCACCAAAATTCTATCAAAACCAGCCCCAAACTGAGAACTCTTTAATTCGCAAGGCAGCTAAATAGTTTGAATAACTCAAAGGCTGCAAATAACTCCCTCCTCTTTAAAAAAACGCTGAAATTTTAGATACTTATCAGGTGAGAATGGAAAAACTCTTTAAAGACCTAGTAAACAAGTCAAGCAGCATCGTTGTCACGACTCACCTTCATCCTGACGCTGATGGAATTGGAAGCCAAATCGCTTTAAGTATTGGCCTTCGAAGTCTAGGGAAAAACTGCTTCTGTGTTAACGAAGAACCCCTCCTTGAAAGATATGAGTACATGGATCCAGACAACCATGTCATGTGCTTTGATGAGTACATAAAACAATCAGAAAATTCAGAGATCGATCTTTTTATCGTGACTGACACCAATAACTTAAATCGCATCGGTCAAAGAATGGGTTCCTTAGTTCATAAGGCCAAGAACCTTCTTTTTATCGATCATCACCCTTGTCCAAAAGAACTCGCGGCCATTCATTGTATTGATACCAGTACAGCAGCCACAGGAGAGCTCGTTGGCTCTTTACTTGAATCAGTTGATGTGAAATTCACTAAAGAGATTGCTCTGCCTCTTTATACAGCAATTCTTATCGATACCAGCTCATTTCGCTACCCTAGTGTCTCAGGAGAAACCCATCGCATGGTTGCAAAGCTTCTCGATGCCGGCGTTGAGCCTCCTACTGCTTACAATTCGATTTATGGAACCAAGAAAATTTCTTATATGCAACTTCTTGGAAGAATTCTCGCTTCAGCTCAGACAACTGAAGATGAAACCATTGCTTGGATGACTCTCAATGAGGGTGATCTCTCTGAATTTAACGTAGACAGTGAAGATACTTTAGGTTTTATCAATAACTTACTCATTCTCAACAAAATAAAAGTCGCATGTATGTTTCGCCAAGAGGGACATAATGTTAAGATTAGCTTCAGAAGTGCCGGTGATGTTGACGTAGGAATTATAGCTCAAGCACTAGGTGGAGGTGGACATAACCATTCAGCGGCGACTCTAATTGAAGGTAAACTTGACGATGTCGTCGGTAGAACCATTCAAAAACTCAAAATTATGTTGAGTGAGGATTGATGAAGTTATTGAAAAAGATATTGAAAAAGACTTTCAGCTATACTTTTTGCTCATCTTTTCTCTTTTTAGGGATATTCAATCTTTCCACTATTATTTCCCCAAGCTCTCTAGAAGGTGAAACCTTCTTCAAACCTTTGGTTATTTCTGAATACTTAAAAACTGAAGAGCAAAAAATAAAAGAAAGTCTTCCGCCAAGATCAATTGCCGAAGTCTTCACTGAAATTCAAAAACTAGGCCCTTATACTAACCTTTATTGCAACCAAGAGAAAAGAATCTCTCAGTGCTACGTACTCCTAGGTTATGCCATTAGTAAAAAAGATTGGGCTTTATCAAATATTATGACCAACTCTCTTTGCCGTAATCACAAAAGCCCTTGCAAACTAAAAAAGTTCGTCTCAATGGCGCAAAAGCAATTCAAACTTTATAAAGACATTAACAACTTTCAAACCCCAATGCTTTTAAGCTTTGTCCACGACCATACTCTTGATAAAGCAGGCCTTAGTGCTAGTGGTGTTCTCTGTGCTTATCTTGAAGAGAACTATAAAACACCTTGTTACTTTCAAAAGAATAAACTTAAGTTCACTCTCTCTGAAGAGGGCCAATCAAAGCTAAAAAAGAGCTGTTATGACAATAAAGAGCCTGTAAGCTGTTGGACATTAGCCTACGAAGAACAAAAGAGATTCAATGAATCTCATCTCATGCAGGCTTGTCTCAATGACTCAGCTCCTGCTTGCTACTACCTAGCCGAAACATATCAAAAAAGAAAGTTTAACTCTCTTTCAAAACGCTATTTTGAAAAGGCCTGCGCTCTTAATTTAAAGAAAGCCTGTGTCAGCTTAAGTCAGCACTATAAGCAAGCAGGTGTCACAGATCTTCAGAATTATTATTTAGGAAAAGCTCTAGACCAAGAAGGCCTTCGAAAACCTGCCAATCGATAATTTTTTTTCTTTTTTATTGTGAAGCGATGATCTTGCCAAGAACGGCACGCTCTTTTTCAGAGAACTTAATAACACCAGAGTTGATTGCATCTTTAAGCTTTTCAACAGTTGTGGGATCGTTGGGATCATTGAGCTTGATATCTGATTCAAGAAGATGATCAGGTTCTTTCACAAGAGTCCCCATGTCCTCTTCACCCTCAACGATTTCTTGGGCAACTTCAGCTTCAGCTGCTTCAACTTTTGCCGGAGCTTCTTTTGGTGCTGGCATTTTTGAAGCTGGGGTCTGGGTTTCTGTCTGGGAACGTTTATTGATGGATTTATGCTCGTAATTATTATCTGACATAAAACTTGAAACTTGTTTTCCAGAATTAAGCTTGGCCCGCTTATTTTTAGCAGAATCACCAATATTGTTTCTCACTCTGGCGCGTATCTCTTCAGGAGTATAGTTCTTTCTTTGGGGCTTTTGGCGCTTGGCCTTTTCAGGACCACGATTCTTTCGACTCTGACGGTTCTGAGTGCTTGCAAGACTTGTGGATGGCTGACTAAAGATTTCCATGAGATTCAATATTCCTCTCGTACAATACTATTATTCTTAGAATACCCTTTTTTTAGACTCTTTGCCCCTTCACATCACTTCTTTCCCTGTGCTCTCATTAAAAGGTGATTATGGAGGTCTTATGGGCTTAAAAGTTCCCGAGGAAGTCAAAGCCTTAATATTTGACTGTGATGGTACAATAATTAATTCTGAATCCATTCATTGTGAGGCAGTCAGTGCTGCTTTAAATGAATGTGGACTGAAGATGGATATCGAGACAGTGGAAAAGCGCTTTCGGGGTTACCATGACGGACAGATCTATGATGAGCTTTTTAATGAAAACTCAAACATTAGAAAAGATGATTTTTTAACCATCAAAACCAATAAGCTTCTTAAAACTCTGAACGAAATACCAATCGAAGTTCTCCATAAGTTGTTGGCCCCAGGTTTTCTCGATGCCATTAGAAATCTTTCTGAAAAATATATCTTTGCTTTAGTTTCATCGTCTGAAGATGCCTTTCTTCAAACATTGACCCAGAGACTTGAGATTAAAAACTATTTCAAACTCATCGTTCACGGAAATACGACGGCTTTTCCTAAACCTTCCCCTGCTCCCTACACTCATACTTTAAGAGAGCTTGGGCTTCACCAAGATGAAGTTCTTATCTTTGAAGACTCTGTTCCAGGTCTCACTTCGGCAGTGGCCAGCGGCTGTGAAGTTCTCTGGATGCGGGCCTTTCATCCTGAAGTCACAAGTGACATTCATAAAGTAGTTTTAAGCTGTGATGATTATTATTGGTTGAGTTAAAGGTCTATTTAAGCTTCATCATTTCTTGTTTGAGCTTATTTTTATTCACAACAAAGATCTGCCACTTATTATTCGTAGAATGATCGAGAGCGATTTCGATAAAGATTGGCCTATTGTCACGATCAATGTCATTGAGCATATAAAAGCGCTGACCAATGATGGCCTGAATATTATAAAGACCACGATGAGATTGAGTATCAATGAGGTACTTTAAAAAGATTAAGTTTAAAGGCTCTTTTTTTGAGCCGAGTTTTTCATAGACTTTCATGTGTTGCAGTCCCTCTCGTTTTTGAAATTCATCGAGAGGTTCTTTAAGTGCTGTAATAATTTGCGGAGTGAAAATATAATCATCACTAAAGTCATTCATATCCACAGCGACTTTTGTGAGCTTATTTCCACTAAGTTTTTTTAAGGCCTTTTGAACAGCTGAAAGCTCTTTGACTTTAGTCTTTTTCTTAGGTTTAGGTTTTGCTTTTACGATAATGGGCTTTGGTTTCGGTAAAGGCTTTTCGACCATCTTTGGTTTTGCAGCAACCACCACTGGCTTTTCTTTGTATTTTTTCAATGGAGGGATGACTAAAGGAACCTCTGGGACAAATAAAAAGTCTGTAAGACCCTTATTATCAAACTCCTTTAAAGCTCCTGGTAAGAATAAGGCCCCTTGAAGGTATTCTTTTCTTTGAGTAATGAGAAGCTCAAAAATATCGGAGAGATAATACTTCATATGAGGAAGCTTCTTTTCGCGAAATTGGTAGACCTTTGAAAATCGCTCAAGACAGGCAACTCCCTCACCTGATTTATTGATGACTTTAAGAGAATGACTTTGAGAAAGAAGGTTGATTCCCTCTTCAGCATAGGAAAGTCCATATACGTCATCAGTTTCAGAGCAAACTTGTTGAATTAACTCTTTATCTCTCTTACAAAGATCATTAAGGATATGAACTAATTGTTTCTTATCATAAAGACGACATCCCTTATTATTGGAACGGCACCAGTCCTCAATTTGATTTTGTAAAAACCGGTCACCCTCTTTGGCATTAAGTTTTTTGAGAAGTTCATTTTGTCTTGCAGATGAAATCGCTTTAAAAGAGCTTTTATCAAAGTTTTTATTCCATCTAAACTTCGCCCTTTGCTTGAATTTTTTCATGTCTTCACTCTGAGGAGAACATTTTGAGAGAAGCTCTGAGTATTCAAGAGGACAGCTTTTGGGAACAACACCAAAAGCGGTTAAAGTTTTGGCATATTCTTTTATTGCCTCGAAAGAATAACTGATGACGAGAAGTCGGTACAGATAGCGAATATAGTCTGAGTGATTATCAAGAGTCCGATTGGAACAATTGAGCTGATTGGAAAGATCCACCGACCAGAAGTCTAATAATCCAAAGAGGTCCGTTTCAAGTTTTTCATTAAGATAATTTTCTTGATGAAGTTCAGGTCTAATTGCTCCAATTCCCTTATCAAGAAAAAAAGTTGTATTCTGAGGCCCAAAGAAATCAGGTTGCTGATACTCACCTGAAAAGATCTTCAGTTCATTATCACTTTTTCCTCTTGAGTAACCCAAGTCACTTAAACTCAGGCCAATCAAAGCAAGGATCAAAATTTTTATTTTACTAACCATAAACTCAATTCAGGCACATAGGTAATCACCATTAACGCCAATAAGAGAATTATTAAAAACGGTATCGAAACCTTATAAAGTTCAGTAATGGGCTTTTTAAACTTATAACTTGAAATAAATAAATTGATCCCCACTGGAGGCGTAATATAACCAATCTCCAAGTTTGTTAAAAAGATTACCGCTAAATGTACAGGGTGAATTCCAAATTGCTCGGCAATGGGAATGATCAGAGGAACAACGACGATAATGGCACTAAAAATATCCATCATTGCCCCGACCACTAATAAAAAGATATTAAGAAAGAACAAGAAGGCATACTTATTCGAAAGATAATCCTGCATCAGATTAAGAATTTTATAAGGCACCTCTTCATCAACAAGATAATTGGTAAGGCCCATAGCACAGCAGAGAATAATCAGAATTGAGCCGACAAGGGCCATGGACTCAGTGGTAATATCAGCAAAGTGCTTTTTAAAACTTAGGTCTTTATAGATAAAAAACTCAATAATGATAACGTAAACAAGAGTTAAAACTGAAGCCTCTGTGGTTGTGATAAGCCCACCATAGATTCCCCCTAATATAAAAATGGGAAGAAGTAGTTCCCAAAACCCCGCTTTAACTGCGGCCATCAACTCTTTTAAACTAAAGGCCTTCTTTTCTCTTTTTTGTCCCTTGCCCATCTTAAGCAGACAGAATCCCGAAAGAACGGCAATGAGAAAAATCCCAGGAACAATCCCAGCCTTAAAGAGCATATCGATATCAACTTTTGCCACAAGCCCATAAAGAATAATGGGAAGACTTGGTGGAAAAAGAAGTCCTAAAGATCCCGCAGCTGTTAAAAGCCCAAGGATAAATTTCTCATCGTACCCTTCGCTTTTAAGAATCGGATAAAGAAGTCCCCCTAAAGCAATAATGGTAACCCCAGAAGCTCCTGTAAAAGCTGTAAAGAAAGCACAAATCACAAGACCAACAATGGCAACCCCACCAGGAAGCCAGCTAAGAAGAGCATCAGCAACTCGAAAGAGTCTTTGCGGGGTTTTACTTTCGGCCATAAGATTACCGGCTAAGGTAAAAAGCGGTATCGTCAATAAGGTTGGCGCCGCTGCCAGCCTATACATTTCAACGGCGACCGACATGGTTTCTTCACCAGCAAGTGAAAAAGCACAAAGTGCAATTGCCGAGATGATAACAAAGAGTGGTACCCCACAGAGAGCTAAAAGAAATAAAGAACTGAAGATGAGGATTTCCACTTAACTCTCCTCACCCTGAAAACTCAAAATGAGTAAAAGAAAAAGTTTTAAGGCCAACATAAAAAAGCCAAAAGGCATAATCATTGAAGCCTGGCCTGAAGTAAGCCCCCAAAAAAGCTCTTTTGGATATTCAAGTTCGATTAAAGAAAACCGGTAGCTACTTTCCATCAACCACAAACAGACAAAACTTGAAACTAAAAATGTCAGACGGTTGAGCCACTTAAGAAATACTTCTTTTTTCTTCGCTTCAAGAAAACGTTTAAGAACATCAATCGCGATATTTTGGTTTCTCTCAGTGGCTTCAATCGCTCCTAGAAAAGCACAAAGAAAAACCAAGTGTCGAACCAGTGGATCAACAAAAGTCAGATTGGTATTGAGCCAACGAAGAACAATATTGAGAACTGAAAATAAGACAATGACAGAGATAATCACCACGAGTGAGCCTCGGTTGATTTTACTTAAAAAGGAATTAAAGCTTTTGATAGCCTGGTACAAAGTTACTTCCTCTTCGATTCCACAAAGTTAATCATTTCTTTTGAAATCATCTTTCCTTGCATTCTCTTAATTAGCTTGCCTCGAACTTTAATGGCCTCTTCAATATCTTTTTGAGGAAATTTGATGAACTCAATCCCAGAGCTTTTAAGGGCTGCAAGTGATTCAGTATTGGCCTTATGATTTTCATCATTAATGTTTTGAATATACTTTTTTGAAATTTCGATAATCTTTTTCTGATGTTCTGGCGAAATTTTCTTAAAGGCTTTTTGACTAATAAGAAAGGCGCCAAAGCTATAAGTAAGAGGAAAGTCCACAAGATACTTCACCTTGGTATTCCATTGCAGAGCAAGGATTGCAAGAGGTGGAGCATAAGCCGCTTCAATAATCCCCGTTGTAAGAGACGACAAAACGTCAGGAAGAGAAAGAGGAACACCGACAAGATTCATCTCATCAATAAAATGATCCACAAGCTTATCTCCTTGCCATGACCAAATTTTAAGTCCCTTTAGTCCCCCTAAATTTCGAATTGGTTTCTTTGAAACAAAGTATACCGAACCAATTTCAGTAAGCCCTAAATTGGCAAAGCCTTTAGAGGTAAAGCCTTCAGTCATTCTTTTTTCGACTTCCGCAAGAGTCTTTTTGGCAAGCTCACGGTCTCCTTTAAAATTAAAAGGAATTTCAAGGGCCCTAAAATCGGGATAAATCTCACCGAGAGTTTTTCCAGTGAACACTCCCCCTTGAAGCTGTCCGACGCGGATCTTTCGAAGAACATCTTCTTCATCGCCTTGAGCTCCCCCAAAGTAATATTTAATCTTCACTTTACCGTCAGTGGCCTTTTTAATTTCTTTTGCAAGTTTCTTAAGGTTATTAGACCAGCTGGTTCCCTCCGGTGCGAGAACTCCCACTTTGATTCTTAAAGCGTAAGAATCAAAAGTTAAGGCCATAAAAAATAAAATAGTAATGAGATAGCGCATTGGTTTCATTAAAATATTTCCTCTTTATTTTGTTTCATGATTTGAAAGCGCTTAATTGCCGTAGCATTAAACAAATTAAGTCTTGAAGTTTTCTCTGAAACTTCTTTTTTCTTTGAAAGAGGTTTCCAGTACTTCTCTTTCGTTTCCATAGCAATAAACTCTTCAATGATTTTTGCCTGGGCATTAAATTCGTCTTCGTCGCCTCTAGGTACCACATAAAACTGTAAATAACCTACTCGGATAAGATAATTTTCAGGATAGGCCTCTATCGCCTTTAAAAAGATTTCTTTTCCTTTTTCAGGATTCCCACCAAGCATTTTAGGTCTTCCGGCTTCATAAGCTCCGTAAAATAATGGGCAAGCGCCACCATAGATTCCCGGGTTCAACTCACAAACCCAATCAAACATAGACTTCGCCGCTGGCAAGGCGGTTAGGTAGAGACTTTGGTCCCTATTAAGATTCACCATCCCAGCGATCGACTGAGCAAGAAAGAGAACAATCTTTTGTGATATCTCATCATCATCAAGATTGTCCATAAGAAGCCTTTTAGGATCTTTACTCTTTATAAGGACCTCTAAACTCAAATCATTTTCTTTAAGAAAAACTTCTCCGTAATGGATTGATTTTGAATAATGAACCATTGCTCGATTGCGGTGAGATTGATTGTCATTTAAAGCTAG
>JBMYPC010000134.1:0-8596 GCA_049599895.1 Bacteriovoracaceae bacterium | reverse complement strand
TGAAGAATCTCTCCGCAGTTGTTACATTTTTTCCAAACACCAGAGGGAGTGTTACTCTCAATTCTTTTAATACTCTTTAATTTTGGGTTCTTGACAGAATCAAAAAATGACACAACGAATCCTTTTAAAATAAATCTCAATCATTATGTCTGCGTCTTTTAGGAATGTCTACAAACTAGAACATGTAGCTAGTGTCGTCTGAGCCAAGTAAACTGATTCTCTCACAACCTATGGCCTCTATTTCTTGGTAGAGAAGAGTTTGATAATTTGGCTTAAGATGACCGAGAAAGATAGGGACATCTTCTGGCATTTTTAAAATCTCTTCTTTCATAGAATTCGGTGTATGGTGTTGGCTATCAACTGCAACTTTCTCCAATTTATTGGGAAAACTGACCTCTGTAAAAATCGCTTTGAGGTTCTTAAAACCTTTTGCAATTTGCCAAATTCGATCTGTAGGTCCGGTATCTTGAGTAAAAACGATAGCGACATCCTTCTTTTGAATGATGAAGCCTAATGCTTCGCCAGGATGATTCACTCGGACAGGAGTGATTTCATAACCGCCAAGTTCGATGGTTTTCTCTGACTCAATATCATTGAATCTTAAAGTTGGATTTTCTTTATTGGGGAGAGCGGAAAAGTCAGGCCAAATCACATCATTTAACAGATGAGTCATAATGGCTTCTTTAACAGGACGATTTGTGTGAATCTCAAAAGGTTTATCTTTAAGTCCAAAACAATTGTCGGCCAAAAAAGCCAGATCACTAATATGATCAAGATGAGAATGAGAGATAAGGATATTATCAATGAGGACCTGCTCATCAATATGAATTCCCGAAGCGCAAGAGCCGGCATCGATGAGAAGCTTCCCATCAATCAAATAAGATGTGTTTCTAAATCCAGGTGACACACCTCCATGACCGCCAATAATTCTTACTAGCATCCGCCTACTCCCTCCTAGGGATATCTATTGAATTATTATAACACTATTAGACATTATTGAGAAAAAAAATCTCTTTTAGAGGCTTTTGAAGACATCCTGCGTCTTTTGAGATGTACAATAGGCAAGAAGTTTTGCCAGTGTCTTTTTATGTCCTGGTTTTTTAAGGACTTCATGGGCAAGCTCTTGGGCCTTGCTCATCTCGAGTTTTTCTTGTTTTTGACCAAGTCCAACATGGAAAACGAGCACACATTCACCCACAAAATCTTTCTGCGTCGTCTGATCATAAGAGCTCAGATCAATGGAAATCACTTCTTGATAAAGCTTAGTTATCTCACGACAAACAACGGCACTTACATGAGCATCCTCTAAGGAAGAAACCTCTTCAGCAAGAACATTCAAGGTTTTTTTTATTCGATGAGGAGATTCAAAGAAAATATGAGTCCCCTCATTTTTTAGAGCTTCTGAAAATGCTGAACGAATGCTCGAGGTATTTCTGCCAAGAAAGCCACCAAACGTAAAAGGAATTGGTGGAAGGCCAGATAACTCAAGAGCTGCTACCACCGAAGTAGGCCCAGGAAGCGTTTCTACTTCTATGCCTAAACTTCTTGCAAGTTGAACGATCGGATAACCAGGATCAGAAATTATCGGACTACCAGCATCTGATACTAAAACAACTTCTGACTCAGACTTTAGGTAGTTTTCAATCTTTCTGAACTTTCCTTCACTAGAATGATCGTGAAATGTCTCAAGAAACTTGCCTTGAAGTGAAATCTCGAGAAGAGACATAAGCTTTTTAACATTCTTTGAATCTTCACAGATAATGACTTTAGAGTTCTTTAATGCCTCTAAGGCCCTTTTGGATATATCTTTCAAATTCCCTATTGGCAGACCTACCAGCACCAACCGACTCATTTAATCACCTTTTGTTATGCGCAGTATTTACCTCCTATGGGAGAACGTCAACACTTGCTAAGATAATGCAGTACGGCAATGTTTTTTGGAGGAAATCATGAAGCTAAACGCTCAAGTCCAAACAGACTCTCTTGGTAATATTATTGTTCTTATGAAAGGTGGCTTTGACTACGAAAATACTAAGCACTTAGAGAATCAACTTATTCATCTGACTAAAGAAAACCCAACGGCCGATATCACAATTGATATGAATCAAGTTGATTTCGTCGGATCAAGTGGAATCGGTCTCTTTGTTGATATTATTCAAGGCCTTAATGATAAAAAAGATCAAATTCGCCTTATGAATGTAAAAAGTGAATTTCTTAAAGTCTTTAAGCTTTACGCAGACGATGCCTTTGAGGCCTTAGTAAGAAGCTTTGATGATGATGAAACTGAATTCTTAGCGCAAAACTACGCGGCAAGAAGAAAAACTTTTCAAAACTGAATCGATAATAATTGAAGCCCAATTGATTTTCCTGAATCATTTGGGCCAACCCCACGAAGTGAAGTCAGCTTAAGATCCTCTGAAGCGATACTTTGCTCGTTATCAAACTCAAATCGAAATCTCTTTTTTTGAGCATCTAATAAATTTGATCCAAAAATTCCGCCTTCAGAATAAGTTTCATCATTTTCAAGACTGTCGTCGGGTTCACTTGGGCCACGATTTTTCATGGAATGGGAAAGTACAACGTACCCACCAAACAAAAGTCCTACATAGAGCCCAACAGATGCACCAACGGCCACCGCCCTTCCACTTGTTCCAAAAGCAAGAGAAGCTGTTCCCAATAATGCCCCTCCAATAGTCCCATAAGCCGAAGTTAGCATAACCGCCTTCACTCTTGGGTCAGCAGCATTGGCACTTGATGCTACTGAAAATATCACGCAAGCAATAAATGTATATTTGAGGATCTTTGAAATAAAAAACTTCTTCAACATGAATGAGTTTTCCTTTAACTGGAACTTTTAAACATAGCTAAGCTATTAATCTTATTTAAATATACAGTGCTACAGGTTTAAAATGCAAGTAAACCTAGACGTTAATAGGTTTTAAAGCCGTTATCATTCTCAAAAATAGCCGTTTTCAAAAGCACTGCACAATTAAAAATTAACCCAAGTAGTTGAGACGTTCCTCGAAGTCTGTTTAGTTGGGTCTGAGATATACCTGCTCGACCCTTAACTTCAATAATTTTAATTAACGTTTTCTTTGCGTCAAAAACACAACAATCAACTTGTCCACATTGTTTAGATCTTAAAAACTTAGGATCAATTAATAAGGGGATGTTTTGACTATGAAAGAAAAGATTCACTTTTCTTTCTCTCAACTCGCTAAGTTTGATTTCTCTTTTCATTCTTTTGATCCCAATCTTTCACACCTTTAAATGTGATCCGATGACAGCTTGATGGCCCATGTTCTCGGATCATTTTTTTATGAAAGGGTGTAGGATAACCAGAATGCGTTTGAAGTCCATAATTTGGAAACTGAACAGAGAGTTCTTCCATTATTGAATCGCGTTTTTCTTTAGCAATAATTGAAGCAAGGGCGATCACAAGGCTTTTAGAATCTCCCTTTATAACTGTTTCAATACAATGCTTTGAAAGTGCCTGATGTTTTGGGGCCCATTTTCCATCAATAAGAATGAGGGCCTGTTCTTCGCCACCTATAAGCCCCTTTAAAAGAGATCGGCTCATGGCCTTAAGACTTGCATGATGAATATTGATTTCATCAATCAACTTTGGCGAGACTTCTGCAACAGAAAAGCTCACAACCCCAGCAATTGAATAAACCTTTTCAAACTCAACATCTCGAAAGGGAATTTCTAATGCACTTAGAATTTCTCGTCTTTTGACTTTGCTGAGTTTTTTAGAATCAGTGACATTAAGAGAGCGGAGAACTTCCAAAAAGTTAAGGGTTTCTAATTCATAATTAAGATTAAGCTTTACAGAACAAGCCACAACTGGGCCTGCCAAAGGCCCTCGTCCAACTTCATCGACACCGATAAGAGAAGTTAGACGAGACTCTGCGTTCTCAATAAATTGAGTTTCAAACATCTAATAAAGCTTTGTGAAGATAAAGATCTAGTCTTTACGTTCGTAATCAACTGCGATTCTAGCTGATTTACCTGAACGCTCACGTAGATAGTAAAGCTTACTTCGACGAGTTTTACCTCTTTGCTTCACTTCGATCTTGTCGATATTAGGAGAATGGAATGGAAATACTCTTTCTACACCAATTCCACTAGAAACTTTACGCACTTTGAAGTGTCCGTTTACGTTTCCGAATCTTTTGATACCAATACAAACACCTTGGAAGACCTGAATTCTTGTCTTGCTTCCTTCAGTGATTTTTGCGTGAACAGCAAGTGTGTCACCTGCTCTAAAATTTGGAAGTTTTGTAGTATCAAGCTTGTTATGGTCTTGATTTACAACGTCGATTAAGTTCATTTTTGCTCCTGATTTACCAGAGGACCGAGTTTCCTAGGTCATTCGTAAAATTATATTCCAAATAGTCGATCAAGATAGATAGCAACTGCGGAACGAACTGACAAGTGGTTGTAATTACCACCTGAGCTTAAAGGTTTGAGTTTATAATCCGCCATCTCTAAAACATCCTCATGAAGTCCCCATCCTGTGCCAAAAATCACCAGCTGAGGCTTCTTTGTGCCTTCAAAATGCCCCTTAAGGTCCTCTGTATCCCCTTGATATTCTGCAAAGTTGGCACCGGTCACAATAAGTTCAGCATTTTCACCATGCATCGAGCTAATGTCTTCTTGCACCTCTTCAACGGAGTTTTTAATTTTAATAAACGATAATGCATCTTGTCTATCAGGGTTATAGGCTGAAGCATTGTCTCTTTTCCAGTGATCAAGAATCCTTTCAACAAGTTCATGCTGGGCCTTTAAGGGTGTGACTATATAGTAGGTTTTGATCCCATAAGTCCTACAACTTCTGGCAATATCATGAATGTCGAGATTGGTTACCGAAGTTGTAACCTTCTCTCCATTTTTATTTCTGATAGGGTGATGGACTAAAGCAAGGTAACAATTTGTTTCATTCATAATTCTATTCACTTTTTAAGAAGGTCTGGTCGGTGCTTTTCAGTTAACTCTCGGGCCTTTTCCAAACGAAAGTCTTTAATCGCCTTATGATCTCCAGAAAGTAAAACTTTTGGAACTTCCAATCCCTCGAACTCCTGAGGACGAGTATATTGAGGGTACTCGATTAAATTCTCTTCAAAGGAATCTTCATCAGCCGAATTGCTATTTCCTAAGATATTCGGAACAAATCGAAAGCTTGATTCAAGCATGGCAAGAACGGCAATCTCGCCTCCCATCAAAACATAGTCCCCTATGGAGTAGATTTCATCAACATACTGAGAAATAAATCTCTCATCAATTCCTTCATATCTGCCACAAATAAAAATCAGATGAAGGTCTTCTTTCAGAAGATGGTTATTCGCAAACTCTCTTGCAACAGAGGCTTTCCAGACCTCCCCTCTAGGGGATGTGTAGATAACCTTTCGATTTTGAGTTTCGCTTTTTGAAGCGATTAAGGCCTTTTTTAAAACATCTGCCTTTATGACCATTCCCTGACCACCTCCATAGGGAGCGTCGTCGACACCTTTAAAATCTCCATCATTTGATTTTGCAAGATCGATGACTTCGATTTCAAACCGTGCATCTCTTCCTACTTTGGAAAGCATTGTTCGTTCAAGAAACGGCTCAAATAGTGAGGGGAATAACGTAATAACAGTAATTTTCATAAGTCGATTTATAACCTGAAAACAATCGAGTTGTCAGGCACCACAATCATTTTGCCGTAAAAGAGCGTCAGCAGGTCGCTCTCATTTCCAAGTTCTGGACTCAGCCAATAACTCCAAAACTGGAAAAATCAACAATAATTCTTGCCGAGTCTTGATCGATTTCAATAAAAAACTTCTCAACGATTGGAATATCTTTAAGCATTCCATTGTTTAACCTACAAACGGCAATGTCTTGTGCCCCATTTGAATAGTACTTTTCAATTTTACCAATCTTTTTAAGTGAGCCATGATCTACAAGATCATATCCCAGAAGATCTGCAAGATAGACTTCACCATCTTCCTTTTCTCTCTCAAATAACTCTCTTTCAATATAGACCTCAAATGGAGTCATCTCTTCAGCAAGGTTTCGATTATCGACATCTTCAAGCCCCAAAATGACCTTGTTTCCGATTCGTATCGATTTAATTGTCTGCTCTACATACTCGTCGGTATTTTTTGCTTTGGTAAAAACAGTAAGGCCTTTTTTCAGAAGACTACTTTCAGAGTTTTCAAGACTTAACTTGAACTCCCCGCGAACACCATGAACACTTCCAACTCGACCTAAAAGAATGTATTTATTTTTCATATTTACCACTCAATATTTCCTCTACAAATGAAGGAAGAACTACAGTTGCTTTACCAATTAATTGAGAATCAAAAAAGCTCGATTGTATACTTGGTTCTAAGTTTAACTCAATACACTTGGCACCTGACTGCTTTGCCACCTGAACAAAACCAGCTGCAGGATAAACATTTCCAGATGTTCCTATAGAGAGAAATAAATCGCAATGAACCAATTTTTCAAGACATTTTTCCATATTAAATGGCTGTTCCCCAAACCAGACAATATGGGGACGAAGTGGTCGTTCACCACAAAACGAGCAAAGGTGGCCCTCGTTTAAGTCTTCTGACCAGGCCATGACCTCTCCACATTTAAGGCAACGAACTTTTCTAAGTTCACCATGCATATGATGAATATTCTTCGTTCCCGCTCTTTCATGAAGATCATCTACATTCTGTGTAATCAAATAAACTTCACCAGAAAACTCTCTCTCAAGTTTGGCCAAAGCTTTATGGGCAAGATTAGGTTCACCTTCTTTGAGTTGTGCACGTCTTAAATTGTAGAAACGATAAACAAGGCTTGGGTTAGAATGGAACGCTTCAGGAGTAGCGACCTCTTCAACTCTATGGTTTTCCCAAAGACCGTTATTATCACGAAATGTTTTGAGACCCGACTCCGCAGAGATCCCGGCCCCCGTCAATATTACGACTCTTCTCATTTAAGCTCTTTGACAGCATTCACGATTTTTCGAAAGGTTCCTCCTGAAAATTTACGATTCGCCAGAATCGTATAACCCTGAGGAGTCCAATCATCGTTATGAATAATATAATCAGCTAAATCATGAGCATGCTTTAAGTAATCATCTTGCTTATTGAGAGACTTAAGCAGTTTGTTAAATAACTTTGATAACGTTTTGTTTTTCTTAACTAAGTCGACAGTTCTCTTCGTTGATGCTTTTATACCTGTCTTAACTTCCTCTGAAATTGAAAGTTTTTCAGCAACTTCTTCAAAAAGCTCCTCTTCTTCAACTTCAAATAAAGTCGTCAATGACTGTATATCTTCAATATCATTAAGGAGGTCTTCTTCGCTGTCCTCTTCTTCAATATCATCCGTAAGGTCTAAATCTTCAAAAAGGTCTGCGATGTCATAATCTTCCTCAATACTCTCATCGGGATCAAAGTCTTCAGGCATTTTCTCTACTGATATTGGATCTTCATATGCCCCAGCTTCGATCGATCTTTTCACATATCCACTAGAACATTCAATCACTTCAAAGAAATGCTCTGCTTGTAATGAAAAAAGAATCAAGTCTGAAAGAATTGGCTCTTTTATGGAAATTATTATTCGTGAACTCAAGTCGTCTCTTTTAAATGTTAAAATACCATTAATTCTAAACGATTCCTGTACTTTAGGAATTAAAATCAAAATTTTATTCTATTTGGCATTCTTTTTACAAACCGCCAGAAACGGCAGGTCACTGTCGACGCGCTTTAATGAGATAGTGAAACTTTACTAGAATTAGTTTATCAAGAAATGAACTCTTTTATTCATCACCATAATCGGTGTCTTTAATATTCGGGTTTCCTCTATGATAGACATTCACACTCGAAGAAAATTTTATTTGTCCTGCTCTACTCAATATACTATCGAGTTCTGATTTATGCCCACAAGCAACACCGGAAGCACAATCAAACGCAACGTCACATAATTCATTTAAACTATCCTTTGCTTCATCTATACTTGATCCATATTTAGTCACAAACCTTGTTCTTCGATTGGGCAATTTTTCTTTTGTGATACAAAGATAGCTCTCTTCATGGCTGCTCAAGCCTCTGTAAGTCCTCTCCTCAACATTAGTGATATTTATCCCCAAGACAACGAATCCAAAAATGATTGATGAAATTAAAATTTTCATAATTGCATAAGTCCTTTTCGAGTGTTGTTTTTTTAGACACTCACATACATTGATCATTACAAAGTAATGCAGGATTAACTAAGCCTTAAAGATTAAAGGAGCAAAGCTAATGCCAAAGGTGGACTCATGTTTCTATCAGGATAATTTTTTAGATCTTAAAAACTAAAGAAGATGGTGCCTCTTGGCAAATGCTTAAGTCGCATTTGCTCTCACACTCAGTTCCCCGAGCACTACCTTCGCCGATGGTGGGCTTGACTTCCGAGTGAGTGGACCGCTCTGCAGTCGAAATTGTCCAGCGGACAGTTTTGATGCATGGGCGGAAGCTCTGAACTTGATTCCAAGTAAGAGGTTTCTACAAGAAGGGTTTTAATATTCACAAACTAAAAAACCCTAGAACAACCTTTACGGCTCTTCTAGGGTTTTAAAAAA
>JBMYPC010000133.1:0-8598 GCA_049599895.1 Bacteriovoracaceae bacterium | reverse complement strand
TGATCAGCGCCTTTTTTTAAAGACATATAATAAAAGTGATCAGAGTTAAGAAGCTTTCGCCAGCATTTTCGACTTTCGACACCAAGAGGAAAATCAAAAGCATCTTCAAGTTCGTAGGCTTCTTCTAGGGCCAGTTTTTGAAGGTCATTATCGCGCCATGCCGAGAGGTCTTTTTCTTTATCGGCCCAAGAGATAGGAGATTCCAGAGAGAGAACAGGAAGGTTTTTTTCCTCTAAAGGAAGGTCGTTAAAAGTGCTAAGCTTGAGATTTGAATCAGCTTGGATAAGTTCGATAAAGTCTTTTAAGAACTTAAGTGTTTTGGGATTCCCATTATAATGCTCGCCAAAAGTCTCAAGGTCCCAGCCTAAAATAATATTTTTCTTTGAAGATCTTTTAATCTCATCAAGATATTTTTCAGCTGTTAGTGGATAAAGGTGAGAGGCCTTGTCTTCAAATTGAAAACCAACGATATCTGAGAGCTTGCCATCTCTTGTGAAAATAAATCCGCTATCTGTAGGATGCTTAAAGGCACTCTCTGGATTGGCGGGAAGCCAGTTAGGTCCCTCTGTAAGAATTTTAGAAACTCCCTGGTCTTTAATCATATTGAGTAAGTCATTGTGATAGATCAGTTCAGTGTTTCTAAAGGTTGTAGGGGTGTAGTCAAAGACTCTTTCCATCAAGTCTCGATGTCGATTGAGCTGATAAGAAAATTCTTTCGGTGAATAAAGAGAGCTTAAACTGTGATGATAGGTTTCAAGTAAAAAATCAAAAGAATGCTTTTTTTGTGCTTTTTTTATGAGGCCAATAACTTCATGATGATCTTTTATCAATTGGTCAAAGAGTTCACCAGTAATGGAGAAGTTAAGATTAAGAGGACTTTTAAACTGACTCAGCATCTCAAAGAAAGGTTTATAACAGTTTGTCGAAACCCTCCCAAGAATTTCTTTATTGAGATAATTGTCAAAGAGGCAGGATCTAAGATCTTCTCCAATGGTATTGTTTTCATCATTAAGAAAGAAATAGTTTCTAAGCCTTAGAGGTTGATGGGCCTGAAAATAAAGAAGGATATTTCGTTTTTCAGTACTCATGGCAAAAGACCTTTAGATGCTTATCGCGTTTGTACTGTTAAGGACGTTATCGTAAGACTTTTTGACTTTGAGAGCTGTTTTCTCCCAAGTAATGTTCTCTGTTTCTTGTTTTCCTTTCAGTGCTATATGATTTCTCACTTCAGGATAATCTAAGAGAGAGTCTACGAGCCTTGTGAGTCTTTTGGTATCCCAGAAATTGTATTTAAGGGCATGGTTGAGGACTTCTGAAACTCCTGATTGTTTCGTGATAATTGTGGGAACACCATAGTCTAAAGCCTCAATGGCCGTCAGACCAAATGGTTCTGAAACAGAGGGCATGACAAAGACATCAGCTTGCTTCCAAACCTCGGGTTTTTCTTTTCCACTGATAAAGCCTAAAATTTCAAAATGTTCCTCAAGACCTTCTTCTTGAATTAAGGCCTGTATTGGAAGAAGAAGATCACCATTGCCGGCAATTTTAAAACAGACATCATCTCGTGTTTTTAAGAGCTCTTTTGCCATTTCAATAAAGTACTCAGGACCTTTTTGATAAGTGACACGACCAAGATAAAGAACTGTTTTAATTTTATGAACAGACTCTCTTGCGTCTCTGTCTTTTACATCTCCACTGAGCTCAAGACCATTGTGAATACAAACGACTTTTGAATCTGGAATCTGATAAAAATGCTGAACTCTTGATTTTGTGTATTGGCTCACGCAGATCACGAGATCAGCTGCTTTAAGACCATTCTTTTCGACTTCTTGGATTCTTTGATCTCCACCAAAAGCCCCACGGTCATGTTCAATACTATGGACATGAAGGACAAGTGGTTTATTGGTTTTCTTAGAAAGTTCAACCGCTGCAGGAAATGTCATCCAATCATGGGCGTGGATAAGGTCAAAGTCATATTGATCTGCTAAAGCGTTTGTACTGGCCGAAAACTTATGAACTTCTTCAAAAAGATTAATGGAATAATTCTTTGAGTTTTGATTACTCAGATTTGATGTTTGACCAGACTCATTTTCAATCCAGTTTAAATGCTTTTCAAATAAGTTTTGATACTGATCTTCATTGAGATAAGGCATAAGTTGAGAGGGGATACCTTGTTTTTGAATAGCGGGATTGTCTTTTTCGGATTCGGACTCTGATAAGGTTTGCGCTGATCCACTTTGAGAAAGTCCAATTAACTCCATATGATTGCAGCTTTCATCACCGCTAGCATTGGGGAAGAGAAAAGAAATCTTGATGTCGAGTTTGGCCAGGGCTTTGGTCAAGCCTTCACAGGCAACGCCAAGGCCACCGCTAATATGGGGAGGATATTCCCAACCAAGCATAAGAACTTTCATAGAGACTCTCTGCAAAGAATAAAGTCAAAAGCATGTTCACACCTTAAAAAGGAAAAATCAACGGATTATTGCATAGGGAGAGTGATTATTAACGAATACTAAATGAATTTAATTGCTGCAGAGAGCCGTTTTAAAAATTAAAACCTAGGCCCACTGCGAATCGGCTAAATGAATTGTTTCGAGAGTTTTCCGCAAGAGTTAAAGTTTCAATAACTGTGCCTTGCTGAGTAGGGGTCTCAACAGTCGCCGTTTCATCGTATTTCACTTGTCCCCATTCGTACTTTACATAAGGTCTAGCATAGGAAACCATCCACTCGATGCCCACAGCGAGGGTTGTTTTGGTGTAGTCAATATCAGTTTCAACTTCGATCATTCGATCTGTGATAAATTCATTTTCTTTCATGAGAAATTTTCCAATCCCGTAATAGGCTTCTAAGAAAGGTGCCCATGTATAGCCTTCACCATCGCGAAGGTAGGACAGGCGAATCCCTGGACCAAAGTCATAACCCAAGGCTTCTTGTTCTTCGAGTTCATAGCGAAAGTTGACTTCGTCTTCATCATAATCGTCATAGCTGGCCCTCATAAAAGCTGCAGCATTGATGAGAGAAAAGATTTTTTTACTAGCACCAACTTCAACACTATAGGCTTTTGCACTTGCTGTTGTACCGGTTTCGTTTTCATAACTGCCGTTACCAAAGCCAAGGGCCAAGTTATAGTTATAACCTCTTTCATTTTGAAGCTGTTCTTGTTCAATTTCTGTTTCAACCACAGCTTGCCTTGAGTCGGAGTTATTAAGTTTAGCGAGCTTTTCAGAGTTGTCTTTTACCGGTTTCGTTTCTCTTAAATGGTAAAGACCTGCACGATCTTGAGCAGTAGCTTGAAAAGAGAAAGCACAAAGTGCTAGAGAGAGCGGCAGAGCTAATTTTATTATTTTCACTTCAATATCCTACTAAATTGATCGTTCTTGGTTGAACGAGCAACTTTATTTTACCTTGAAACCAGCACTATATAGGAGAAAGATGATTATTTGCCGCATAGATTAAGCTAATCTTGCTTAAATAGAAGAAATTGATCGGTCTTGTGGTCTAAAAGCAAGTATGGATTGCAAATTCGAAAAGTTCTCATCACAATAATGGCCATGAAACATCAAGAAATAGTTAAGCATAATGAAAAAGTTTGGCCAAAATGCATTGAAAAGTTTATTTCAACAATAGATGTTACAATCTTTAACATATGGGACATTTTTAAAATCTTAAATGAATTAAAGTTAGGTATCTTATGTTTCTAAGTTCACTAAAAATTATTAATTTCGGTAATTTAACTGATCATGAGTTGCAGTTTAATAAAGATATTAATTTGATAGTAGGAAGAAATGCTTCAGGTAAGTCAACCTTCACAAATTTATTAATGAACATTTGTGATTTTAGATTTTTAGAGGATATATATAGCCAACCAATAAATATTGATAAGATAAATTATGAAGCATCCTTCAAAGGCATTCAGAGTAAAAGCTTAGAGGTTCGAATTGTCTACAATCAACGAAAAATTAATCAAGTTGAGAACAGCGAACAAAGGAAAGTGGATACTTTAGGTATTAATATTGATGGTAATAA
The DNA here is from genome assembly GCA_049599895.1 of Bacteriovoracaceae bacterium. Classification (GTDB taxonomy): domain Bacteria; phylum Bdellovibrionota; class Bacteriovoracia; order Bacteriovoracales; family Bacteriovoracaceae; genus JBMYPC01. Next base: position 4,571 of record JBMYPC010000133.1, on the reverse strand, counting down.
GAGTGAAAGAGAATTAAAAATTGAAATCAAATTTAAAGAAACTTCCTGTACCTTTAACTATTCAAATGGAAAGTTTTCTGTTTTTATTGATAATAAACAAGAAGGTGAAATTGATCTAATTTTAGAAGAATATAGAGGGAATGTTATTGGATATTGTTCCAAGCTGATTTTTGGAACAGATTTGAAGAATAAGATCTCTAATATAGATATTATCAAGAAAATATATGATGCAATTAACCTAGAAAATTATTTAAAATCATCAAAAAACAACCTTCCATTTTCATCCTTCTCAGATTGGAACATTATTCAAAACTCTACACAAGAAGGTTATTTTCTTAGCGGTAAAATTCAGGATTATAAAATTACCTATAAATTAGAAGGAGATAAAATAACTGGTTTTAGCCGGTCAGTTATTCCAATACAGTATTTAGACTCCATTTTGAAATGTCTTTCAGATTTTAAAACTTTAAAATATTTCATAGATAATAGAAGTCAAAAGACTGAATGTGGCCAATACTTGTCAAAAAAATATAATGAGCTTACTAATCGTTTTTCAGATTTTTTCAATAGAACAAGATTTGAATCATTTCATTTTGACTTTACAAAGATCGACCTTGTTGAAAATTTAGATGAATCACAACAAAATTCATTGGAGTTATCCTTTAGAGTGTTTCTTAATCACAGAAATGGTTCGGTTGTAGACATGGGAGCAATGACGCCAGGAGAGAAGAGGTTTTTTGAAATCTGTATGCTTAATTTGATCAATAGTACTCCTTACAACTTCATAGATGAAATTGAAAACAATATCCACCCAAACTGGATAATTAATTCGATTAATATGTTGATTAAAGAAGACCGACAGAGTTTTTTCGTTACACATAACCCATTTGTTTTAGATCACTTACTTGGTGAATTTAGTAATGATGAAATAATTAATCAATCGATTATCCATATATTTACAATGGACCCAAAAGCTTCAATTATCTCAATTGATAAAGAGGCTAGGGAAGGGATGGTCATTGCATTGGATAACTTTGATACAAAGCCTAGTGATTACTTAATTACCAAGGGCATATGGTAGTCACTTGAAGACATATGTATATCCTGAAGATTCTAATAGTGAGAGTAGAGAAGCTCTCAGGGTCATTATATCTAAAACCTCAAAAGATGAAGTTCAACTATATACTTCAAATCCCATTTACTATGGTTCAAATTGGATGAATAGAAATGCAATGGTAAATCTTTCGAAAGTTTTTGCTACTGAAATTCTTTCGGGGAATAGAATTTTGTTCCATTTAGATTCAGATCTTAATTATAGTGATTTTTTAAATTCTCGGCTGAATAGTACTTATCGAAATAATAAAAAAAAATTACATAAATTCAAGAATTTGCTACAAAAACAGCTCATAAAGACTGGTAACGAAAAATTAATAGTATATTTTGCACCTGTTTGGACATTCTATAGTCTTGAGTCATGGTTATTTATCAGTATTGGAAAAGTTAAAAATCATTGCTCATCATGTTTTCAAAATTCCATTGAGTTTAAAAATTTGGCGACAAAAAAGAAATCAGACTTTCAGGATATAAACTTCAGCTCTTATAAAACCGTGATTGAAGATAGAAATAACAGAATAGGTAAAGATGTTCTAAATTTAGAGCTTTCAAAGAAGTTTAATTTTTATAGGGCCATATTGAATTTAGGGTCATTTAGAAGTTTTTACTTCGAGAATATGTATAATTTCAACTTTAAACACAAATTTCTTGCAACAATATTAGGGTTTTTTGTTAAATAAGTAATTGGCTTGGTTTTTATGTGATGGCCTCGAAGATTTAGTGTTTACCACCGCAGTTTTTACAGCCACCAAGAATTGAGCTTGATCTTAGCTCATTGACTTTTTTGTAGAAGAAATCACTCACTTTTTTTCCTGCATCGGTTTCTAAAAGCCAAGCAACTTTGTTGATTCCTGGGAATTGATGAGCAAGGGCCGCAGCAATGTCCCCACCTTTATGAATCGTCTTATCTTCATCAACAAAATGAAGAATTTGAGCTGACTCTTCACGATCAATTTCCGGATAGGCCCCATAGATTTCTTCCGTTCCTACTGGGTAGTAGTGAATCTTTTCTTGGAAGTCGAGCTTTTGCAGAGCGTCTTTGAACCTTGAACAAAGACCGCAGTTACTATCGTAAAGAAGAAAGGGCGTTTTTATATTATCCATAAAGGTATTGTAGCTTCGAACTCGGCTTTTTACGAGTCTCAAATGTTGGACAAAATTTGCTTAAATTTTGCGACAGGTCATGCCTTTCTTGTCTAGGGATTGTTAGCCTATTGGCGGTGGTTTTATTGAAATTAAAGGATGATATGATGACGCAATCTATAGACTTGTCAGGGCTTGGTATAACAAGGCCTCAAATTTATCGCAATCTCACTCCAGCAGTGTATTACCAACACGCTTTAAAGGACGATCCTGATGCGATTATTACAAGTTCCGGCGCCCTTGCGACACGTTCTGGTGAAAGAACAGGAAGGAGCCCAAAAGACAAAAGGGTAATACGACATCCAGAATCTGAAGAGAATATTTGTTGGGGAGACATCAATATTGAGCTTGATGAAAAGTCTTTTTTAATCAATAGAGAAAGGGCCATTGATTACTTTAATACAAGAGAGAAAATTTACATCCTCGACGGCTATGCTGGTTGGGATCCAAAGTATCAATTAAAAATTCGAATTATTTGCACTAGACCTTATCATGCTCTTTTTATGCATAATATGTTGATCAGACCAACAGAAGAGCAACTCGCTTCGTTCGGTGAGCCGGACTATATGATTTTAAACTCTGGAGAGTTTCCAGCAAACACCTACACCCGGGGGATGACATCAAAGACAAGTGTTGATCTTTCTTTTGAACACAAGCAGATGGTCATTCTTGGCACTGAATACGCAGGAGAGATGAAAAAAGGTGTTTTCACAATTATGAACTACCTTATGCCTCTGAATGATGTTCTTTCTATGCATTGTTCAGTTAATGAAGGAGATAACGGTGACGTTTCAGTTTTCTTTGGACTTTCAGGAACTGGAAAGACAACGTTATCAGCTGAGCCACATCGAAAGCTTATTGGTGATGATGAGCATTGTTGGACAGATCATGGGCTGTTTAATATCGAGGGGGGTTGTTACGCCAAATGTGATGGCCTTTCTGCTGAAAAAGAGCCTGAAATTTATAACGCAATTAAGTTTGGTGCCTTACTTGAAAACGTGGTTTACGACGAAGCTTCTCATGTTGTGGATTATGAAGATACATCGCTCACTCAAAACACAAGATGTTCATACCCCATTGAATACATTCCAAATGCTAAAATTCCTTGTGTCACAGGACATGCCAATAATATTATTTTCCTTACTTGCGATGCCTTCGGTGTACTTCCTCCTGTGAGCAAACTTAGTGTTGAAGCGGCGATGTATCACTTTATTAGCGGCTATACGGCTAAAGTTGCTGGAACTGAACAGGGCGTCACTGAACCTGAGGCAACCTTTTCAGCTTGTTTTGGTGCTGCCTTTATGGTTTGGCATCCGATTAAGTATGCTGAGCTTTTGGCCTCGCGAATGAAAGAACATAATTGTCATGCTTGGCTTGTGAACACTGGCTGGACTGGTGGCCCTTATGGAGTTGGAAATCGAATTGGGCTTAAGGAAACAAGACATATCATCGATGGAATTCACTCAGGCGAGCTTGCTAAAACACAATTCAAACTTCACGAAACCTTTGGATTGGAATATCCTGTGGAGATTTCAGGTGTCGATTCTAAGCTTCTTGACCCACGACAGGGTTGGACTGATAAGGAAGCTTATGATCAAACAGCTCAAAAGCTTGCCAATCTTTTTGTTGGAAACTTTGAGCAGTTTAAAGATCAGGTGCCATCAAGTGTAATTGAAGCAGGGCCAAGAGCCTAAAGGACAAAAGATGAGAATGACCGTTGAGGGAATGAATAATGCCTATCAAGTTGGAAACTTCTATTTTGGAGGACAACTTAATGATGCAGCAATGGCCCACTTTAAATCATTAGGGGTCACAAAGGTTTACAATCTTCGAAATGAAGAAGAGGGTGACTTCTCTTGGGAAGAAGATTTTTGTGAAAAAGAGGGAATGCAGTACAAACAAATCCCTTTTCTCGTTGATGGTGCTGTTAACGATGATTGTGTGAAAGAGCTTTCAAGTCTTAATGAATCAGACAAGGCCCTCATTCACTGTGCTTCAGGGAATCGAATTGGTGCTTGGTATGTTATCTATTGTGTTAAGAACAAAGGTTTGAGTTTTGATGAAGCCTCAAAACTTGCCTTTGAGGTAGGGTTAACAAACCCAGGACTCTTGGGTCCTGTGCAAGAGTATCTTTCTTAGACGATAAGCTTAATTTTAAGTTTTTTCAGCAGGAAATCTTGAAACTTAATAAATCTTTGGCTCTCAAGAAGTTTTCGAAAAACTCTTTTTTTATAGGGAAACTGAATGAGAAGCAATCCTAGAATGATGAAAACAAAGCCTGGGCCAGGGACTAGAGGAATAGATAAGATCACTCC
>JBMYPC010000132.1:0-8664 GCA_049599895.1 Bacteriovoracaceae bacterium | reverse complement strand
TGAGTAAGCCACGCCTTACTTGAATCAACATCCTTGAGTAAGCCACGCCTTACTTAAATCATCATACTTGAAAGTCCTTCATCAAAAAAAAATAAAGTGTTGTTTAAAAATATTTTTTAAGTAAAATATAAAAACATAGGAGAAAAAATGATTGAATTTTATAGGAATTTCAATTTTTCGGATGAGTCGCTTACGAAGCTAATTAAAATTATCATCCCTGAAGTAGATAAATTTGACGTCAAGGCAAAAATAGCTGAACTAAATATAAAGAGATGTATTAAAACTAAAAAATACAGCTACAAGGATTCAAGAAAAGTTTTTTCAAGTTTCCTCAATCACCACAAAAAAGAAAATACTGTACTGGGGATGGCCAACCATAAAGGTGGGGTAGGGAAGTCAACATCCTGCGTGAACATTGCAAGTATATTACATTTATTCGGATACAGAGTTCTTTTAATAGACACAGATTCTCAGTGCAATCTTACCAATACTTTTTTTAGCAGAAACTTCAATTTTGACCTCACACTTTCTGATTACCTTACAGGTTTAACTAGTTTCGATAATATTGTTTATGAATTAATAGAAGGTCTTTGCATTATTCCAAGTTCAAGAAAAATTGAAGGTTTTAAGTCTGAAGCCAAAATGAACGTGAACACATTAGAACAATTGAATATTGATATCAAAGAGATTTCAAAACATTTCGATTTTACCATCATTGATTCTTCGCCTGCATTAGACATACTCAATGTTTCTCTAATAGGTTGTTATGACTTATTAATTTCTCCAGTTCATCTTTGTATGGATGCCCTCGAGGGATCAAAAGAACTTTATGACGAACTTGTAGATATTTACGGAATATATGACTTAGACATAAAAGATAAATTTAGAGTTTTCTACTCAATGACAGTTAACAACAGGGTGCATAAGTTAATCAGAAAAGAGGTAGATGAAATTATTTGCGATTTTAAAAATGACAATGAACTTCTTCTAGATACCCTAGAAATAAAACATGCCGCTGAAGTTTATGAATCAATCAAGTTTGAGAGTGAAATTCCTAATTCTCCTATCGTTCATGAAGCAAAGAGTTTCAAGAGACCTATATGGGGCATGGGAAACTACAAACATCCTGCTTTAAAAGGTTATTTCAACCTAACTAATGAAATAGTTAATTACTGTAATCATTTATCAATGCTTAAACACAGGAAAACAGCTATTAAGAACGAAAGAAACAGCCATTTATCTAGAAGGTAGAGAAATATGAACAAAAAAATCATGGAAGGTTTTACATTTAACAAGCCAAGCCAATCTAGACACTTAGAGAGCGACAAAGTTGTAAATGTTCCATTACAACAGATCAATTTTCATAAAGACCAAGCAAGGTCTACAGTTACAGAACCAGAATTTATAAAACTAAAAGAATCAATACAAAGAGATGGACTCTTCGAACCTATAATTCTTCACCCTGTATCTCAAAGTCAAAATAATGTTGTTTTTGAAGTCGTTAGTGGAGAAAGAAGACTAACAGCTTGCCGCGAACTTGGATACAGTGAGATCAAAGCAAAAATAATCAAAGACAAAGTAAAAGCAAAGATAGCATCTGTTGCAACAAACTCTTTTCGACAAGATATTCACCCCATAGACAAAGGTACTGAGTTCAAAGTCTTACTTGAACATAAGATATGTAAAAATAACGTTGAAATAGCAAAGATGTTCGGAATAACAAAACAAAGTGTAGGGGAGTATTTAAAATACTCTAAGATTCCTCGTGAGGTTAGAAAAATCATTGTTGAAAATGACCTTAGAGGCAAGCAGTTTCTTAGAAAAATGGCCACAATGATACAAAACCATGACGCTAAATTTATTAATGATCAAGATTCACTTGAAAAAATTAAACTCATTAAAGAACAATCTTTATTGTTTATCGATGAAGAGTTAAAAAGGCTAAACGAGAAAATTTCAACTAAGCAAAAATCAAATTCGAAATCAATTGTCTTGAAGTTAAATAAAGACCTTCTGTCAGGAAATATAAACATAGATAAAAAGTCTTTAAAAAAGCTATCAGACGAAGAACTCAACAAGTTTGCCGAATACCTTGCTGAAGAGATGGAAAATAGAGCATAAATTTATATTCACCATAAGCTCTAGCCTGCAAACCATTCTAAATAGCAAATAATTTAACTCGGTTTAAACACACTCAGAAATCAATAATATTCACACCTATCCCATTGCTTTCTTAACTTTTGACCAAAATTTAAATTAAAAAATTACATAACTATTAGAAATCATGTAGGTAATTACAATTAACACCCAAAAATTAGTGTACTTTTTGGAATCACACTCAAAATGTGGTGTGATTTCTAGAATACACACCCAGATAAAAATATTTCTTACTAACTCAATTATCGGTGTGAGTTCTAGAATGTACTCAAATAAACTTATAAGTCATGCTCTGTCATTGAATCAGACACTCAAAAATGCACTCAAATAATTGCCTAAGTGACAACAGCTCGACATAGGCCACATATAACGACACTCAAAAACGAACAATTAGTAAAAAAATGATTGTTAACTAAATGAATCTCTGTAAAAATAAATTAACACACAAAACAATTTTAAATGGATATTAAAATTGGAAAACAGCATAGAACAAGATCATTCTCTCATATCAAGCGACAGTCGATCCCTAGATAGACAATTAGACTTTTTTGAAGTTAAAGACAGCTCTTGGGGTGATAGGAAGAAAAGAGATAAAGCAATTGCTGTAAAACATACTTTTTCTACACCTTATCCACTCAGACAACCATCTCTGGATGAAAATGGCCATCATCAAACAAACGTTACCTTAAAAACGAATTTCGCTAAAATCACATTTATCTGTACTAAGGAACACGGTATTCCCGTTGCGAGGGATAAATTAGTTGAAATATTAGTATGGACCTTGGCTCTTCAGGGAAATACAAGATTTGTTGAATTCGGATCTGTTGAAGAAATTCTCGGACACCTAGGCATATCCAAATCTAAAAAATCTTATGACTGGTTAAAGAGCTCATTTTTAAGATTAGCTACATCCTCAGTGATTATTATGCCGCTTAAAGGTGAAGAAGATCAGGTAGAATTAATACGCCCAGAAAATTGGATTGAATACATGAACCTATGGTTCAAAGAAGATTACAATAAAAAAGAGGGTAACTTAATTGTTATTAAAGAATCATTTTTCAATAAGATGAAAGAGAGCTTCAATTTAAACTTAGACCTAAAAGTACTAAGACAAATTAAGAACTGTGCAGGAGCAAGCACCTTATATTTGAAATCAATTTTATTTTCTAGTGAAGTTAATGATTCACCTTCACAGCAAGCATCTATGGATATTTCAGATTTCAAATCTCAAATGGGCATTTCTGAATCTATTGAAATTCCAAAATTTAAGAATGACTTAAAGAGATGGCAATTAAAAGTTGAAAACGCACTCGATGAAGTTTATGAAGGAAAAGGACATAAATTACCTCTAAGAATGCTTGGTAATAAAATTCATTTTGGAAAAGCTTGCTTACTCCCCAACGACAATGAAGAGTTAAATAATCCTGAAATAAGCAATTATCTAAACTCAATCAAATCACATAACGCCCAGGAAAGGGAACAGAACTACTTAAAATCAATACTTGCATCAGGGTATTCTTCAGAAGAATGTGAAACAGCTTTGCTCGAAGTAAAAAAGCATGGTGATTTTAAGTATAGGCAAGTTAAAAAAATTTGGTACTTTTTAGCAAAATGCTCATCAAATAAAGAAACGGAAGTTTTAAATATAGAATTAATATTGAATAGATATAGAAATAGGGAGAATGCAAAAGTATTGCAATAAAAAAGCCCAGTCTGCAAACCGGGCTTTTTAGAAGTTAGTTAAGAGTATTTGAAGTAAACAAACATCTCAACAAGACAACAACTGATTTTACTTCAAAAACTTAAGGGCTGCAAGGCCCTAAGCCTATCAGTAAAGGCTTTTAGCTAATTTCCCAACATTTATGGCCACTTAGAGACTTAAATTTTTTAGGTCGAATGAGGAATTGTGCTAAAAGACACTCCATGTCAAAGGACGATGTGTGAGGTCATTTTAGATTCGAATGAATCTACTGACTTCTTTTGTCCAAAATTCAACTATGGATTGGATGTTTATTTCATTCAGTCAAAAAAACTAAAATGGCTTTCATTTTCAAGAAAGATATTATTGGATTTCTGTCAAAGATATCCTGAACAAGCATATAAAAGAGAGTTTGAAGTACATAAAGACTTTTTCAATGGAAGAAGAAAACATGAAATCAAAAAGGTTGCTAAAAAGACTGGCCTTATAGAGCTATATCCCAATTCTAAGCACCCTAAATGGATCTCCTTTAAAAATGAGTCAAGATTTTTAAAAAACGCTTTAAAACGAAATAAAAGCCTCTCAATAACTCAAAAAGCTTTTACTTATTCAATCGCAAAAGAATTTAAATTTCAAAAGAACATTCCTGTTTCAATTGAAGAATGGTCAAAAAGATCTTGGGACTTAATTACTCAGTTTACTACAGAGGGCATGGGCCAAGAAAAACTCTCTACTCTATTAAACACTAACAGATTGGTTGTAAATCAGAAGTTAAAACATTTCACAATTGACCTAGAGATAGAAAATCAGTTTGTAAAAGTAGGGAAGAGACTACATGAATCCAAATATAATAAAGAACAAATTAAACAATTTTTTAAAGCACATAATTTAAACGGATACAAAATTGATCATAAAGGAGATTTATACAGGCAAATACCAAATAAATATAAAATTAAAGATTTTGATTTAACCTTTGATTTTGAAGAAAAGGGAACTTTTTATTATCAAAACAAGAGGTTTAATAAGATTCATTCAAAAAAACTAGATCTTTCAATACCCATAAATAAATTTATTATCATCAAAAGAGATGCATTAAGAAGAAAACTAAAGGTTGTTAGAAATAACAAGTTTAATAATCGACTTAAGAAAAAGATCGGGGTTGGACCGAATGGAATATTAAACGCAAAATCAATATCTGAAATGATTTATAGAAACGGTAAAATTCATTTTTTCTATCAGAAGATTCATAAAGAAATTGAAACGGTTAGAAAAATTGGAATTGAACTCATTAGTAATATTGATAAAAAAAACATCTCTCTTAAAAATCCTACAAAAATTTATAAGGATAAAAGCTTTATGAGCTTAACCGAAGAACAGTTTAATAACCTTATCAAATATTACAAAGTTGAATTTAGTGACTTAGCCCTTGGAGAGAGAAGAGTCTACAGGAAAAAGAAAAGAGAACAAAGGCTATCCCTCCATTTTTCAGGTGGGTGGTGATTTATGTGTTACCCTGAGGGTTAAACGCCGCAACATCTCGTTTGGAATACCTTTTGCACCTATAACACTAAACAACTTTAAAGGTGCGTAAAATGGCTAAAAAATGTCTATTTTTGCTGTTATTGTCTAGTTTTTTGACAGTTTCCTGCTCACAAGAAAGAACATTAATCGTTCTCGACGATCTTAAATCAATTAAAACTGACGGAACAAGCATAGGGCACAGTAAGCCCACTAAAGACGAAGAGACTGATTCTGATGAGAAAAGCCAGATAGGTTCTCCCTACTGTGAAATTGTAGAATTCAGGGGGCTTGATACCTCTAGAAGGTTTATAGCCAATATTCCAACTTCTAGTCTTGATAATGAAGACTCATTATCTGAAAGAAGATATCAAATCTATCAAAAACTTTTAAAAATTCATGAGATCAAATCTTCTCCAGGGTTGTCTGAAAGTGATACAGGGTTTGCTGGAGGCCTTACAGAAGAGGAATCTCTGTTGGCCTACGAGAGCACGGATTTTATGGCATCTGAGCCAAGGTTTAATGCCAACTGCTCTAATGAGAAACCGTTGGTTTTATATAATGAAGTCCACATAACAACTGATGAGAAGAATTGTTACGGAAAGATTATTTCCTCAAAAAACATTAATAAAGGCTACATTAATTGCTTCTCAACTAAGACAAAAAGATGGATGAAAGGGGAGATATCAATATGAAAGATCTTCCTGAAAATAGATCAACATATGCATATATTGAGCAATCCAGAAAGGTAGTTTCGATTCTCAAGTCTTTTTCACAAGAAAGACTATCAAAATCCATTTCAAAGAAAGAACTCTCTGATGTTTTTGGAATTCCTTATCAGAGATACCTAAAGATTTTAAAGGGTACTACGATAAACAAGAAGGAAGAAAAGAAGATTGTTGAAACTCTTCTTAAAAATCCATACTGCTCATATTTAAATAATTCTGAAAGCACTTATTTAGGGTCTGTTAAAAACGAACATAAGTCAAAAAGAGTAAAAGAAGAAAAGGATAACTTCTCCAGATTCATTCGGGATTATCTAAACAATTCTCTTAACCCTAGTATTGCGTTTGAAATCTTGGCATTTGTCTCTGAATGTAATTCAGTTCATATTAATAAAATTTCTTCAAAAGGTAGAATATATAAGCTTGTCCTTAATGACTTAATCGAAAAGAACGTTTTAAGCTCAAATCAAGAAGCTGTTTTATTTAAGTTAGAAGGTTTTAAAATTGATATTAATATATGTGATGTTGACACAATTCATGACGTTATAAAAAACAATATGCCATTCCTTAGTAATAATACTGACTTTTTAAGAGCTGGATTCGGCATGATTTCAAATGATGATTATAATAAAATTCATAAAGAGCTTAACTCTATTAAGAGAACAATAGATAAGGCATTTGATCGTTCCGAGAACACTGGATTAAAAGAAAAGATGATATTTTTCTCTACACAATTCCAGAATGTTGAATAATTATTGCAAAAATGAACTAAAGATCGTCAGAATACAGAATACTTCCATCATCAAATTCAATGTTCCAGCCAGCTTGGTTGTTTAAATTAAAGACATTTTCTAAATTACTTCCAAAGTATAGCTCATCAGAGTTTATGGCCTGAACCTTATTTGGATTTATCGCAAAGGTTCCATTTTCTTTCTTAACAAAGTATGAATTCTTATCAAATTTAATGTTCTTGTTAAGTTCGAAGTTTGGCTTAAATTGAATTGATCCAGAATCAACAAATTGCTTTATCATTTGCATTGCGCTGATCTTTGGTCCACCACCAGAGCCACCGTCACCACTTCTAGCGTAAGATACGTTAATTTGAACTAGTGATAGGATTGTTACAAGCTTAATGATTCCGTTCATTGCTCAACTCCTTTATTTTGTGGGATGTTTAACTTATCAATGCAACCATGTGTAAAAATGTAGGTATCTCCTTGATATCTATCGTCCTCAGTGATTGCAATTTCTTTAAGATAGGCTTCATACCTGATCTTTAGAATTTCGTTGTAACCCTCTTCGTTAACATTAGCAAACCAGGTTTGAATGAAGTTTTCACCTCTTATCTCTGAGTTCTCTGGTTTATAATCGTTTTGAAGTAAATCAACTCCCATGATGGCCAATAATTCAGTTGAAAACTCGCTTCTTACAGAGCCTCTTTTATAGCAACCTGGATTTTCTTCATCTTCAGTTAAAAAACCATTCGATATAAGCTTGTTTAGCCTTAATTGACCTTCTTTCCCCCATTTATGAAAGACATATTGGGGATGAATAGGCTTTACAATGGTTTCTAGATAGATTCTTCGCAAATAAGAATCGACTTTCATTTCTTCAACCAACAGCTCTGAAGTAGTCTTAGTGAGCAGGTGAGGGTTCTCATTTGCTTCAATTTTTAAAATGAATTCTCTAACAGATTTAGGAAGCTTAGAAAGAATATCTTCGCTTTTAGATCCTAAAAGACCTTTATAGATTTTTAAAACAGTGTCAGCAGTGGGTCTGGTTTCCCATGAAGTCACTCTATATAATGTTCTTGTACTTACTTTTGATCGTTTTGAAAGTTCTGAAAGGCCTGTTGAGGGCTTATCAAATCCACTGATGAAAGCTTCTATGTCTTTAAGAAGAGTTTTTCCCCACTTCTCAAGCCTAGAGTATTCAGGTGATGTTTCTTGAACGAATTCCATAAAGAATAAATATGTAGTTTCTGACAGCTTGTCAATTTCAATTTGATGCACATTGCAATTTCGACTACTTACAAGATGTAAGACTTTTTGGTGGCACAACGACACCGTTTTTCGGGCCTTATTAATCGAACAAATTTATCAATTTGAAAAACAAGTTTGAAACGTTTTCAGGTTTCTAATTTTGATTTCATCAAAAAAAATAATATTGGGTGCTAATCAAACAATAGAAAAGAGGATTTCGAATAACGATAACTGAGTACTTCAAATTTTTTCATATCAACAATAAATTGATGAAGGAAGAGTTGGAGGATCTTATGAAAAAACAAAAGGGAGTTAAATTGTTAGACGTGCCATTCTATTTTTTCGATTTTGAATTTGATCCAAGTTTATATGAAACATTGGAAGAATTAAATGTTGTGACCATTAAGAATTTAATGTTCTTAACAGAAGAGAGAGTTAGAGAAGTTCCATCAAGACTTGATCCTAAAGTAGTCTTGAAAAAAGTTGATAAGGAGTTAAACAAAGCTGGTTACTCTAGGCTTCCTCCTTGGTGTGAAGATATGAACTTGTTTCAAATGAGGTCAATGAAGCAAGTGATAATGAG
>JBMYPC010000131.1:0-8731 GCA_049599895.1 Bacteriovoracaceae bacterium | reverse complement strand
ATGGTATATCTTCTCGCCTGCTGATTCGATCTTCTAAATAATCCCAAAAACTAAGGTTCAATTTTCTACAAGTTTAAATGACATAGGGCCGTAAATTGAGAAGTGGTAGTTGATCTCAACACTTTATGGAGCAATTATATTCTTTTAAAGCTCAGGGGGATCAATCGCACTAGAGCAGTCAGGATTATTCGGATCAAAGTCCGGAATTGGTGGAACTTCAGGAGGGATACAGACATTGTTTCGACACTCTCCAAATGTTGGAACATTGTAACAGCGTCTTGCACACTCTTGGTTTCCTTGAGAATCAACCTTAGTCTTTACAATAAAACATTGCTGAACATTTTCTTGACGGCACCACTGTTCAGCAACACAAGACTGTCCTGGAGACTTTGAGCAAAAGCTTGGATTCACTTCATCATCTTCGTGAACAGCACAAACGCCACTCTGGCAGCACAATGAAGAACATTCATAATCAGTCTGACAAGCTTGTCCAACGGAAAGGTTTCCTGTTCGTGCGTTGTCATCAATACACTGAGAAACAATGGTCTTACTCCAGCAGCGGTTGTTATAGCAGCATTCATCTGAACCACACATATTATTTGTTTCACACGAATTGAGAGCCGAATGAAGCACTTCATGACCAGTGTAATCCACCTTGCTTGCTCTAATAAGCTGGAGTTTTAACTCCGTTGTTGAACTGAGAACACTTTCATTGCCATTAGAATCAACTGTAATGATCTCAATTGTTCCTGTAACATTACAAGCAGAGATCCCCTCAGAGTTCGCGCTAGTCGCTCTTGCTGAGCATCCATTCATAAATTCAGTATCACCATTCCCACTCATCGAAGTCAAAGTTTTCTCACCAAAAATATCAGATCCAAGCGCCCCAAAGTATTCCACACCAGTTGAAAGGGAACGTTTCATGGCCCTTGGAAATAAGAAAGATCTAAATCCCCCGTCGGCATAGTTCTCAGGGTTTAAGGGATCGTAAAGAGAATAAGAATATTGAAATAGTCCTGTCGGCTCATTGTTTGAGTTCACCGGACTTACTACTGCCTGACGATTGATCTGCCAGTTGCTGTAATTATTAGGTCTAAATGGGCCATTATAAGTATAAGTCTCTCCACCAATATCAACTCTTGAAATTCCAGTGGTATTAAGACCAACATTTCCCACAATGTTAGTTTTCATTAAACTTGTAAACTGAGCGATACTATTATTATCCGGAAGACATTTTTTAAGAACCTCAGTTGAGGCCTCACTGGCATAACCAGATCCCGCCACATCCATTTGCGGTTGAGTTGGAGTTAAGGCCTGCCCATCACTATCAACAAGTCCAGAATCAAAAACATCAGCATAAGCATACAGACATCTCTCCCCTGGTTCATCACAGGCAGTGTTAAGTGTTGAAGAAGAAAATGTTGGATCATGCTCAAGTCTTAAACCTCGACAATAGAGTTTCCCATTTAAAGGATCTGAAACTGGTTCTTTTGTTTCGATACCAAAATCATCTCTGTAATCGTTATAATCATAAAGATCGTAGAGTAAACGAATTTGATCAAATGGCCTATCAAGCATCGTAAGCCAAAGAACTTCAATATCACTCTTTGGCGTGATCCCACCTTCTTTCACTCTGGCAACAGTCGCTTCAACTGTAATTGGTTCAAGCCCTTGACCAAAGTTAAAGCGAACCTTTACTTGTTTGTCATTGAGTGAAGTTATATTGAGACCACTAAGATAAAGGTGTCCATTAAAGTCTTTAGGAATTGTCACTTTGGTTTGAAAGCTTCCATCAATTGGATCAATGATATGTCTTAATTCAGCTTGGCCTTTACTAAGATCAATGGTTTCACCTGATTCAACTCCTCCTTGTCCAGGAGCTGCACCACTAGAGCCACCTAAACCTCCACCAGAGCCGGCATCAGGAGTTTGACCTCCCCCGATCTCTTCGTTTTGAGTTGCTTCAATCGCAATTGAATTTCCACCGCTTTGAACACAACCGTTCAAAAGAAATAGAATCAACCCTAAAAATAATGAAAGCTTAAGTTTCAACATACCTCTTACCTTATCGGTAAATACCGTTTCTCTATTAATTTTAAGGTCTTAAAGGGTATTCTGATCAAAATTGACGTGTTTGAAACTGAAGTACTTGCAATTCTGGCTACTTAGGACATTTCAGCCTTTGAGGATGCCAGAGTAATGAACTACAGAAATGCCAAAATAATTGGTCAAATAAGTTCTGCTTTCAAGAAGTTATGTGCATTCAAAGGTTTTCGTAAGTTGGTTCTTTTTTACGTTAGGAACCTTAAAAACCCTATTATGAAAAGAGATATAAATATCGTTGGGTAGAATTTTAGAAACAAGTAAAGCCTCTGTGACATTTTGAAAGGCATCAGAATCCACAAAGCCTAACGGTCTCATTGCCCCCGTGAAAACAATGGGAACTAGCGGGTCTTTAATGTTCTCGAAACAAAACCTTGCCGTCTTCGCCATAGTGTCTGTGCCGTGAATCACCATAATTGGATGACCCTTTTGCATTTGCTTTTCAATAGATTGAACAATCAGGCTTCTGTCATAATCGGTTATGTTCAAAGAGTCTTTTGCCAAAATGGAGATCACTTCAAGCTCGGTATAAGGAAGTCTGAGTTTGGAAAGCAACATCTTCTTTATTTGGCTTTGGCGATTTTGAAGGGAGCCATCAAATTCGTCATAAACCTTGTCTATTGTGCCTCCAGTCGTAAGGACAATGACTTTGGTTTTATCATTTTTCGTATTTTCGATTTCTGTCACCATCTCTTTTACCTTAGCGTCATTGCCTATTTTCATAGAGTTAATTCAGGACATCATTATTAAAGCCTGAAATTTCAAGGGAAGTCACTTGACGTTAGCTCAACCAATACCATCATTTATAGAAGATAAAACTTTATGAAATCAAGAAAATTATTAAACCCTGTAAGTTGAAAGGAGTTGGACCCAATGAGTACAGAAAGAAAGGGCACAATTAGTGTTGAAACTAACGACATTTTTCCCATTATCAAGAAATGGCTTTATTCCGAGCACGACATTTTTATTAGAGAACTTGTGGCCAATGCCACAGACGCCATTACAAAAAGGGCCACTCTTTCAAGAACTAAAAACCTTGAGGTTCCTACGGGAGGAATTTCTGTTCGAGTCAATAAGAGCAATAAAACTCTTATTATTGAAGACAACGGACTTGGGATGACAGAAGCTGAAGTTGAGAAATACTTAGCTCAACTGGCCTTTTCCGGCGCTGAAGAATTCATCAAAAAAATGGAAGCTGATGGAGAAAAAAGTACTAACGACATTATTGGAAAGTTTGGTCTTGGATTTTATTCCGCTTTTATGGTTTCAGATAAAGTCGAAGTTGAATCTCTTTCTTTTGAGCCAGGCTCAAAACCAGTTCATTGGACCTGCGAAGGAAATCCTGAATATACATTTTCAGAATCAAGTAAAACTGAAGTTGGTACAAAGATCACTCTTCATATCAACGAAGAAAGCCAGGATTTTCTCGATGAATTTAAAGTTTCTTCAACTCTTAGAAAATTCTGTGATTTCATGCCTTATGAAATTGGAGTCCTCGACGAAGAGAAAAAACCAGAAAAACCTAAGAAAGCTGACGGTACAGTTGATGAAGCAGCTGAGCCGACTCCAGTAACACCAACAATCATCAATGAAACAAATCCTCTATGGAGAAGAGATCCAAAAGAAATCACAGATGATCAGTATAAAGAACTTTTTAGAAAGCTTCACCCAATGGACGGTGATCCTCTTTTTTGGATTCATCTTAATATTGATCATCCTTTTAATCTTCAAGGGATTCTCTATTTTCCAAAGATTAATCCACAAAGGCCATTTCAAGAAAGAAACATTAAGCTTTATAACAAGCAGGTTTTCGTCTCTGATAACGTAAAAGATATCATTCCCGATTTTCTTTCACTTCTTAAAGGTGTTATTGATTCATCAGACATTCCTCTAAATGTTTCAAGGTCATCACTTCAAGGTGATCCCAATATTCAAAAGATTTCAAACTATATTATTAAGAAAGTTGCCGATGCTCTCAAGGTACTCTTTAAGAAAGACCGTGAAAGATATGAATCGATTTGGGATGATATTGCTCTGTTTGTAAAATATGGAGCGATTTCAAACACAAAGTTTGACGAAACGATGAGAGAAAGAATTCTTTTCTCTTCTAGTCTTGAAGGGAAACAAACCCTTGCGGAGCTTCTTGAAAAGACTCCAAAAGAATATGAAGAAAAACTAAAAGGGACTATCCTTTACAGCGAGAAAGATAAAGTTAATGGCGCTCTCAAAGCAACGCTGACGAAAGCTGGAATTCCTTCAGTTGAAGCTGATGAGCATATTGATCCGCACTTTTTTCAGCACGTGGAAGTTCATAAAGTTGGTGAAGCCGAGATTAAGTTTCGTCTTCTTGAGTCAGAGTATGGAAATATCTTTAAAGAAGAGTCTACGTCAGCAGATGACTTAAAGATTAAAGACCTCTTCTCAAAACATCTTGGAATTGAAACTCCTACTGAAGAAGAATCAAAAGAAGCCCCTGCTCCATCAGGAGATCTTGATCTTGAGATCGAGAACATTCAAGGCTCAACTGCTCCTGCCTACTTTAAAGTTGATGAACAAATGAAGCGGTTTCAAAAGATGGCCCAATCCATGGGGAATACTCCTGCGGCATTTCCACTTAAGAAAACCCTTGTGATTAATCCTTCAAATGAACTGGTAAAGAATGCTCTTAAGATTCATGAGTCAGGAAAAAATAGTGAACTAGCAAAGAAGCTCTGTCTTCATGTCAGTGATCTCGCAAAAATCTCGAGTGAAGGCCTTGATAACGAAACCAAGGATCAATTCATTCAGAGAAACCAAGAGCTCATTAGCGAACTTAGTAACTTCGCACTCTAAAACTAAAAAATAGTTAATGAAGTTTAGGCCCTCTTTTTGAGGGCCTTTTATTTTAAAGAACAAGTAAGCTTTAAAAGATAAAAACGATAATCAAAAGTTCCTGGTTTTCCAAGTTGAAAGAACTCTGTTTTCTCACCATTTTTTGAAATTTCAAATGAATCTTTCCAATTCTTTTGATTAAAACTCACTGAGTACTCGTAGCGATACTTTTGCCCACCTGTCTCTGTGGAATCAAGAGACCTTGCAAGTTTTGGAACTGGACGAATCCCATAACGGACTTCAACCCCTTTATCATCTTCTATAATTGTTTGATCAGAAATCCCAAGTTCAACTTTCGTTTCATAACCCTTTGATGAGTTAAACTGATCGACAGCAGAAGAAAACTTTAATGACTTTATACTCTTTGAAACAATGGTGGTGTCAAAATAAGTTCCAAACCAAAAGTTGCTTGCCTGAGAAGCTTTGGCCTTTAACTCACAGCTCAATACTGGGCTTGGTAGAGCTTCTTTATCTTTGACATCATTTGCACAAACTTGAGAAGTGAAAATAAACAAAATGACGAAGGTAAACTTCTTAAAACAACGAAAAGAAATTGTGCTCGAAAAAACTGAAAACTTCACGAAGAACTTATCGTAAAAAAATTCCTAGTGTTAAATGAATTCACGCTGATAATAACAGAGTTTTCAACTCCAAATTTTAACATGCCGTCATAATCGTCACTTACAGAATCTGGCCGACTTAAAATTTCTGTCTCTTAGGACTTTAAGGGACTATTTGCACACTTAATTGGTGGCAAGAGGCTCCCGCTAGCGCCATTTTGTCCTTGAAGATTTCGACAAATACCCTATTTTCTGTCAAAAAAACTGGCATTGTTCGTGCACATGTATAAATCAACTTAGCTGGGGCCGATCAGGAAGATCAGTAACAGCAGGCACTTTAACAGGATGTTTAAGCGCCAACCGTAATGGAAGCAGGAAGCCTCCCAATCTAAACTTTAAGGAGTTTGTGATGGACGTTCAAACCCTAGAGGAGTTCAAAACCTTGTTTACTGACCTCTACAAAGACACATTAATCAACATGAAAAAAAATGGAGAAGAAGTTTTTGTAGAACACTTAAAAGGAGGCGATGAGATCGATCAGGCACAAAGCACTCGTGATCAACAGATCACATTAAAACTCAAAGGCCGAGAAAACTTTTTTCTCAAAAAAATCGAAACCGCTCTTGAGCGAATCGAAAGTGGAACATTTGGTGAATGCCAAGACTGCGGAGCAGACATCTCAATAGAGAGACTGAAAGCAAGACCGACTGCGAGCCTTTGCATTCACTGTAAAGAAGAACAAGAAAGAGGTGAAATGCACAAACTTTACCAAAAACGAAGCCACACCCTTGGCAAGGAAATCGTTAACAATAACGTTGTTCCTCTCAAATTTAATCACAATCAAGGCGACATGAAAAAACGCCTCACAACCCCTACGCTATTGCCTACTGCTGAACGGGCAGGCCCAGCAATCTAATAGGACTGAAACCGAAGGTTTTAGGCGCCGCAGGCTACTAGGAAGCGTTAGCGCCCGGTTATCGAAGCATAAAAACTGGTAGAGCAATCCAGTTACTGTAGATATCCCCTTCTCCTTTTCGAATTTTTTCTCTCTTTTTTCATCAGGATGATGACCGAGACTTAATCTAGGATGGATACGTGTCTCAAAAAGAGCCGGTGTGAAAGCACCGGCTTTTTTAATTCAAAATTCTCTTTGATACTTTTTAATATTCTCTTTTACTTCCAAGAACTGAAAGCCAGCTCCTTCAAGAACTTTTATTGAAGCGATATGAGATTGATCAACTTGTGCCCATAAAGATTTAAATCCAGCTTCTTTAGCTAATGAGCAGACATTTTTCAAGGCACTCGTCATAACACCAGGGTGATGGCGACTCTGCCAATAACCAATCTCTCCTTCTAAAGACTTTATCCCTATTGTTCCCACGACGTTGCCTTCGTAGAAAATCAACCAATCAAAGCGATCTTTTTTTACCAGACCCTCTTGAAGAAGTTTTACAAAGAATCTTGCGTTATCCTTTGTGTACCTCTTTCCTTTAAAGACTGAGGCGAAAACATTGTCATAGACTTCTGGTTCATCACAGACATTGGTGATTTGGTCAACAGTGTCTTCACTAAAGGATGTTTCTCCAATACTGGACATCGTATATATTTTCTCTGTTTTTTGGCTTTGAATTTTAATTGATTGTTCTTCAAACTTGTAAGCCATGAAAACTTCCTCTATTGAAGATAGGACTCACTATCGAATCATTTACTAAACATATTCATCCGAATCATCAAAAACAAGCTCACCCTTATCGACTTTTGCTCTCACCACGTCCATGATCTTTCCCATGGCCTCTTGGCAAGTATTAACCTGCTTTAAGGGACCAAGTAAGATGTCTTCAATTTGTTTTTGCATTCCCGATGAAACGTTTTTAAGAACAAAAGTTTTTAGTTCCTGTGAGCCAAGTCTTAAGGCCAGGGCCATATCATCAAGATTGATCTCTCTTAAAAGTTCAGCAAATTGTTTTACTGATAACTTTTGCAGATCTTCAAAACTTATAAGATTTTGTTTAAGGGCCTCAGTCATCTGCGGATCACGTTTGGCCATTTCACTTAAAAGTTTTTGTCTTTCATTTGGAGGAAGTTTGTTAAGAATTTCTAATGCGTCTTTAAAGCCATCGTATTTTCCCAAAGCTTGCTTCCTTTTAATTAATGAGTTTTTCCCTTAGCAAGATACTCAGTGACGTAGTCTTTTACAGAGTCTTCAAGGCTTGTAAATTCAAAGCCTTTAAGGGCTTCAAAAAAGCGATTCATATTGGCCTCAGTGAAATACTGATACTGATCACGGAATCTTTCCGGCATATCAAAGTATTCAATATTTTCTTCTTTATCCATGGCCTTAAAAGTTGCTTGAATGAGCTCTTTAAAGCTGTGGGCCTTTCCGGTTCCTAAATTATAGATTCCAGAAAGACTCGCGCTCCCCTCTTTTTGAAACTGAAGAATTGCTCGAACCACATCTTTAACGTAAATAAAGTCTCTTTTTTGTTCACCATCGCCATAACCTTCTCGGTGGCTTTTAAAGAGTTTCACTTTGCTATTTTCTTGAATTTGCTCAAAACCTTTCTCTACAAGAGATCTCATATCATCTTTATGAGTTTCATTTGGTCCAAAGACATTAAAGAAACGAAGACCAATCCAATACTCGGGCGACACTTCTTGCTCTAGGATCCACTGATCAAATAAAAGCTTTGAATAACCATAAGGATTAAGAGGTTGCAGATCATGGGTTAATCCATGCTCATCATCATATCCAAGCTCACCATCACCATAGACGGCAGCAGATGAGGCATAAATAAAGGGAATGTTGAGATCAACGGCCAGTTGATAAAGGGCCCTTGAATAATTGAAATTATTTTTCATTAAATAATCTACATCTCTTTCTGTTGTACTTGAACAGGCCCCGAGATGATAAATCATTTTAATTTCTTCAATGAGGTGCTCATTTTCTGGCATGAAGAACTCATCAGCATGGATATACTCTTCAAACTTTTTCCCACGAAGGTTTAACCATTTTGAGTCTTCACCGAGTCGATCAACAATAATAATTTCTTTTTCGCCCATGCGATTAAGTTCAGAAACAAGAACACTTCCAATAAATCCCGCGCCGCCAGTTACTAAAATCATGAATTTTCTCCACTTACTTCTTTTCCAAGGTGATGCTTTTCAAGCCGAGGATGCACGCTAATGGCCACAGCTAA
>JBMYPC010000130.1:0-8732 GCA_049599895.1 Bacteriovoracaceae bacterium | reverse complement strand
AAAAAGTTAAAATTGAAAAAATGAAACTTCGCTATCAAAAGCTTCAAAACACAAATAGGCTGACTTCAGAACATCAGTTTATTAGACAGTCGGTAGACTTACTTCTGACTTCAGTCACAAATCAACTAGATAATATTAAAAACTTAAGAATTCGCTTAAGCGAACTTCAAAAAAAATACCGTCAGGGTCGAATCTCAGTCTCAGAGCTTATTCTTGATCAGGACAATCTCCTTCAATCTGAACTTGGAGTGATTGATACCCGTCTTCTTATTATCTCAACACTCATTAATTATTTTTCAGTCTTTACATCAACACCATGTGAATTCAATAGGATCTTAAAATGAAAAGTTTAATCAAATTCTTTATTGAAAATAATAAATTCACCTTTGTTGTCACTGTCTTCTTCGTCGTCGTTGGAGTCATGGGATACATGAAGCTCAACGCTGAGTCCTACCCTTCGGTAAGTTTTGCAGCTGCAACAGTTGTGACAAGCTATTATGGCGCTAGCCCCGAAGAGATTGAAAACGAAATTACAAAACCGATTGAAGATGAGCTTCGAACAGTAAGGGGAGTCAAAGATGTTCGCTCAGTAAGTCAGTCAGGATTAAGTAATATTTCAATCCGTGTTGATATGGACAACTTTGATGTGGACGAAGTGATGGACGACCTTCAAAAAGCCGTTCAAAGAGTCACGGATCTCCCCGCTGGGATTAAAGAAAGACCGAAATTCACAGAGCTAAATTCAGAAGAATTCCCTGCCATTGAACTTGCAGTTGTTGGCGACAACACAGACAGAAAAAGAGATTTATTTGCAGATTATTTAAAAGATCTTCTTGAGGACAATAAAAGAGTTCTTAGTGCAAGACTTACGGGTTTTAGAGACCGTGAATTTACGATTCTCCTAAACCGAGAAAAAATGAATCGTTATCACATCTCTATTGAAGAAGTCGCTAACGTTTTACGCGGACGAAATCTTAACATTCCGTCAGGGGATCTCAAAAATGATCAGACGAGATTTCTTGTCCGACTTGATGGAAAAGTTGAAAACACAAAACAACTCGAAGAAATTTATATCCGTTCAAACTTTGACGGACAAAGTGTTCAGATCAAAGATGTGGCAAAAGTCGTCGACGGAGAGATTGAGGCCAGAGTCTTAAGTAAAGTCAACGGTGAAGATGCAACTCTTATGACAGTCACTAAAAAAGCTGGAGAAGACACTCTTGCCCTAGTTGCTGACATTGAACAAAAGCTCAACCGCGTAACAATCCCCGATGGTCTAAAGATCGAGGTTTATAATAACGAAAGTGAAAAAGTTAAAGTAAGAATGGAAGTTCTGAACTCAAATGCTATCTCCGGTTTAGTTCTTGTTATCTTCTTTCTTCTTATCTTCCTTCCTGGAGCCGTTGGAATTGTTGCTTCTCTTTCTCTTCCAATTGCAATTATGGCAACAGTAGGTCTTATGCCGTCATTTGGTATGAACCTTAACACTATTACCATTCTTGCTCTTGTTATTGCTCTAGGGATGCTTGTTGATAATAGTGTTGTTATTAGTGAAAACTATACTCGGCTTCGAAATGAAGGTCATGACAATATAGATGCCGCAATAAAAGCCGCTCATCAGTTTTGGCTTCCTATTTCTTGTACGGTTTTTACAACAATCGCAGCCTTCGTTCCAATGCTGGTGACAAAAGGTGTAATGGGTGAGTTTATTAAGTGGATCCCTATTGTTGTTTCTCTTTCTCTTGTTCTGAGCTTGGTCGAAAGCTTCTTTTTACTCCCTATGAGACTGGCTTTTGTTGGAAAAGTTTTTGGAAAGAGTCTCAATAAAGCTCAGCAGTCAAAAGAAGGTCATCGAGATTGGTTTACCAATGTCTCAGATAAATTTGAGAGCTTTATGCATGTTCTCGTCAACAGACGATACCTTGTGGCCATTACTTTTGCTGGGATTATCTTTGGCTCACTTTTCATGCTTATTAAAGTTAATGACTTTATTCTTTTTCCAGCAGATCAAACTGAGATCTATATTGGTCGTTATGAGCTTCCAAGAGGAGCTGTGATTGAAAGAACGAATAAAGTTGGAAAAGATATTGTCAATTCAATCCAAGATCAAATTGGTGAACATACGAAAAACATTGTCTCAAGAGCCGGTATCATGCAATCAGGCCCTGACGACCAGAAAGCGAAAGAAGGTTCAAATGTCGGTATGATCATGATCTACATGACTCGAGAAGCTTCAATTGAACAAAACTACAAGGATATTCTGACTAAGCTTAGAGAAATTAAACATCCCGAAGCCAGTGTTTTAACCTTTGAAGTTCTCCTCAACGGTCCGCCAGTTGGTTCACCCGTTAACGTCACTTTTAGATCAAATAATCAAGCTCAACTCAAAGGACTCTCAAATCGTGTTGTCGATTACTTAGCTTCAGTCGATGGAATCATTCAACCACAAACAGATGATGTTATTGGTGAAGATGAAGTGCATATCATGATCGATTATGAAAAAGCAGCTCGCCTGGGACTTGACGTCAACAAGATTGGAAACACAGTTAAAACAGCGCTTGAAGGGGCGATGATTACGAAGCTCAATCTTAATAATAAAAAGTTTGAACTCAAAGTCCGCTATCAAGACCAAGACAAAAAAGAGATTCTTGATCTCAATGAAACTTTTATCCAAGATCGACTTGGGAACCTCATTCCAATTTCCACGATTGCTCGAATCGAGAAGACGGAGGGGACACCAATTATTAAGCGTTTTGACTTTCAAAGATCAAAAACGGTGACAGCTGATATCAACATCAACAAGATCACAAGTATTGAGGCCAACAAACTTGTTTCTGAGAAATTTGCTGAACTCTCTAAAGAGTTTCCTGAAGCGAGTATTAAGTTTGGTGGAGAAGAAGAAAGTACCAAGGAGTCAATGTCCAGTCTTTGGGAAGCAATGGTTCTTGCTTTGATGGCCATTTTGGGAATTCTTATCTTTTTATTTAAAAGCTATCTTCGTCCTCTGATTATTATGTCGACGATTCCTCTTGGGCTTCTCGGTTTCTCGATCGCTTTTTACTTCCACAACCGTCCAACAAGCTTTCTTTCTTTGATTGGTGTCATTGGACTGGCAGGGATTATCGTAAACTCCGGGATTGTTCTCATTAGCTTTATCGATCAAATGCGCGATGAGGGAGCTCTTTCACTTGATCGTATTCTCGCAAGAGCATCAGGCTTAAGATTAAGGGCCGTTATTGTGACTTCTCTTACGACAATCAGTGGACTCCTTCCTACTGCCTATGGACTTGGTGGAGAAGATGCGATTCTTATCCCAATGACTTTGGCCATGGCCTGGGGCTTAACAAGTGGAACTATCCTAACATTGGTATGGGTTCCATGTGCTTATGCAATCCTAGAAGATGTCACAGTCACAACGGATAAACTCAAGTCTAAAGTTTTTGGACTTTTTCAATCCAAAGACTATACCGCAGTCAATGATGCCTCAGGAGACAAGCATGAATCGCGAATCTGATCAGGGCACAAAAGAAAAAATCTTAGATGTTTCATGCAAACTTTTTTCGCAAAAAGGTTTCAATGGAACATCAATAAGAGATATCGCCACAGCAGCGGATGTCAATGTCGCTTCGATAAACTATCACTTTAAAAATAAACAAAACCTTCTTATTGAAGTCATGCGCTCTGGTTATCATCATTTTAGCGAAAGTGTTTCTCGAATTGAAGGGATTGAGAAGATGAGTTTCGTTGAAGCTTCCACCCGAATTGCGATTCTTATGACAGAGATGGAAAGCATCGTTCTCAATCAAATGAAAATTATGCTTTCCAGTGAAATTGAAGGGATGTTTGAGTATAACCATGGTGATGAAATGATTGGACCTCCCGGGGGACAAATCCTTTTTACGATTCTTAAGCAAGAGCTTAAGGCTGAAGAGATATCTGAGGAATCTTTAAACTGGGGAGTCCGTATGGTTATTGGAGCAGCTTTTCATCTTACAGCAATTCTCAATTCCCCCTGTGCCACGAGCACAAAGAACAAAGAGTTTCTCAATAGAGATTGGGTGATTGAAAGTATTACGAAGCTTTCAAAATCAATATCTCACAGTATTAAACACAATATTATTTAATACCAAGAAACTTAAAGTAATTTCTAATAAAACTCGAGGTCTTAAGATTATTGAGATGATTCCAAGTAATATAATAGGAACGGTCGTATCCTAAGAGAATCCATGGAAGGTCTTCATAAAAAAGATCTTCAATTTTACGAATAATTTCTTTTTGAGTCACATCAGCTTTTTCAAACTTTAACCTTTCAAAAAGAAAATCATAATCTGAACTTGCGTAAGCACTTTTATTGATTCCTGGAAAATTTTTACTATAAAGAAGCTGAAGAATGTTCTCTGCATCAGGGTAATCGTAGATCCAATAATCAGTCCAAAACTGGAGCTCTCCTGCTCTTCCCTTTCTTAAAAAATCTGAAAAAACTAAAACTTCAACCTCAAGCTCAACTCCAAGTGGGGCCAAAGTCTTTTTAAGATATTCAGCTTCTTGAAGACTCGTCTCCTGATCAGAGCGAGTCGAGTATGTTATTTTAATCGGTTTAGGAATTCCTTTCACTAAGTCCTTGGCTTTTTCTAAGTTATAGGAAAATGGATATTCTCCACTTGAGTTAAAACCAAGAATTCCGGGGTTCACAAGAGAATTCGCCTCGAGATTAGAGTCTCTCGTAATCTTTTTAATATAATCCTCACGATCAAGGGCCAAGGCGATGGCCTTTCTGAGGTTTTTTGCTCTCGTCTTATTGCCACCAACAACAGGGTCTTGCATATTGAAGCCAAGCCATCTCAAAGCAAGATTGGGTCTATAATTAATTGAAACTTTCTCTTTCTTTAAAAGTTTTTGAATACGCTCATCACTTTTGATTTTTTCAAGGTTCTCAATGGAAACGTCCATCCAGTCGACCTTTCCCTCAATAAAAAGCTCTTTTCTTTTCTCGAAGTCTTTTTCAATATAAATATTCGCATTCGAAATAAGAGGAAGTGGGTCTCTTGAATTTTCAAGAAAGCCTTTTGAGATTGAATCTCGATCTCCTGAACTTGGATAGAGCTGGTGGTTATAGTTTGAAGTCCCTTTAAGTTTTGTCAGTTTACTTTCAAAAGAAGAGACCTGATAAGCACCAGTTCCGATAAACTTTGTCTCAAGATCCAATGAATTTGCCTTTAAATGTGAGGGTCTAATCGGAGTAAAGAACAAAGTTGTCAGCCAGTAAATAAATTTTGGATCCTTAGAAAGAAGAGCAATGGAAAACTTTGATTTTCCAAGTTCTTTAACTCCACTAATTTGAAACTGATCGAAATCAGAACGGTTTTTGACTTTCTCTCCAAACTCTTTAAACCCTACAATCTTTTGGTTAAGAATTGTTCGAATAGGACTTTTAAGAGAAATGATAGCAAGACGTTTAATCTGATTAATGACATCTTTTGCCTCCACCATCCCTGAATCATGATAAGAAATATTCTTCTTTAAACTGATTTCATATAATTTCCCATCATCTTTTATAGTGGGAAGACCTTCAGCGAGAAGAGGAATCACTTTAAAAGGTCTTTTGAGATATTCGTAACTATAAAGAGGTTCATAGACCTGAGAAAGAAAAAGAAGTGAGTTTTGGCTATAGGCCCTTACCGGATCAGTTTCAATAATATCGGTACTAATCAGTGTTGAGATTTCTGATTTATCATTGCTACCAAAACAGCCTGTCAGTAAAACTATAAACAAGAGAAATAAGGTTTTATTCAATTTGTCCTTCCAATTCTTCAAGGTTTTCCATGGTTTTATCGTAATCAATATAGAGTTCATCGACCTTCGCTTTGAGCTCTTCCCAAAGGTTTGTCTGCTTTAAAATATCGGATGATTCATCTCGAGCAGATCCATCCATAAGAGCTTTTTCAATTTTTTTGATTTCTTCTTCAAGACAGCTGATTTGCTCCTCGAGCTGCTCCGAATGTTTCGCAAGCTTCTTATGCTCTCTTTTAAGGGCCTTTCGCTCCTCTCGGCGCATATGATTTTTTTCGGGAGCTTCTTCAATCATCTGAGATTCATTTTGTCTTTGAGACATGGAATCTTGATCATCCCAGCCAACCTTCTTCATAAAATCATCATAAGTTCCAAGGAATTCAAATGCCTTCCCGTCTTTAAAGACAATAAACTTCTGGCAAAGTTCTCTTAAAATCCATTCATCGTGAGAAATGATCACCACTCCGCCAGCAAAACGCCTAACTTCTTCAGTGAAGGCTTTCACTGATTCAATATCAAGGTGATTTGAAGGTTCATCTAGTAAAAGAATATTACAAGGCCTTGCTAAAAGCTTTCCAAGTAACACACGACTTCGTTCTCCACCTGAAAGGACATTTATCTTCTTATAGGCATCATCTCCAGAGAAAAACATGGTTCCACAGATCGATCGTAATTCAGTTGTTCCAAGGTCATCGTTAGCAAGACTTATTTCATCTAAAATGGAATTTCCAAGGTCAAGTCTGTTAACATTGGTTTGCCCAAAATGATTGATCCGAACTTGATTATGAAAATTAAGTTCCGATTGATCATTTTTTAACTCTCCGGCGATAAGATTCATAAGAGTTGATTTTCCAGAACCATTTGCCCCAATGATACCGACACATTCTCCTGGCCTTAAGCTAAAATCAAGGTTTTCAAAAAGATTATTTGTTTGCTCTGAGTACCGATAACTTAAGTTCTTAGCCGTTAAGAGCATCTTCCCTGGACATTCATGATAACGAAAATGAAAATTGATCACTTCATCATCTCGATCAATTTCGATCACATCCATTTTTTCAATTTGCTTTAATTTTGATTGCGCCTGAGAAGCTTTTCTGGCTTTGGCGCGATACTTATCCGCAAAATCTTGTAATTGCTTTATTTTTTTCTCTTGATTCTTTTTTGTTTGTTTTAAATTTTCTCTTTCAATTTCAACAAACTCATAAAGCTTCTTGGTGTTGCCTTTTACTTTTCGAAGCTTTCGATAGAAAAAGCCTCCAACTGACTCAACTGTCTGGTCCATAAAGGAGCGATCATGAGTAATCAAAAGAACTTCACCATCATAAGATTTTAAAAATCTTTCAAGCCATCTCAAGCTCACAATGTCGAGGTAGTTTGTTGGTTCATCTAATAAAAGAAGATTAGGGGCCTTTAAAAGAAGCTTCGCAAGATTTAATCTAATTTGATAACCACCGGAAAACTCCCCTGGAGATTTTTCAAAGTCATCTGTGCAAAACCCTAAGCCCATTAAGATTTTTTCAACTCGATAAAGATCTTCTTTTTGATTAGCCGGTAAGACTTTGGCACATTCAAGGGCAATGGTTTTTTCAGAGAACTTCAGATGCTGATCAAGCATCCCTATCTCATAATTCTTGGGTTTAATAATTTCACCCGAATCAGAGCTATCTTTCTCAGCAATAATTTTAAGGAGGGTCGACTTTCCACAACCATTTCTTCCCACAAGACCCATAATCTCACCGCCGGACAATGAAAATGTCACATTCTCAAAGAGAACTCGATCTCCAAAGGATTTACTGAGGTTTTGAATCTGAATCATGTTGCCTATGCTACCACTTCTCGCCTGGCTTGGTTAAGGCAAAATCAACCCTTTGACACAGAGCAACTCTTGGCATGAACCATATAGACTTATATACTGAAGCACCAAGCGGATAAAAAGAAGTTGATAACTTAATAATAAAAACAATTAGAACAATAAGTAGATTACCCACTATGCAAAAACTCATCCTCCTCCCCTTCTTCCTCATCACACTAACAGCCCACACCTTCACCGACCCCAAAATCGCCGGAATCATCGCCCCTCAAACTTATGAAAACGGCAAGATCGTTCCCGGTCTTCTCAAAGTTGAACTTTATCGCTTCAACAAAAATCAAAAACCAAGTCCCGTTGCGAGATTTGAATATAAAGATCCTCGCTGGCCCCAAGCCTTTAGTGTTGGCCCCAAAAACCTCATTGATAAATCAAAACCTTTAAGAGGTGAATTTAGAGTTAAAGTCATTTTTCAATCTTCGAAGGGAAAAGAATTTACGGGACAAACCTCGCTGAATCAAAAAGTTCTCCCTGGAACAAAGAACTTAAAAATTCAAATCAAGTAAAATTATTTTTTTTTATTGACAGTTTTCTGGTGTCACTTAGACTCTGAAAGTGCTCTTTTTTACCATTTGAAGCCATTCTAAGGCCATTTATTGGCCAAAAGCCAAAGTTTCACTATACAACCCATCTCAAGAGATATCCGGTTAATGGGGAATATTTAAGGGAGACATGAGATGAAAACATTAGGCTTAGCAATTGGATTATTATTCACGCTTACTTCTTGTATAGAAGTTAAAGGACGGCTTGAGGTTAATACACCTTTAGAAGTTAAGAGTACCAAAAAAACTGTTTCATCAGGAAGACTTGGTAATCACCGAAGAGGAAGAACAAGAGGAACAGCTCGAGGACGTACAGTTGAAGAGATGAAAACGATTCTTCCTGGAAACTATAGTGCCACTTTAAAGTTTCCATCAAAAAAGAAGGTCTCTCTCCTTGTTAAAGGAGCCGCAGACTCAAAGAAAGTTAATGTTGAATTTGAAATTCCAAGTGGAACAAATCTTCCAGAGAGAAATGGAAGCTTTCGCTTAAGTGCCGCTCAAGTAGGTCAACCTCATGATATTGGTGGAAATGT
>JBMYPC010000129.1:0-8918 GCA_049599895.1 Bacteriovoracaceae bacterium | reverse complement strand
CCCAGGCCTTGACCCCTTCCAAGTAACGTATGTGGAGTGGGAGGGGTCAAGGCCTGGGTACACGTAAGTATTAGGAAGTATTGAATAAAAAAAGTCTGTGCGGGCCAGCGGTCTCCGTAATTGTCCATCTATTGTCCATTTTGTGTCCCCTTTCTAAAGAGTGAATCAAACGATCTGAATCCACCTAAATACCAAACTTGTAATGTTGAAAAGTTATAATTTTCAGAACTGAGGTTATTATCTTGAAGAAGTAAAATTCTTTTTTGTGTTGCTTCACATTCTTTTTTTAAAAGTTTGCTATAAAAATTAAATGCACTTGGCTTGTTAAAAATATATAGACAGTTATTAAATTCCTTACTTAAGCGATACTTATTAAACTTGTCTTTAATTCTGGAAAGAGACTTTTGAGTTAATTCCAGCTCAATTGCTATTTTAAATTTTTTATCATTGTTGACTGCATCAACAACAGCATCTGGTATAAGACTTGAGTCACCATGAAAAATCTCACCCTTTACGAGAGATGGATGATTGAGTAACTTTCTTAAAACGACACCAACAAATAAGTCATGTCTCAACTCAACTGAACTGTAAGAGTGTGGAGCACTCATATTTGAAACCTTTCCACCTTCAATAGTTAAGTATAGGATTTTGGAACGATTATTCGTAAGCTCAGATTTAATTAGCCCACCTGCTTCTAGTTTACGTATAATCTTGCAAAATGAAGTATATCTGATCTTTGAATTTAATTGCTCAAACAATACCTTCGAAGGAATTACACTCCATTTACCTATTTCATCTAGTATTTTGCTATGCAGGCTATTTGGAATAAAAAAATTCATATTAAATCTCCAGTCCAGACTCAGCGATTTCATCAGAAATTTGAACTGAATCCGTTAATTTGTGTTTGTGAAAATATGGAGTGATTAGGTTGTTTTTTTCTAAAAAGAGAGCATTTTCATTTAATATCTTTGGATCAATGTATCTTAGGTTGATAAGGTCTACCTTTGTAGGAAACTGTCTTAACAAAACCACTTGGCCCTTATTTAAATTTTTAATGATGTTTGGATGGACAATCAGTTGATCAACTTCTCTAGTGCTACCTGTTAATGTTTCTTCCCCTTCATCAACCTTTCTTGTTAATTTCTCTGTTAATATTGTTCCAATAGATCTTGATATTATATCTGCGTGGTTATCCATTCTTTGCTTTAATATGAACCAATTTGCAGTGTTTTCAAAAATTTGATTAAAAAGATCTGGGCTAATCGTTTTAATGTCTGATGATGATTGAAGGTCAAATGTAATCTCAAATTTTGCTGAACGTGCTTTATTTAACAAATTAATGAAAGCTTCATCGACTCCAGAGCTGAATTCCTCCAAAACTACAGCAAATGGTTTAAGAGAGTCCTTCCTTCCTAAAGTTTTGAAACTGTTATAAACAGTAAAATAAAAGTCCCTTAAAATTACATCGTATAATGTTTTTGCAAGTTTAGGGTATCCTAATATTGGCGTACCTATATATACAGATATGTCATCAGACCAAACATCATTGATAGAATAACCTGAATCAATTAACTTATCACCAAAGGGTGAATCTACTAGGTTATCAAGTCTCGTAATTAATCCGTTAATCTCGTTTCTTAAGAACTTTTTCTTCTCTTTTACTGTTCCTGAATTCTCTAAAAGATAATTGAGAACCTTTGAATAAGAAACTGTTTCTCCGTTTGAAATTAAATTCTTAACAGTTTCTTTACATGCATAATCACAAAGAACAAAGTAATGTTCTTCCGACCATGAAAATGAGTCCATGATTCTTTCTTTAATGTTTGTATGTGTTCCATCTTTAATTGGGTTCAAAAGAAGATTGTTTGGTCCATTATAGTTTTCTGAGAAAATAAGATATTTTTTGTTATGAATCTTACAAAGGTTTATAAAGTCATTCATATTCTCAATATCATCTTTTGGGTCAAGACGAAGTACTGATTTGTTTTGAGATAGATCATTTGAAATTAAAACGTTAACTAAACTAGTTTTGCCGGCACCTGAAGATCCAAGTATTCCGGTATGTTCTTTTTTCGAAATATCATCTTTGTGTATTAAACAATGACGTGAAGTAGAGTAACCAATGAAGTCCTCATCTGTAGTTGATTTTTTGTTGTTAATTGAATTTCGATCAATTGTTTTTAAATCAATATTGTCTGATCTGCATTTTGAATAACTTGTTGCCTTTGATATGGCATCTTCTAATATTTTCATTAACTTGCTAACTAATATTATTAGTAATTCTATGACTGGCAGTAAAACGATCCCATCGAAAGAGTTTTTATTCTTCTTTGATTTCATCGTTACCTTTCTTTTCATATGCATGTTCAAACACTTCAAACGCGGGAATGTAGTAAGTTTTATTGCCTTTATTTATAAACTGTTCTTTAGACCGATGCTTAATGATATATTGC
Organism: Bacteriovoracaceae bacterium; assembly: GCA_049599895.1. Taxonomy (GTDB): domain Bacteria; phylum Bdellovibrionota; class Bacteriovoracia; order Bacteriovoracales; family Bacteriovoracaceae; genus JBMYPC01. The sequence continues at coordinate 6,465 of JBMYPC010000129.1, read as the reverse complement.
TGATTAACTTTACCTTTAAGTTTTTCTGGCAAATCAACTAGAGGGACTTGATATGATTCTTTTTTAGATAGAGTTGCATCAATATTGATTGCACCTAAATTAATATCAACTTTACCATCATCAATTTCTCTTTTCTTAGTATCTCTAATCATATTGTCAAATAATTCGTTTCTAGGATCTTCTTTATATAAAGCATAGCCTGTTAGCGCAGCTACACCGGCTCCAACCAGGCCAAAAACAGCAGCGTTGGCACCCCTACTCTCTTTGTCTGGACTCAAAAGAGCACCTCCAAGAGAGCCGGTGACACCTCCAACAAGTGAACTGTATATAAGTGTCTTCTTTTTTGATGAACAGGAACATATACTTATTAACAAAATTAAAAATATGACTTTCATTTTCTCTCCTTTTTAAAATTAAATTCTTCATTAAAGATTATTAGTGCTTTCTTTCCTGGCTTGATGACATTTATTCTTATTTTTCCTTCACCTGACTTTTTTACAAGATCTCTTGAATTGCTATAAATATCAGTTAATCCAGACAAGGCATTATTTCGAGGGTTGTTTTTAACGAATTCACCAAATGCTGTAGTTGATCTTTCTTTAGAGCTGTTAATAAATGAACTCATTGCCGTTGCTAATGAAGTTGTTAAAAATTCTTTTTCAAGACCATCATAATGATAGTCCGCAAGCAATCCTTCCCCACCATCAGAATCTAAAACAGTAAGATTCACTTTATATGTTATGTCGTTCAAAACCATCATTTTGCATATTCCCCTGACTCTTTTCTCTACGTTGAAAGAGGCGCATCGAATTTTTGCACCTTCTAAGAGTTCATTTTCATTTCCAAACTTTAAGAGCAAGAAATCAGGAGATCTGTTAGATGAAACTACTGTTTTTAACAAAGTTGCTTCATATGTCTTTAAGGCTGGAACGATCGCATTTGATTTATATGTAATAATTTTTGAATTTTCTTTTTCTAGAAGCTTCATTAACCTTTTTTCTTTTTGTTCTAGAGATTTGTTTAATTGTTCAAGTTGCCTTTCTAGCTTGAGGTTTCTTTTAGCTTTAGGACGTTTTTTTATTGAACTAAACTTTGTTTTTACTTTATCCTCCTTTGGAATTTTGTAATCAAAGGCCAATTCATCTGGGATTTCGTTAAAGAATGCAATTGCCAAAGAAGGTATTAAGAATAGGGATAAAAATCTCATAAAACTCTTCCTTCTCTATAGACCAATGTGTTGTTCACATAAACTGGAGGGCCTTTAGATATAAAAAGTTTTGATACAACAGTCTCCTCGTTGACCTTGATAGGTACAGAAGATTTGTTAATAAAATAAAGAGACCTAGGACATTCTAGAATTTGGTAATTGGGCTTCGAGATTAAAAGCTTAAAACTAGAGCATTTTTCGGCTTTTTTAATTGTGATATCTTTGTTTGAAAAACTATTCGAATACTTCAAATTAAAATGAAATCGATCATCTTTTAGAAATACTGCAAAGTTTCTTGAAAAGTTGTTTCTTTTAGTCTCATAAACTAGAGTTTTGTTTTTATTTCTTAATAGGATATTAAAGTCTCCTGCTTGCCCTCCAACGTAATCATGGATGAAGCCAGGAAATGTAATCAAGGTCAGATGGTTAAAAGAAAGAAAGATGGTAAAGATTTGAGTTTTGAAAATATAATAAATCATTATATACCCTCCCATTGATACTTCGAGACAAGTTTTTGTTGATTTACATTGGATATTTTAAAAGATAGACCATTAGATTTTGCAAGCTTTACGCTGTAACTTTTTATTCCTTTACTTACTTTAAACAAGACATCACATTTCTGAGGAGCAGTTAATTTAACAAGAACAATTTTGTCATATTCAAATTTTCTATCACCTAATTTTGCAATCAAAGTATCATTTACGAGTGTAGGATCAGGATTGTTTTCAAATATTCCCCTCATCCCATAAATGCAAGTTTCTAGCTGAGTGTATACAACTGTTTTGTCTGAGTTCGATTTGTTTGTGAAGTTAATAGCAACTAAGACTAAATTCAAGAATACACCCAGAAGAGCAATGAAGGTGAATCTATTGCTTAGTCTTTTTAAGTGCTTTTCTAGGCTTTCGTAATTGACCACTATTGCTCTCCTTTATTATCTTGCGACTCGTAAGTTTTCTACTCTTTGTATTTAGACTTGATCTATCGATTTTTTGATTTAAGTTAAACATAGGTACATGTGATGATGCATTTGTGGATTTATTATTGTTAACATTTTGAGACATCGAGAATGATATCTTCTTTAAACCATTGTTAACTTTGTTCTCGCTAAGAGTGCTACGTGGTTCAAAACCATTGATTTTGAATTTAACTCCGCCAGGGTAAGAACTCGAAACAATAGAAGGTTCTTTCATTGTAAAAGAATCCCCTTTTACAGTTTTCTCAGTATGAGGGGGATTATTAGCTTCGTTCTTATTTATTTTGGATTTCGTGAATAATCCTTTGGTTCTAACTCTTTCAAAAAGATTTGGCTTTGAGTCACCAGGGTTGCTCAATCGACTCTTGTTTGATGAAGATTCAAAACCTTTTGTTAATGACTTGAAAAACCCGTTTTTCTTTATTGCATTGAAGCCTGATAGTGTTTTTGCACCATTTAAAATGTTGCCAATAGTAGCAGTAGAAACAAGAGAGGATACATAGGAAATACCTGAGCCTGTTACAAGTTTATAACTAAGAACAGGTACAATAGCGATTAATACTGTTAAAACAATTAAGAGTGCAGTTCCCTCTACGCTTCCTCCAATTATTTTTCCCGTAGTGACATTTAACTTCATTTCGTCTGTGATAAGAACTATTAGAAAAACTAGAATGTGTGGAGCAACTAAACAAGTTACAAAATTAAGGATCGCACCTTTTAGAGAACCTTCCATGCCTGGAAATAGAAACAAAATACAAGGTATGCCAAATAGACCATATCCTAAATAGTACATAATGCTAAAAACAGCTTTGTTAGCTATAAAGCACAATTGTGTAACAAGGTGAAGGACAATTGATAATATCTCGTTAACAGGGAATGATAGTAAATTGTATTTTATGAACTTTAAAATTGAAGAAGGATTAGAAATTAAATTTTTAAATGTCGTTTTACTCCCTTCAAGTGAATAACCCGTAAAGTTTCTATTTGTTAAGTTATTTTCTAATATCATCCCTTTTAAAATCAAATTGTCATTAGCTTTGCTCTTTAATCTTTCATTCGCAAGATCAATTGAAGCATCTATGGCTTCAAAATATGAATTTTCTATGACAATTAGAGCAAGTATTGCCAAGAAACCTTTCGTAAGAAATTCACTAGAAGGTTTAGAAAGTATCATGTGAATACATATGGCCATTAAGAAAAATGCAGGTAACGAATTTTCAAAATAAACAAGACTTTCTTTTATAAGCTCTCTAATGGAGTCACTCTCAATCAATATCTCATTCCGTAAGTTGCTATTCATAGCTCTCCTCTACGGCTTCATTTCCATTATCTCCAAGCCATTTCGATAGCTCTTGTTTTCTTCTTAGCTCCCTAATGTTTTTAGATCTTTTTATTGAAATATCTTCAAGTTGATAATCTCTGTTATCACTTCGCATTTTGTTTAAAACACGGCCAGTGATTGCATTGGTTATATCTATATTTTGGACATGGGTATTAATACTTCCACCCATAGCAGCAATTTTTTCTTGTTTTGCCAGTTCGATTTCATCCTTGATGATATCATCGACTTCATTTTCCTTTCTCTCTTCAAAGCCATATGCCCTTACAACATCTTCTGCTAACCAATCAATATTGTTTTTAAGGCCAACAATATTTTGCTTAAGATATGCAAGCTTTCTATTAAAGCTCTTGTGATCCTTCACTTTTAATTTATTCAACCGCTTTAATTGTTCAATGTGGTTCTCAATCCTTTTTGCTGTGTGAAACTGTCTAACTGCAATAATGTTGTACTTGTCAATTTGGTCAGATGTTTCCTTCGCAACCTGTAGAATTTTGAGTGTGTTTGCAGCAGTTGAGGCAGTATCAGATACAAGACTGAACAAAGATACAGCACCTGGAGAGATGATTTGTGCCTTACTCCCAAATGTAATCATTAATATACTCATTAGTAATATTTTTGACATATTTCATCCCTACGTAAGCGTCTATTGCTTCTTGTTCATTGTTATAGAACTTTGAATACTCTTCCAGGTAGTTGTTAAGACCTTCATCTGCTCCTTTCTCTGTGTGGTTCAGCTCAATTCTTAAAGGTGTAACTCTAATTTTTATTATCTTTCTAATTTCAGAATCAAATGTTTTGAAATAACACTCACTGTAATAGCCCTTTTTGAAACGACATTGATTCATTTTTTCTTTATCAAAATAAGAGATATGTTTACATCTCTCTACAACTTGAGGAAACAAGAAGAATAGATGGGCATTATTAATTAAAGAGCTTCCAATATGTCTGTCATCATTTTCACTTTCAATGATTAGATCATCGATTAACTGGGTGATGATTGTAATGTTCCCACCTTTCTTTCGATCTTTTCTTATTCTTTGATCAACAAACCTTGCATTAGTCTCAAGATGCTCTATCACTTCATCAATGACCATTTGCTTGTTTGGTGATTCAATGTTTTCATAATATTGAAGCAAGTTTAGAAGAAGAGGCTTTAAAATTTCTTTAGGATATTTCTCTAAATCGACATAAAGTATCTTTTTAAATGGAATAACATCTTCTGAGAAATATTCTTTAATTGGTTCAAAATATAAACTCAAGTCCTTGAAATACGATTCTTCTAAATGTTCAATTAAATCAAAGAATTTGTTTGTGTCGTTGGTTTCGAGAAAACCTTCAATGTGTTTTAACAACTTCCCTCTTTCAAGTTTGTTAAACACATTAGATCCACATACAGAGGTAATAAAATCAGCGAGGAAGTACTTCTCTTTAAATTGCATTGGATTTAGTGCAAGGTGTAGTTCAACACCACCAAAATACCTTGTAGTTCTACGGAATGAACCACCCTGATCAATGATTAAGCTTGGTATTTCGTTCGCATATCCCTGAATAAGAATATTTGCTAAAAATGATTTCCCGACACCCGAAGGGCCACTAATTAAAGTATTTTTGTTTTTAAACATTGGATTTCTAATATCGAGAAATATTGGGTTATCCCTTTGGTCAAAAAATTCAATTCCTTCGTCGTGAATAAATGATTTGTTTACTGGAAGAAGGTACTTTAGGTGATCAGTTATATTGGGGATATTTCTTCTATTTAATTGACAATTTACTCCAGGAATAAGGCTTCTATAGCAATTTTGTATACCTGTCTTTCCTTTGAATGGGTTGTGACCTTCTATAAATAGAGACGTTTTGTTTAATCGAAAGTATTCAATAACAATATTTGTTTTGTTATTTAATTCACTTAAAGAGTTTGCCCTTACTAAAATATACATTTCCATATTAAATAATGAGGTTTCACCATTTTTAAGGCGGTGTAGAAGAGATTCCGCCTGGTCGTATATTAATTGCCCTTGGATATCTTTTTTATATTTGTGATCATTTACAGAAGAAGAATTTCTTTTTGACTCCAACATCTTTTCAGAATCTGAGTGGGCTATTTTTCTTAACATAACCACATACTCTAGATCCTCTGGAAGAAATGATTGGTTTATTTCTAAATTTGAAAACTCTTTTATAGAAATTAACTTAAGATAATCATTGTTAATGGTTAAATAATTGTCATAGAAGACAATATTTGAGTTGATTTCAGAATCTCCAAAGAATAGTTCGAGAGAGTCATGGAGTGGTTTTGTCTTCAAGTTGAAGTTCAGGTTACTTTCTTTATTAAGTTGAATAAAATGACGATTTTGAATTGAATAAAATTTAATAAGCTCACCATCCTTTAAAGAGTCAAGTGAATCAGAGAGATCATTGAAAAATGATTCACTTGACTCTTGATCGAGTTGATCAAAATCAATCCCTTCAATCTCTATCATTTTGCTCTCATAACCATCGAGGCTAATGAGGTAATGGTTTTCTCGGTCAATGATGGGAAATAAATCAGTCATCTAATCTCCTAATAGAGTAAGACCAATAAAAGACTCTATTTGACTTAATTTCTTTGAGGAAATGCTTTGGTAAAAGATGCTCAATATGTTTAATAAACAAAATGTAAATTAATAGAATCCCAAGAATGTATAGTGGTGTTACTCCAACATGAAACAAAACTAAGTACAATAAACTGCAAACAATAATATTGTTTATTGACAACACTCCTAATGCACTAACCTTCTTTCTTAAGTGGTATGGATACCTGGCCATTTATTAACCCCTAAAAGATTGAAAAATGTATGTAATTAAACTTGAAGAAACTGCCGCGACACCAGAATAGACAATTATAGAACTCACTTTTGGAGCGTATTTCTCAGGAGCAAAAAATGATCCAATACAAGCCCATAC
>JBMYPC010000128.1:0-9022 GCA_049599895.1 Bacteriovoracaceae bacterium | reverse complement strand
ATTTTTTATCTCGTTATTAAAGAGCAACTCACCTTTGAAGAAATATTGGCAATAAAATCTGAAGCCGATCTAGGCTTCACTCCAGAAGAGTGGATTTCAATGAAGGCCAATGCTGAGACTGATGTCTTTAAGAATCAAATTCTCACCTATAAAGGCATTGAGGTCGTCGACGATGAGATCGAACAAGAGTTTGTAGATACTGAGTATGATGATGCCATCTACCCAGATTCGCAAACAGACAGAGGACGTAATGAAGAAGTGCTAAGCACTATTCAAGATGGTGAATTTAGCAGATCAGAATATAATGACGAACCTAATAGAGAACCGAGTCAGTATGAGGATGACTCAAACAGTGAGTATGATTATGAATACTAATAACCAGAACAAACCAGATGCAATTGCCACTCCAAAAGTTTCTTGGTTTTCCAAGTTGTTTTTAAAAGGCAGAATCTATCTCATTAATCCCAAGTTTCAATGGAGATTTATGGGCTATGTGATTCTCACGGTAGTCTTTAGTGTCTCGATTATCTTTCTTTCCAATTACTTTTTCTTTGAAAGTTTTCTAGCGAAAGGTCAGGCCCTTGGACTTCCAGAAGACCATGCCTTCTTTGTTCTTATTAAGGAACAAAGATCACTTATGACGAAGATCTTCTTCAGTGTCTCATCAGTGATCTCTTTTATCATTGGCCTTTGGGGAATGTTTTTCTCTCACCGGATTGCAGGACCTCTCTTTCGCCTAAGAAGACATTTTGTTGATGCTGAAAGAGAAGGAAAAAAGAAGCTCGGTCCGGTTAATTTTCGAGAGAATGATTTTTTCCAAGATATTCCAGAGGCCCTGAATAGCTACTTGGCTTCGGCTAATCTTCTAGAAGAGGATACCCAAGACTCGCCTCCAGATATTCCCGTTCCACAAGATGAAAATGCTGCTTAAAATAGAGGGCCTGAATATCAGGCCCTCTATTTATTCTTCTTATTGAGCTCTTTTTGAATTCTGAATAATGGTTTGAACTCTTTGTTCTCTTTCTCGTCGCCTTTCATCAATTTGCACTTGTCTGTCATTAATAACGGGCTCTTCAAAGAGAACACCTGTATCATTTGGTTCTTGGGTCTGAGTATCTATTGGAGCAACAGAGTTCACTGGAGCTTGATCATTTTGCGAGTTCGCCTCAGCCTGAGTATTTTCCAGTTCAGTCGCTTTAGAAAGACTTTCTTCTTTGAATTCAAAGCTCATTTCATCACCCACAAGATCACTCGCTTTGTAAGCGACAGGAGCTTTAGGGTCAGTTTTCATAATTTGACTAACATTACCTTCCGCATCCGCAAACGTTTGGGCCACACCTTCTGCATAACTTACAGAACCAGCATTAACAACCGTCCCAACCGTCTTCATCCACACATCTTTATGATACGGATGAAGCCCTGTTTCGGCTCGATGAACAATGGCAGGATTAGAATAATAGTTCACGACTTTTTGGCCCATTTCACTTTCATTCTCTACAACGTAGTGGACATTTTCTTGAAAAGTAATTTTTCCTCTTAATCCTTTTACGTCTTTAAATGAATCTCTTACCACTTGTCTGTATCTCATATAAGCACTGTGCTTAGCGTGTTCCGCACCTTTTTCAAAATAAGACTTAGCGAGTCTTCCAAGTTCATTGATGAACTTCTTACTTGCACCAGTTTTCTTATCGAGCCACTCAAGAGCAAGTTTTTTTGTCGCCAACTGAATTGCTTCAGGAGCTTTATCAAAGCCTTGCGCGAAAGCTCCATTAACAAAAGTTTCAACTGACTTTCTCGCTAATTTTTCGAAATCCTCTTTTGTATAGCTTGAAAGAACCGATCGGTCGGCCACGACTTCAAGAAATTGACTCGAAACCGCATCGAGAACAACCATTGGAGCAACTACCGCTGGAACTTTTGAAGCAATTAAATTTTGAGAGAACCCTGTTCGCTCAGAGAAAGTCTTAATCGTACCAAGAAAAAAGTTTGCTGCAACAATTGAGCTTGTCACTTTAAAATTTGCGTATGTTTCAGAGATATTAGCAAGAAGCTCTGCTGTCGTTACAGGAGACCAAACCATTGACTTACCAACTTTAGATCTCTCAATCGCTGAACTATATTTAATTGCCGCAGGTTTATAATTTCCATCTTCATCTTTTTGATAATGGTACAGATAAGACCCCTTACCTTCGCTGTCTCTTCCAACAAGACTTTTTGTATAAGACTTTCTTGGAAATGAATTCCCTCTCATCCATAAAGGCTCAAAGTCTTCAACGATAGGAAAAGGTCTCTTGATTTGCTCAGCCCAAAGCTTTTTCACCCTCTTAAAGAGACTTTTCCCACCAAGAACTTTAATCATTTCATAAGAGTCTCCTACAGGAGCTTTCACATAATAGTCTTCTGCACCAAACATAGCGATATAACCTTTCTCATTCTGAGGAAGGTTTGCCGCAACATTAAGAGCATTCGTAATATGTTCAGCACAGTATTGGTGGTAGATATTTGAATTCTTGAGAAGTTCAAAATAGGTTTTATACCCTCTGCTATGGTCATAGTTCTTAGGAAAGACATCAAAGCGGACATAAGACTTATCAATCCATCCTCTAAAATGAGAGACTGCATCTTTTAAACTTGCAGCATGAAAATAATCAAATTTATAGTTACTGGGAAACTCAACTCCTCCCTGAAGCTCATTAAGAAGTCTTGTCGTGACATAGAAGTTTTTATTAAATGTCTTAGCCGGAACACCTTTTAAACCGACTGTTGTAACGTTGACGGTCTGCCTTTCATTTTGTCCCATAGAATGATCAGACTCTCCTCCCCACCATTGGTTATTATGAAGACCATAAGGGCTATTTCTTGAAACACCTTTGCCAAGGTAAAGGCCAAGGTGACCAAAAGTCCCCTGCATTTTATATCCCTTACCAACATCTCCGACTTTGACTTTGTTTTGCTCTGGGTGACCGTAAGAAATAAGTGCGGTAAGCGGAAATTCATTAAAATCAAAGTCAGCACTATAAGCTTTTTCTTTGTCATACCCATAAAAGTCCCAAAGGAACTTATCAACTTCTTCAGACCCCTTAATGACCTTTCCATTAATTGTAAAATTAGGAGTAAAAGCATCCGGATAATTGGGATGGGCTTCTAATGAACCACGGTCCTCATCTCCGTCATAAGGATGTGAGAAGTCTGTAGCCGATTCAACAACTGGAAAAAGTCTTGTCCCGGCACTTTGAAAACTGAGTTTACTATCTTTAGAGGGTTTATTAAGACCATATTGGCTGTCTCGAATTGAAGCAACACCAAATGGACTTTCAACATCTGTGGCCCCAAACTTTCTCACAATCTCAGAATCAAAATTGTATGAACCTTCTTTTAAAACATATGGACCATCAAAAACAGTGTGCTTATCATACTGCTTGCTGTACTCAAGAAGCATAATCCCAGTGAGTGCCTCTCCAAAGTAAGGACCTGCGCAAACAGTAGTTGAAGCGAGAGTTAGTAATGACGTTAATGTTGCCAATTTTTGAAACTTTTTCGAAATCATGGGGATTCTCCGAAAGCTAACGTTTAGTTTGTTGTGGATCATTTTATAAATGATTTTCAACTCAGATTGTTTCCCTTTGTAATATATGCAGAATCGAAACGGCTTTTTTTGCGGCCCCCCCTCTTTTCTAACAGTAACCTAATCCAATATTAACAATTCAAAAAATTCTCTTATCACTTTCAAGTTTTCTGGTTTTTTTACAGGGGGGCTATACTTTGAGGCCCACTCATCATAGCTTCTGATGAGAGGTAGGATAAATATGCAATTTTACAAATTTCTCATTCTCAATGATGAACCAGATCAATCCCTAGGGGTTGAGTCCATTCCTATACTCTTTAATAGTGAGCATATTGTTTCAATAAAGCCTATCCGCATCCTTCATCGTAAAAAGATTATTGATGGCCATTGGATCAGAACCTCTAATAATAAAAAATATCGGGCCACAGAAATTCCTGACGAACTCAAAGCAAGATTTGATGGTGAGAATACCAATTCAAAAATTATTGATCACATTGATGAAATGAATAACCTATTTCTTGAAGAAAACGACCCTGCTGATTCTGTTCAATAACTTTGAATTATTCACAAATTCATTAAAGAAGAGTATGGTCACAGTTTCGGGCGTTGGCGACCTGCCCCCCTGGAATACTAGGATTGGTATCTTCTTGATCAGGGCTTTCCACCGGGACAGCAGGGTTAAGAGGGTCATAATAATAAGTTTTTACTCCTACAGTATAATCACCTGTTTTAGCAAGACCTGGGAAAGTCACTCGATAGGACCATTCACTGGTGGGATCATTGGCAAGAACAGGGAGTTCCGCTGTCAATGTATCAACTAACACTGTTGTTACCTCGTCGTTGGTGTCATCAAAAAGAACTTCTGGAGCAACATCTAAACCTTTATGGATAAAAATCCTAAAATGAGAATACATCCCCTCAGGATGAGGTGATTCGGTAAATTCAACAACGAAGTCTTCAATTTCATTTTCATTACACCCAGTGACTATCACAGAGTAAGGAATCTCAGTATTATAAACCCCTGGAGCTAAAGGAGCGAAACTAACACTTTCTAATGTCAGCTTCTTTGCCGGATAGGTTTCGATTATAGGATCATTACTATCATCAAGACCTTTAATTATATAAGGAGTCACTTCAAGCGTATAACTTAAATTGGGAACATTAAGATTATAACCATCGAAAACAAGCATTTCATCATTTCTTGGATCATAAGGCCTCATGATAAGATCTGAAACAAAAGCTCCATCTGGCATATTAGGGTGATTAATATAATAAATATTATTATCTCTAATCTCAGCAACAATAAATCCATCTAAGACACCTGCATCAAAATCAGGCATAGCATTGTCCTTAAAATAAAGTTCAAATTCTCCTGGAGCGTTAACGCTTTTTGGGCCTTGAAGATCTAAATCAAATTCAAAATCAGCAAGAGATGGAGTTGTCACAACCCCCCCGATAATAGAGCTCGCTTGAAAGTTAGAGCAAGGTTCATCAGAACAAATCACTAATCGAAACTCATAGGCAGTATGGGCTTCAAGAGTATTCACAATCATTTGGTTTTTATCGTAACCCACTCTTTGACATTCAACTGGAATATTTCCATGTCCCGCGGCATTATTAAGAAAAGTTTCAATCTTTACGCCTGTCTGAGTACAATTTTTAATATCTGCAGCATAGGTAGGGCCTACTCCAAAATTGCCAACAGCATCAAATTTTAATAAGGCCCTTTGAGACATTGAAGCTGAACCTACAGGCTCAGTGTCATCGGCATCAACCACCTTAGTATAATAAAGCCGATAATGATTAAAACCACCAACGGCAGCTTTCCAATTTGCAATGACTGTTGAAAGCCCAAGCTCTCCCTGCCCTTTTGCAATCGTTAAAGACTCTTGATCGAAATCAATATCAGTACTGCTTGGGTTAAGTGTTGCCTTAGTGATAAACTTCACATTCTCTTCGTGCTTCACACCTTTATTTGCATTCTCTATATAATAGTTATTCTGTGCCCGAACTTGGATATGATATTTCTTATTGGGAATAAGACCATTAATAATGTGAGATCTTTTTGATTTCGAAACAATCACTTCTTTTAAGAGACCTGGAGCAAGATTGTCAGAGTTGATAAACTTAGGATCAATATCCCCATCGAGAACCTTAATCTGATAAAAGGCGACGTCTTGTTTACCAACCCCAAAAGGAGCAACGTCTTGAACCTTCTGCCATTCGACTCTTAATGAGGTATTTCCAGGAACCCCCTGAAGGTTTGAAACAGAATTAATCCCTGAAAAATTAGACGTCAGGTCTGTAAAAGTTCTCGCAGTCAAGGTGATATTGTTTTCCCCAATCGCTCCTGTCTTTTTGTTTTTAACGGTCACCTTTATAAGGTATTCATTTCCAGCATCAAGTCCTCTAATAATATGAATATAAGATCCATCGTAATATCTTTCAAGGCCGGCGGGACTTTTGGTGTCGGGAATCTCACCATCATAACTAATAAAATAAGTAATATCTTCATCACTACCTGTTACAGCGGGAAACACCACGGCAACTTTATCGTGGGCAATAGGGAAAGCATCTTTAATACCAGTAAAATTAATAACCTCTTGAAGTGTCTCTGCATTGTCAGTTTCTTGAGGGGCCGTCTCTTCAATAGTCCCAACACAAGATATGAATGAAAATAAACACACGTAGGCCATAACCTTAATAAAGGCTGAGTCCACATCCATAAAGGTCTTAGATAAATGGTAAGTTTTTAACTTCAAATTGATTTTTCCTAATCGATCAAGGCCCTTTCTAAAGAAACAGACTTTGTCATGTCGAAAATTCTCTAACAATCTCATCGGTTAAAACTTCTTTGAGATTAAAACTTCCGGCAATTTTTTCCACTCATTACTTGATTATTTTAACTTAAGCCTGGTGACCTAAGAGAAGTTCTTTGGAGGTTCTAGAATTCACACTAAAAAGTATGACCTAAGTAATGAAAAACAATAGACAATAAAGGGATTTCATCATTTTTTTTATCCCCTATTTTTTTTTAGATTTTCTTTTCGGGTAAAGCCTCTCATTGAAGTTTTGCCAAGAACTTCTGTCAAAGCTGTCTAAGGCTTTAAAAATTTGTAGACCTTATGGTCATCGCCCTTAAAACCTTAGACACCCCTAAGCCTTCTTAAACTCAAAGTTTCGTTCACAGCTCTCGTATTTCAGGGAGGTTAGCAAATATTTGCCACAAATAGCTGTCATTTTCAAAAAAAGGCCTTTTTAAAGGCAGCAAAAACCTCAACAAAAAAATCTTTCAATTACAAAGAGTTAACTGATTTTTAAAACTTACCGATAAGATAATGTGATGCGCTCATATAATAAAACGTACGTACGTAAAAAACCCACAATGGGTGATATGAACAATTGAAGTAATCCTATTATGTTTATGAAGAAAAAGCGTTTTCTATTTCGAGAAGTTCTCAAAAAAGATTCATTAATCTTATGCGGCTCTTTATTTTCTCTTCTCATATTCGCTTCTTGTGTTGGAACTGTTGAAGAAACCGAAGTTCAAGAATCGAGTAGTGATGGTGGTGCGCAAGTAGCGATCAACTACCCTGGAATTCTTGAAGCCAGAGCAACGTCTGATAAAAAGATTGAACTTATTTTTCCAATCCATCCAGGGAATCAAATTGATTATCGCTATCTTATCTTTAAAGACAATGAAGTCACTCCAAGAGAAGTGAGTTCATCTTCTTTAAGTTTTGCCGCAGGTGGTTTCTATCAATATGCCTATGCCTCTCCAGATATTGTTGAAAACTCTACCTATAGTTTTTCAGTAGAAGTCTATGATTCACTAACTGGGCTTCGTTCAAACTCAGGAATCACTTCATTACCTGTCAAAACAATGGGTAATCAAATGTGTGACTTTGATGGAGTATCACATGTGACTCTAGGAGTTGCGGGTAATGCTAAAAACCAACTCACGGTTCATTGGGTTTCTGCCGTCGATTCTCAAGACTTTCTCTCACCGAAAGATTCAGATCCTTATAAATATGAAGTTCGTCTTGCTGAAGCTTCTCCTGAGAATCTTGAAAGTGCCGACACATCAGATGAGCAAATTGTCGATAAAGACAGAACCTCTTACACCTTTAATAACCTAACTCCCGATACTCGTTATTATGCAAGAGTTCGCTGTATTCATAGAGGTTGGGATAATGAAGGACTCACTCCCCTTCTTCCAGCAGCAGTTGTTGAAAACGCATCACTTGGAACTTATCGAAGAGAAACAAATAACAAGTTTATCATAATTCAAACGGAAAAGCCTGGAAACCCTGCTGAATGGAGTACTGCTTTTAGTCTCACAGGAGCAAAGAAAACGAACGCATCAGATACAAGCGTTCTTAATAAACTTAAAGTTTCATGGGAGCTCGGCTCAGGTGAGATTGATCATTATCGAGTGGTTTATAAAAGAATTTCCGATGCTGACAGCTTTTTTGATGGAACAGGTGCCGAAAACGAAGGGACTGTAAAGCCTGGGTTTGATGCCATTGTTGGAGATCTTCTACCTGGAGACTTCGTTATTGATCTTAATACAGCCTATAATGACGATACTGTTAATATCACCGACTACTGTGCCACTGATTCAGATTGTGGAATCCTTTCAACCAGGGACCTTGGAACAGAGAAAAGTCCTGCCGGTTTTGATACTATTGAAATTGACGGACTTGATCCTTATGCCTTTTATCAAGTGAAAGTTCTCGCTTGCCCAATAGAGACATGTGATGGGACAGAAGAAAGTGAATTAATCCTCAGCGAGTATAAATTCCGCCAAGTCCTCCCACCACTTGTTCAATTTGATGGGATTACAAGTATTGAAAACCCAAGAACCGTTGCGGATCAAGATAAGATTGAAATTCATTTTGATACACCTCTTCTTAGTACTGGTTATGTGGATGACTTTCATATTTACTGTCACGATGGCCCAACTGATACCACTCCAACAAGGTTTACTTTCTCTGATGAGGATAGTAGTACCACAAGTAACGTGAACGCAGGGACTGGTAACTGTGCAGGACTGACCGTTAATCGAAGAAGTTTTAGAAAGGCTCAAAGCTGGGATGAATCATCTGTTCAAATTATTGGCATTACGGCCAATGATAATAATCAATACTGTTTTTCAATCATCTCTCATATTGATCAAACATCAAATTCAGGTGGTGCAATTGATCGAAAGCATTTTGTGAATGTTGTTGAAGATGATGACAATGAGACAAATCCAACTGTTTATTGTATCGTTCCCACAATTAGCCCTCCCACAAATAAAGAGTTCACAGGCTTTAAAATTGCTGATAATGACTGCAGTTTTGATTATGAAAAACATTCTTTAAGACTTCAGTGGAAACTTCCAACCTCCGGTCTTTTTCAAAATTTCAAAGTTTTCGTTAAAGAATATGACCCAACAGAAACAGAAGACCTTGA
>JBMYPC010000127.1:0-9087 GCA_049599895.1 Bacteriovoracaceae bacterium | reverse complement strand
GCGGCTTTACCATTTCTTCAGCTCTGGCAAAAGAACTGATGAAATACCGTGATCAAAGAAGAGAAATTAGCTTTGTAAGGCTTGATAGAGCTCAAATGAGAGAAAATCTTCCTGTTTCAAATAAGGAACTCAAAGAGTTTTTAGCTAAGCCTGAAAACAAAGAAAAAGTAAAAACAACTTTTACTGCTAAAAAGCCAAGTCTCGATCAAAAACTTGAAGTTCAGGCCAGCCACATTCTTCTTAAGACTGCCGGGAAAAAAGAAGCTGACGTGAAAAAGAAGATCGATGACATTTACAAAAAACTGACTCCTAAAAACTTTAAAAGCATGGCCAACAAGCACACAGAAGACTCTAATACAGAGCCTACAACAGGAATCAAAATGGGTGGAAGCCTTGGTTGGTTTGGTGCAGGAAAAATGGTGGCGCCTTTTTGGGATGCCGCTAAAGCCCTAAAGAAAAATGGGATCTCTAAGCCAGTTAAAACAAAGTTTGGTTATCACATCATTCACGTGACAGGCAGAAAAGAAGAGAAGCAAGCAAAGTATGAAGACCACGAAAGAGAACTAGCTCTAGACATCATTCGAAATTCAAAAGGTGATGAGCTAGGGAAATTTATGAAAGAAATTCAAGCTGATGCTCAGAAACATCTTCTTTCAGGAAACACTAAGGCCCTTGATAGACTTTCTAAAAAATATAACCTTAAGTTTACAAAAACTGCTGAAGTCAACAGACTGACTGGTTATAAAGGCGATGTCACTCTTAAGCCGGAGCAAGTGAAATCTATTTTTTCAAAATCATTAAATGAAGTTCACACTTTTGAAGAGCCTGTTGGTACGACTGTTCTTATTGCAAAAAAAGAAGTCACAGTTGCTCAACCTGAAGCAAGTTCAAAACTTGGTAAGCAAGAAGTTGAAAAAACTAAGCTTGATATTGCTCGAGTGATTTCAAGAACACTTCGTCAGAACATGATGAATAATGTTCAAAAAGAAGTTCGAGTTTGGAAAACAAATAAACTTAACCAACTCTAATTCTCTATGGCCGATAAAAGTTCAAAATGGGATCAAAATGCAGCTGGTCGTTTCTATGTAGACGACCAATGCATTGCCTGTGATGCTTGCATTGTTGAAGCACCTAAATTCTTTGAAATGAACGATGAAGATGGCCATGCCTTTGTCAAACTCCAACCACAAACCGATGCCGATATTGAAAACTGTATTGAAGCTCTCGAAGCTTGTCCGGTTGAAGCGATCGGCAGTGATGGTGATTAGTTCCAATCTCATTTTCCTATTAAAGAGGCCTAAATATGCTTGAAACTGAAAGAATTCTCTTTCGAGAATTAAATCATTCCGACTTAGAAGATCTCATCGAAATGGACACTAACAAAGAAGTTCTAAGGTTCATCAATCCTCATAAGACAGTCACTGAAGATGAAGTTCCAGCTGGTCTAGAAAGAATTATTTCTCATTATCCAACAAAGCAAGGTCTTGGGATTTGGGCAACGATCAATAAAGAAGGCCAAGAGTTTATGGGATGGTTTTGCTTGAAGCCTCCCGCCGATACTCCTGAAGTCGAAATTGGTTACCGGTTAAAGCCTTTATTTTGGGGCAAAGGATATGCCACAGAAGGAGCTTCTCGCTTACGATCCTACGGACTTGATGAATTGAAACTTGAAAAAGTTGTTGCGGTCACTCATCCCAAACATATTGCTTCAAAAAATGTTCTCAATAAAATTGGCATGAACTATATTAGGGAGAAAGAAAACCGTTTTAAAGGACATCCTGAACCGTTTGTTAGTTATTTTTCAAGCTCGTCTTGAAAGCTTTTCTTAAAAACTTCCCCAAAAAAAGGGGCGAATAAATTCGCCCCGTTAACCAAAAGATAATATTGGGAGATTATTATCGTTTAATGTTGAGTACTTCTTGTAGCATCTGATCGGCCGTTGTCAGAGCTTTTGCGTTGGCCTGAAAGTTTCTCTGTGCCGTCATAAGAGAAACAAACTCATTGGCAAGGTCAACGTTTGAAAGTTCGATTGATTTCGAAAGAACTTCACCACGTCCCCCTTCACCTGGTCGACCTAAAGAAACTTCACCAGAAGCTTTAGATTCTTTAAAGACGTTTTTACCAAGTTTGAAAAGACCTTCGTTGTTTTCAAACTTTGCAACGGCAATGGCGGCAACATCTCTTGCTTCACCATTGGTATAAACCGCAGTAAGGATCCCTTTATCATTGAATGAAAGTGATCCAAGTGAAGCCGCTTCGTAACCATCGACAGATGTTTTAGCAACTGTTGAAGTTGAACCGTACTGAGTTGTGGCGTTTTTACCTTCTCCACCTTCAGCAATACTTTCACCAAAGTCGAATTTAATTTTTTGTCCAGGAGCTGCACCTTTATTAAAGTTAAAGGCATTTGTTCCTTCTGTTTCTTGTTGTAATCGTCCTTTATCATCAAAGGTAAGAGAACCGTTGGCCATTTCAACAAGTTTTCCTTCTTCACCACCTTCAACATCTTTTCCATCAACCATTGCATGGTATTCCCAAGAGTTGTTACCCGTTTTATTGAAGTAAACTGTTGCGACTCTTGGAGTACCAATGTTGTCATAAACAGTAACTGAAGTTGTAAAGTTTGAAGTTTTCTCAGGGTCTTCAGTGTTAAATTGCTTAACATCTTCTCTTGAGTCGATGTTCATATTGATTTTAACTTCTTCTGTTGCTCTTGCTGGAATAGTTGTCGATCCTAACTTAATCTCTTCAACTTTATTTGTTGGCTCACCATCTTCGTTGTAAGCGTAACCTAGGACTTTGTATCCATCAGCATTAACAAGCTCACCTTCTTTATTAAAGTGCATTGAACCATCTCTTGAGTAACCTCTTCCAAATGGAGCTTCAACAGCGAAGAATCCGTTACCGTTGATTGCAAGGTCAGTCACAACATCAGTTCTCGCGACATCCCCTTGAGACATAATTTGCTTAATGTGAGCAAGCTTAGTACCAGCACCAAACTGATCACCACCTTCAATACCTTTAAGTGAAGTTGCAAGAACGTCTTGGAATTCTGCTCTTGAAGACTTGAAACCGTTAGTGTTGGCGTTTGCGATGTTATCACCAATAACACCCATTCCAGATCCCACGGCCTGTAGACCTGTCACACCAATGTTAAACGAACGTAAAATACCCATTTGTCCCTCCCTAGACGTAACGCTGTGGCAACTTTACTTAAAAAGTTTTCCTACGAATAATTTTGGAAGTGAATAAACAACGACGGGTTTAGTTCGAGGCTCCCGGAAAGGACCAGCCTAATTCTTCCTAATTACTCTTTTTTAATATACCTACGATTAAACTCTCAGTTCCCCTTTTTGAAGACCGCGCGCTGACGCTTGCTGGTCCCCTCCCGGGGGGCTGAAAACTTAATCGTTTTCAGTTCAGTCAAGTTAAAATTAACGTCGAATCTATCTTCGTAAAGACATTCTCTGTTAAACTTTCTTTATCAATAGCCGTTACGATGGTTCTATTGGGGATATCAACGATATAAGCCCCTTTGTTCGTAACTAAGAGAGAATCTTGTCCACCTTTCTTTTCAAGCTTCTCCATTCCCTCTTTCAATTTTTTAAGCTCTGGTGCATCCACATCCATTGATCGCTCTTGCAATCTTTTGGCAGCGTGAACCGAAAGCTTGATTCCCTGCTCTTGCTTTTCTATTCCAGAAAGCTGTTCTTTAAGAAGGGATTTAAACTCATCCGGATTTTCAACACTCTTCTTATCATTCGTAACTTGTTCCTTAAGATTGGCCCTATTTACGTTTGGAATAAGAATGTTGTTAATGTTTCCGTTAGTCATAGTTTCTTTTTTTACTCTCTACTTCTCTATCTTAAATCAAAGTGCTCCGAGTTTGCACTGCGCAATTTTTTCCGTAGGGAACATTACTCCATTCGAAAATTATGCTGGTACTGCTTTAAACCTTGTGCCTGATTCACAGCTTGTTGCGGTTGCTGAACTTCGACTTCTTCATCATAAGACGGTAAGTTTGGCGAAGAGTCAAGCTGGGCCAGGGCTGGAGCAGCCATCGCTTGGGCTTTTGCTTGCATAGAAGGTTTTGGGGCCATTGCTTGAGGCTTTGCTGCCGCACCCTCTTTATTCAATCCAAAAGACATCACATCTCTTAAAAAGACTTTTTTATTATCATCAACAGTTAAAACTGTTTCACCATTTTCAAAAGTTACACCAGTCACAAGACCTTGGGCCCAAGTCTGGCCTTTAAACGCTTCACTCTGTTCATCAAAGCCGATGACTTCAAATCGATAAGCTCCATCACCTGCTCTAGTTCCATCTCTTTGGGCCCCATTCCAATAAATTGATTGAGCACCACGAGACATGTTCTCTCTTTCAAACTGAGAGACCATTTGGTTACGATCATCATAAACTCTGATGATAACGTTTTTAGCATCTTTGTGAAGAAAGAATGGAAGTTGTGCACTTCCTCGTTTTGAATCGTAATTAATTGATGAACCTGAAGTTTTAACAGTCTTTCCGATAAAACTTGCACCATAAAACTTATCTTGAGTTGGAATATTATCAGACATTCCTTCAATATTTTTGTTCATCTTTGCCATTTGCTCAAGCTGAGCAAATTGAGCGAGCTCCCCAGAGAATTGCTTCTGATCCATAGGACTAAGGGGGTCTTGGTTCGCAAGCTGGAAAGTCAGAAGCTTCATAAAAGCATCTTTATCCATTTGGTTATGTTTTTTGGGATCAACGAATTGAGATTCTTCTCGAAATCCAGCGATATCATTAAGTTCATTTCCTACATTTCTTTTTGCAGCGTTATTGAACTTAGAAACATCAGCTTTTTTGATATTACGATAGGGATTAGGTCCTGATGGAGCTGGTCTTCCTATGTCTGACATCCCTACTTATTCCTTTTATGCTGTTTGAGCATATCTTTGGTTTGCCTCTTGATAAGCTTGCCAAAGTTGTCTTCTTCTATCGCTGCCATCTCGATGATCAAATTGTCCCGATTGATGACCTTGATGCTGACCTTTTCCATTTCTTCCATTTTCACCCGTTTGTGATTGCTGGCTTGAACTTCCAAGATCTGATTTATCTGAAAGTCCTGCGGCAGAAGCAATCGCCGTTTCAACTGAGGAAACTTTAAGGTTTGAAACTTTAATTCCTTTAGAATTTAAAGTTTTTAGCATTTCGACTTCATTTTCAGTGAAGAACTTCGCCCCTTCTTCACTCAGAGTTTTGATTTGAAGATCAATTGGCGCCCCTCGACCTTGTCTTGAAACTTGAATGTCAAACTTCCCAAGGGCCTCATCAGCAACAGTAACATTCAGTTCATTTTGATTTGCAATATTCATTTGCTCTAAATGTTGCATCACTTTTGCTGTAACTTGATTAGTGTTCTCTGCACCTCTTAAAAGAGATTGCATATTAATTGTCTCATTTCCAGAAACAGCTTTATTTCCAGAATTTAACATTTCCATTTTTTGATTTGCTGTAAATTGTCCAAGATTACTTTCAGAACCACCTGATTGCCCATCAGATGTCATCATCATTGGAATTTCAACTTTATCTGATTTTCCAGAATTAAGAATATCTTGAAGTGAACTTGAATCAGCTGAATTCATTGCCTTTGGCTTAATCAGTGACTCACCTTGAAATTGAGCGAACTCATTGACTTTTTGAACTTGAGGCTTACCATGTCCAGCTTGATTGGCATGGGCCTTTTTCATTTGAACAAGTTCTTGCCCGTCAAAGATTTTTGGAGCTTGAACTTTCTCTTTCATCTCTAAGACGTTTTGATTTTGAAGTTCCGATGACTTCATTTCTTTTGCAAGATTTAATTTATCGTGCCCTTTAAAGTTTTCAAGAGCAGCGAATTTTTGAGAAGAACTTTCATTCATTCCAAATAGCTTTTTAAACTCTGATGAAACTTGAAGGTTCTCATTTGAAGAAACTTTTGAAGTTAAAGAATCAAGCTTTTGAGAGAGAGACTTAAGATCAAAGTTTTGGACAATGTCTTTTGGAAGTTTCTCAAGATCAGCAAGAGAGTTTAAAAACTCTGGAAGATCCTTTTTAAATTCTTTTAAAAAGGAAAGCTTCTTCTCTTTTGGCATTTGATCAACAAGACCTAAGACCTGATCAGAAGAAAGAGCAAGCTCACCAGATTCAGCGTTAAATTTTAAAAGAGCTTCTAAGATATTTTTTGTTTCTGGTGAAAGGTTCTCAGCATTGCCGCCAAGGCTTTGAAATAATAATTCACTGAAGTCTCCACCAGCGACTTGGCCTTGTTGGTTCTGTATAAGTCCCTCGCCCTCAAGTGGCATTGAGCTTTTAGCAGACGGTGAATGGAGTAAACTCATTAAATTATTTGTCATAAAACCTTGTATTTCGCATCGCGCAGTTCTTTTTATTTTTGCATATTCAGAAACTGTTTTTGAAGCCGGGCAGATACTTCCTTATCCATCTTATTAAATATTTTCGATACTTTAACTGAATCAAGCATCCCAATTAATTTCACAGCAATTGAAGCGTCCTGGACAGAGAGAACTTGAGCAGCCGCATCAGGTTTCATCCCAGATAGAGCATCAACCATATGGCCAATTCTCTTTTCTTTGTCTTTTTCAACCTTATCAACACAAGAAAGGAAGTTCTCTTGGCTCTTTTTAAATTCCCCCATCTTCTTTTCAAGGTCTTGCTCACCTTGACCTAAAAGATAAGTTTTATTTTCTAATTCTTTCTCGAGAACTTTAATCTGATACTCTTTATTGATAAGTTCACGAGAGTACTTCACAATTTCGTGTCTTTTAAGCTTTTGTAGACGAAGCTCCACTTCTTTGTTGAGCTTTTCATAAAAATCTTTTTCAGAATAAATTTTATCTTCTAAAGACTTAGGTTGATCTCCAGACTTTTTATCTTTTTGATCTTGGGCATTTGCTCCTAGAGACAGAAAAAGAAAAATGATGGAGAGAGTTTTTAAAAATTTCATAGTCTACCTCTGCCCTTCTTTCATGGCCCTTCGCATGATCACAAGTTCTTCTCTTTGATCTTCGATCTTTTTATTCACTTCTTTTTTAAATTCATCTATTTTTTTTTCTTTAAGGTTTTGAATGATCTTGGCATCTCCCTGAGCTCTTGCAAGCTCAGCAACCTTTCTTTGGTACTTTTTATCGAGAGCATGAAGGAGATTTTCTTGATTTTTTAAATCTTCTTTTTTCCCTTTGAAAAAGTAAGGATAAAAAGACAGCTCATGTCCTTTGGCATGTCCTGTGACAGCAACCTTTTGCGACTGATAACCTTCATCAATCGCTGAATGAATTCCACGAATTCTTTCTTTTGTACTTTCAATTTCTTTTACAATATCAGCAAGCTCATTCATGACTTTCTTTTCATGAAACTTTCGAAGCTTAAGAACACTTTCTAGTTTAAAGTTAAACCCTTTCAATTATACTTCCTTAACCTGCTTGTTCTTCTTCTGAAAATGCATCGGGATTCACAGACTGTTCTGCTCGTCTTGCAAGATCGACCATCTTGTCGTAAAGCTCCTCTAAAGAGAAGTTTGTTGAAATCCCTTGCTCTTGTTTTAAAAGCCCCATAAGCTCTGGGTATATTGAGATCGCCTTATCAACATTGGGATTTGAGCCTCTCACATAGGCGCCAACATTAATAAGGTCTTCATTTTCTTTATAAGCGGCCATGAGGTTTCTCAAGTGACCCGCAACAATTCGATGCTCTTTTGTCACAACTTTATTCATAACCCTTGAAAGTGATTGGAGAACATCAACAGCAGGAAAATGGTTTTTAGAAGCAAGTTCACGACTAAGAAGAATGTGTCCATCAGCGATCGCTCGAATCGCATCAGCAATCGGCTCATCGAAATCGCCCCCTTCAACAAGTACCGTATAGATACCAGTTATCGTTCCCACACCTTTTTTAGTTCCCGCTCTTTCAAGGAGCTTAGGAAGTCTTGCAAAAACATCAGGAGTATAACCTTTTTGTCCAGGAGGATCTCCCGCACTTAAACTAATTTCTCTATTGGCCATGGCAAAACGAGTGACTGAGTCCATCATGAGAAGAACATCTTGTGATTCGTCTCTAAAAAACTCAGCAATCGTTGTCGCGACATAAGCCGCTTTCATTCTAATAAGAGGAGAAGTATCAGATGTTGCAACAA
This sequence comes from Bacteriovoracaceae bacterium, assembly GCA_049599895.1. Classification (GTDB taxonomy): domain Bacteria; phylum Bdellovibrionota; class Bacteriovoracia; order Bacteriovoracales; family Bacteriovoracaceae; genus JBMYPC01. The sequence continues at coordinate 914 of JBMYPC010000127.1, read as the reverse complement.
TGACAACTGATCTTTTAAGGCCCTCTTCGCCAAGATCATTTTCGATAAATTCCAGAACCTCTCTTCCCCGCTCCCCAATGAGAGCAATCACATTCACATCAGCGTTAGATTTCTGAGCAATCATCCCAAGTGTGACAGATTTACCAACACCTGAACCGGCCATAATCGCAACCCTTTGCCCCTTCCCTAGAGAAGTAAAGCAATTGATAGAATTAATGCCTGAGTCGATGGATTCTTTAATGGGAGGACGATCAAGAGGATTAATGACTTGCCCAAAGATATCTCTTGTTTCTTCGTGATCAGTAATAGGCCCTTTATTATCGATGGGATTACCTTGAAAATCCACAACTCGACCTAACATATTTTTTGAAAGCTTAATTGTTGTGGTCAACTCTTTAAGAAAGACTCGAGTCTCACTGTTGACTCCTGAAATTTCTTGATAAGGCATCGCAAGGCACTTATTTCCCTGAATCGCAACAACTTCACCAAGGCACTTATCTCCAAATTCAGTGACAAACTCAACATTACTTCCAATCACCGCTCGAGAGAGGTTGACTTCGTAAAGCATCCCTTTATTGGAAAAGACTTTTCCAATTTTTTGAAATGGGAGTGAATATTCATAGGCTTTATGAAGAGTTTTAAGATCAAGGCTTTTACTAAATTGTGTGCTCATTTATTCCTTTACTCTTCTTCATTTTGAGGATCATCTTCTGAATGATTATTCATCTCAAGATCCACTTCTTCTTCTGAAGGTTTAATACCAACAGACTCAAACAGCTTATCTAAATTCTTAAATTGCTGTTTAAGAGAACCATTCACAATCCCATTTGCTGATTCGATTACCATCCCTTGGTCTTTAATATCGTAATCAACTTCAACTCTTGTATTGGTAAACTTTCCTAATTTAGCTTCGA
>JBMYPC010000126.1:0-9182 GCA_049599895.1 Bacteriovoracaceae bacterium | reverse complement strand
GCATAGGCCCAGAAAAGCCCTCCAAAATAGAGAAGGTTCATAAGAATAATCGCTAGAACAAAATAGCGTTTTTTCTTTCGGTAAAATGAAAAACCTAAAATAAAAAAGCTTGAGAAATAAAGAAACTTCTTAAAGAGAGGCAACTTAAAAAGTTCAAGAATAAAAACCCAAGCAATCTTGATCTCATCAAGGAGAATCTTGAAGGCATCGAGGCCATTAGCAGTAAATGAATAAGACTCAACAAGATGAGCAATTTCATTATTCCAAATTATACCTGAAATCAAAAAACAGGCCAAACAGAGCGCGAGATCTTTAACCGAAGAGAGAATAATCTTTTTCCAATCTCTCGAGGAAAAGGATTCGAAGAAATTTGAAACTAATACAATACCAATCACAACCGGAACCGCAGTAAGAAAAGTTCTTCGAATTAAATATCCCCCTGCAATTGTCAAACTCAGCATGAGAAGAAGCTGAAAGCGACTAAAAGCCTTTTCTTCCCAAAAGAGAAACATCAAACTAAATCCAACTCCTGCCACTTTGATCGGGTGCTCAATTAAAAGATCATGAGTGAAGAAACTTTTATAAAAAGGAGAAATCAGCATGACAAAATAGAAAACGAGTAGCAGTAGGAAAAAGATATTCTTATTTTCGTCAGTGACATACTTCTTTAGAGAAATCTCCATAAAGTCGTAAATAAGAACCGAGATCCCCAGTCCATAAAGAAGAGGCAGGGAAACAACCTGAGAGAGATCAAAACCTTTTTGCAGAAGACTTAAAGGATATGTAATCAGTAATGCCCAGCCTGGAGTATAATCACTTGTGGTTGTCCAAACAAATCTTGTGAGATCAAGTTGATCAAATAAAAAGATTTGTTTTGGAATAATCACCCAATGACTGAATTCATCCCAGTGAAATGGCCCATAAATGATCTTCTCACTCGTAAGAAAAACTCCCAGCAAACAAACAAACAAAAAATAGATGGGATGGAGATAAGCCTCAAGGCCTTTGAGTTTGAAAATCTTAAATTCTGAAATGATAAAGCCTGCCAGGCAGAGAACGAGAGCAATTCGTGAAAGTGATGAAATCCCTAGAGGAAAAACAGCCTGTAAGAAAAATAAAAGAATGGGAAGAGTAAGACTTCCTAAAAATAATGCAATTCCATTTTTTGAAATAAGATTTCGATTCTCTTCTGAACTACTGAATCGCTCCAGAGAAAGAAGAAGAACTCTTCCCAGTCCTAAAAAACTTAATGAGTATAAAAAAAAACCTAACAAAACCACTACTCCCGTTCAAAAACGATATCTGAAACATCTCTAAAGTTATAAGGTGATCTTCTTGACGAATACCAAATTCTGGCTTCTTTTAATTCAAGCCCCAAATCAAATAAATCGTTAAAAAGAGCTCGAAACGAATTCACTGCTGTTTGATCCACTGAGTTTGTTTTTTCCCATGGATTAAAAATTGCATAAAATGCTCCATGCCTTTCTTTTAGCATCAAAGAGTCTGGAGTATCCCAGCCACCATAATTCTCTGAGGTCAATCGTCCAAAACTTGTTGCTGAACCATGGTCTCCCTGAAGAATAATAACCGCCTTGGGATCGAGTTTGTGAATCGCATCAACCATTTTGAGAACTTCAGAATTAGTAAAATGTATTTGCTTTCGATATCTTTCCTTAAGAGACCAAATATACTTTCTTTTATCATGGTCACGAAAAACTCTCTTCCCATTTGAATCAAAAAGAAAAGGAGGATGAGGAACTTGAATCTGAATAAAGCCAAATACAGGTTTTTCACTTTTTAGAATGTTGGGAGTTCTCGTAAACTTGCATCGGACCATCTGGGACTCGACATGGCCATAATAATCCTCAAGTGACTTAAATAAAAAGCTATTAGCGACTCTCAGAGGCAAATAAAAAATTCGATTACAGCCCTGCTTTTTCGCCGCAGGGTTCAGTTTTCCTTTTTGTTCATCATGATAATAAAGATAACCTCGATTCTCTAAAGTCTTAGAGACTTTACTATCGTAAATCATCTGGTAAGGAAGCGTTCGATCCTTGGATTGAATCCCAATTCTCTCTGAATAGTCATTAACGTAATCCATTCGGAGTTGAGAAGCGATACTTAAATATGTGGCCGCATAATTCACATAAGTTTTTTCAGATGTTGAAAACTTTCTCTTTGAAAGCTCTCCAACAAAATTCTTCACAAGATCAGAATCAATTTCTCTTATAAAGTCTAAACTTGAGTAACCATCGAGTGTGACATAAAAAATATTTGCCGTTTCTCGGTTTGAGGTCTGAACATCGCTTGAAGTGGCATTAGGAATGAATCCATAGGCCAATGCTCCCACTTGCAAAAAAGTCAGAATTCCCCAAAATGACCTTAAGAACTTTTGAGAAACAAGAAAAGCTCCTATAACGACAACAAAGAACCCCAATAAGAAAAAACTCAACTTTTGAAACGAAAGAGCATCATTTAAAACAATATAACCCATGGAAAAATAAAGTGAGGTTGTAAGTGTCAATGGAGTATAAACGAGTGTTTTGAGTTTTAGATGAAGAATTAAAACAATTCCACTGATAAGAAGACTTCCAAGAAATAAGCCGAGCAACGAAAGAAATGGTAAATAACACAACCATTCTGTAACGAGAAATAATGGCAAAAGGCAAAGACCATTAAGACCAATAAATTTTAATGTTCTCATCACCTTAACACCTTTTTTACCAAAACTTGAATTTCATCTTTTCCCACGATAACAAAAGCCCCTAGGGCCAAAAGAGAGATAAAAACTTTAAAAAAAGAATCATAAGAAAACTCTAAATAACTCAGCAAACTAATTGAAAGTGCAAAGAGAGCATAAAAATAGAGTTTCACCACAGAAAAATCTAATGTTTGAGTTCGAGTCTTTGCATAATAGAGCATGACAAAGCTTGATAAAAACCTTGCCCCAAGAAGACCAACAGCTGGTCCAATCAATCCAAATGCTTTTATCGAAAAATAAGAAAGAATGAGCATACAAGGAACATAAAAATAAGTCGTGATAGTTGCGTATTTAATTTTTGAAATATCATTTTGAAGATGAGTTAAAAAAAGCGTTTTAATAAGATTAAAAATAGAATGAAACGCAAGGATTGGAAGAACAAGCCAACCCACTTTATAAGACGCTGGAAAAACTAAATCAAAAAGTGGCTCAGATAAAAATGAAGCCATCACTCCTATCAAACAGAACATTAAAACAATTTTTTCACCAAGTTCTTTCACCTCAGAAGACTTAAGCTCCCCTCGACTTGATTGCTTAAAAAACCAAGGAGCATAGGCTTTAGAAAAGTTCGTACTTAAAATATCAAAAACACTCCCAACTCTTCCCCCTATTCCATAACCACCACTACTCGCAACAGAGATCATATTGTTCAGAAAGACTTTATCCACGACTCCAGGGAGGAGTCTCACCACACTAGTTGGGACAAGTGGTAAAGAATAAGATAAGCATTTCTTTAGGACGCCCCCATCAATACAAGGTTTAAAGTTTCTCAAAAGATAGAGCATGCTATAGAGAAAGAAAAAAAGATGCCCTCCAATCTGTCCCCAAAGAATTCCAATTTCTTTCATTCCCAATTGAATCACGCAATAAAGCCCGATCGTATGAATAAAAAAGAACTGTCCCAATTGCTGGATGGAGAATTTTTTAACATCCTCTTTTGCCACCATATAGGACTGAATAAGATGAAAAAACGGCTCAAACAACATCAGTAAAAAAAGATAGAGGTAGTACTTTTCAAATGGCAGCTTTGAAAGCTCAAAGATTTTAATAAGAGTCATGTCCTTTGAGAGAAAAAGAACCAAAACACCAAAGAGAAGAAGTGAGAAAATCGACAGAAAAATCGTCCCATACATTTTTTTGTGCTCAATAGAATTCTTATCATGTTCAAAAAAGAATCGAACCACTGTACTTCTAAGGCTCAAAGTAAAAAGACTCCCCAAAAAAAGAGCTAAAGAATTTAAAGTCAGCAAGAGTCCATACTCTTCGAGAGTTAAAAATCGAGTATAAATAGGAAGAATTAGAAAAAAGCCAAAACTTTTAATCAAATTAACGGCTAAGTACGAAAGAGAGTTCTGAAAAACAGAATTTTTACTTCCCTGACTGTCTGGCTCTTTGGAATCAGTCATTACGAATAAAGGGCCTCAACCCCTGTTACATATTTTGAATTTTTCGTTAAAAGAAAAGAAAATTGACGAGTAATTTCACTGGCATTCAAGGCTTCTGATCGATCATATTTCATTTCAATAAGAACTTGTCTTTTTGATGCCGGAACAAAAAAGTTTGAGCTATTAAAAGCTGTAATTTTTTTAAAAGTAATGCCCGAGTCAACAGTGACTCTTACTTTGCCATCAATTGAAAGAAAGTAACTTCTCAAGTACCGGTTAACAAGAACAGGTTTCTGAGCAGTCACTTCCATTAGAATATCTTGAGGGACTTCAGAGTTTCTCAGATAGCTGACAAAATCAAAACCTGAAAGAGCTTTAGATTCAGTATTAAGAGTTTTAAGCTTTTGGCTTAACTTTGTTCCCACGATCCCTGATTTGATCTTAACCTCAAGGTTTGGGCTCACAGTTTGCTCAAGATCACCGTACCAACGAATTCGATATTTAAAGCGATTTTCAAATCCTATAAGATTGTCGTTACAAGCATCCCAATCAGGCGTGTCGAAGTAAATATTGTTAATATACCTTGGCTCATGAATTCTTTTGAAATGCTTTGGGTGAAAGAGAATCGCCTGCTCTATCTCAGCTCGGGAAGAATCTTCTATGAGAAATTTTCTCTCATAGCGATAATTAGAGTTTTTTGGCAGGAGCATCGGCATAAAAGATTTCCTTAAGATCTTTGTGAGTCGGCTTGATTGCAATAGCATCAATCTTTAATACCGATCCTTCTTCTACAGCATATTTTGATTTAACAGCTTCTATTTTAGATTTTTTCACACTGATTGAACCTGGCCCGTACTCAGGTTTTTTTACATAAACGGCATAAGCGTAATCAGAGTCCTTCGCTTCAGAATAAGAAATTGAAAGGCTTGAATTGTCTTTACTAGCATAAGCGATAGCCGATTTTTCAACGACAGTTCCTACAACCTCAACCTGACTGGCCTCTCCAGAACTTACACCTTTATCACCTAAGCCTCGCATTCTAACGTTGCTGACTTTAACCTGTGAGCCAGAGACATCAATTCCATCGTTACCAACATTAAGAAAGACTGAATCTGTAATTTCTCCATCACAAAAATCACAATCAAAGGCATCAGCAAAAGTCTTTTCAAAAATGGACTTATGAATTCTAAAGTTTGCGTGAATAATATTGAGAGCATCTTCAGAATCATTATTATAAAAATGAGTGTCGAAGATATCCACTGGATTATAATAAAAAACCACAGCTCCCGTAATGGCCCAGTTCCCTTTTCTTAGATTTGAAAGGTTTCTAAAGTTCACATGCCTAAGCTTGGATCTTGTCTTTTTAACGTTTAAAACAGCAAAGCCTTGTCCGCCATTTCCTTCAATAATAATTGGAGAATCAGCACTTCCCACAAAGTCCGCAGCAGAATAACTAATAATGCTTGCCTTATTCTTGAGAATGATGTGAGTCCCTTTTCGAGCGACAAATGTATAGCCCGAAGGAATGATAAGATCCGTTTCAATGACATGCTTACCAGGTTTAAGATGAATTTCTTTGCCTTTCACACTGACAAAATTAAACTTTGAAATAGTTGAAGCCAGCCTTATAGCTTCAGTTTCTTTCAGAGGCGGAGGTAGTACTTCTTTTTCCATCACGTCAGCTGTTCGTAAGCGCTGCTCATTTGGAAAGAATGAATAATGAACTTTTAGTTTTTTTGCTTTAACCTCTTCTTCTGAATTACCTCTAGAAAATGTGACATAAGTTTCTTTAATCGGTGTTGTTGGAACACGACCAGCAAGGCGAGTTGAACCTTCTTTTTCTTTAAGAAGAGCTTTTTTATGGCTTAGTCCTTTAATATAAACAGGCAGCCTTGAAATATTCGAAATAGCGAGAACAATACTGTCTTTATCTTCAGAAACAAGTCTCGTTCTTAAGATATACTTTGGATCGATATGCATAGCTATATTGGAAGCATTTCCATAAAAAGTATCAAAGTCATGAATGAATGTTGGAAACTCAGAATGAAGAATGTTCATCTTTTCTCTATATTCTTCTTTAATTGAGTTTAAGAAATTCCCTAAATAATTATTCGACGTCATTCGAAAGAGTTCTTCGAGGTAACGATCGGTGAACTTTTGATCTGAAAATAACCACTCGTAATAACCGCTATTGATTGGCTCCGTGACATTAAGAAAGAGTCGTGGAGCTATAATATCACGGCCAGCATAAGCATCGTATCCCACAGACTCTAAGCGAGAAGTGATGGGGTTATAATAATACCTTTCGTTATGCCACTTATTACCGTGCTGACCACCAAGAAGGTCTGTAATAGCGTAGTATCTTGCAGTCGTATCAATGTCGAAAACTTCAGAAGTTGTAAGCTCTCTATTTTTAAATTTTTCAAGAAGCATTCTTCCCACACGATACTGCTCCGACAGGACCTTACTTTCGAGGACCTTACTTGTTTGAAATGAGTCCACTTGATCAATATGATAGCTGTCTTTTTTAGCTTTAGAGAAATAAGCATTTTCCGTAAATTTTAAAATCGGCGCTTCTTTTCTTTCAGCTCTTTCAATTAAGCGTTTATCAAAATGCTCTTCAAGAGCAAAAATCCCTAGATCTTTCCCATTAACAATCACTTTTATGAAATCGTATTTAAGAGCGAGTAAATTCTCATACTCAAGGCCTTTGTGATAAATCCACTCACCGATAAAGTTTCTCGTATCAGGGTGCTGAACAGAAAAAACCTTCATTCCTTCAAAAGTGTTTTTTCCCTTAAGCTTAATTCGAAAGGACCACTTCTCTCCTTCGAGGTGATCTGTCCAATCTCCTTTAAGACGGATTCGGGCTTTCGCCGACTCTCCATTATAGGAAACCCGTGCAGGAACAAACTCATTGTCCTCACTTCGAAGAAGTCCTCTTTCGAGGGCCTTCTGTCTAATAAAGGCAAGCTTTTGGTAATGCTTATGCTTAATATCGATGATTAAAGTTTTGGGATCTGTGAATTGTCCTCTAGCGTAGTTAAACGGGATTTCGTAGAAATGTTTAACCTGCTTTTTGAGAACTCTTAGATTTTTTGAATACTCTCTGTTGGCAAAAGATCCAAGAGCAAACATTGAAAGGGAATAGGCCACCATCCCAAAAATAAAAAGAAATAAAAGCAATAGTTTTTTGTAGCTTTTGATAAAGCCTAAAACGAGGTCAAATAATTCGTTTTTATTCTCTTTAATCTTCAAAGCGATAAACCTCTAGCCAATGGTTGAGTTATTGATAAAGCTTAGTTGAAATGAGTTATCAATTTGCTTTAAATTATTTCTTAATTTCTCTAGGGCTTGATAATCATTCAAGGCTACTTGAAAGCAAATTTGAAAACTCTCATTACTTTCATCAAGTCTTTTCAAACTCACTTCGAGACCATGACTTTTAAAGGCATCAATAATCTTATTGATTTCAAAGTTTTCATTATTGTTGCCATCAACACTCACATAAAGGCTGCTTCCCTCTTTTGAAATTGAAAACTTTGCTTTTGCGATTAAAACAACAAGGATGAAGATCACTGAAACCAAAGTAATTTGTCTTTGATCTGCTCCAAGGCCAAGCCCTACGGCAATACTTAAAAAAGTATAAGTGAGCTCTTCTGGTTCTTTAATTGCGGTTCGAAAACGAATAATCGAAAGAGCACCAACAAGACCGAGTGAAAGAGCAAGTGATGACTTAACGATAGTAATAACAATCAAGGTTGTCGCTGAAATGATAAAAAAGTTTTTCGCAAAAACTTTTCGATTTGATAATGATTGTCCCCACTGAACATAGACATAAGAAATAATTAAACTTAGGACCAAACACAGAGCAAGGTTCATCAAGACTTGAGCTGAAGAAATGTTTGAACTTGAGGTGGCCATAAACTGCTCGAAAGCTTCTATCTTATTCATTGAGATTCCTTATTTTGAAAAGGCTTTTACGCGTAGCAAACTTAATTAATTAGAGTAGTTAATCTATCGTAAGCCCGAATTAATTGTAAACGAAATTTGCCTTTAATAAGGGCCCATAAACGTCTCTAAGAAGAACTAGAAAATCGCTGTTATAGCCTGGTCAAAGACAACTTTTGATTGCCTTGAAAAAAGAGCTTCCGAATGATCTTTCAAAGCTTCTTTTTGCTCAAAACTTTTAAGGATATCTTCAGGTGAAATTGCTTTTTTCGCTAAGCCTAAATCCACCAACATCTCCATTCTCTCAGCACCATTCATCTGATAAATATAGGAATTTAAACCAAAACCAATGCCTTCATACATCGCAGTGGAGTAAACCCCAACCAGATGTTGCGCCTTGGCAAACGAGGCGTAAAGAGGCTCTTTAAGACCTGTGACAATTTCAATGTTTTCAGACTCATTGAGCCATGGATAGCGAACCTTCCAATCCGTCACTTCTCCAGGATGAAGCCGATACCTCACTCTCTCTGAACGACTTGACTCTTTGAGAGCTTTAGAAAGCTTTGCAGCAAACTTTGATAGTTCAATTCCCACACTTCCTTGAGAGATAAAAAGAATTTCTCCTTCCTCTCGCTCAAGACCTTTATAGTCATTGGCCTCATTCTCAAATTCAGGGAATCCGGTGTTCATGATCTTACTTTTAGGAAGTGGTAACTTCGTTCCCTCACTCCAATGGGGGCCAAAGGAAAAGAAATAATCAGGAAAATATTTTTTTTGGTGAAAGTTTTCAGGATAACTATAACCAAAGTGAAATTGGTTAAGGGTTCCATGTTGAATTTCAGCAGTTTTAATTCCAAGGTCCTTTGCCGCTTGAATTAAGGCCTCACGATTATAAGAAACCACACATAAAAGAACTTTTGGTTTTAAGATTTTTAAAAGAGTTCTATAAACAGTATAACCTGCCTTAAACTCAATGAGTTTATTTCGGATAATCTCTTCAATTTTAATAGGGCTTTGAAACTCTTCTTTGAAAGCCGTTGAGACCTTTTGAATTTCAGAAAAGCTTTTAGGATAAAACAACTTTA
>JBMYPC010000125.1:0-9344 GCA_049599895.1 Bacteriovoracaceae bacterium | reverse complement strand
TCATGATCCCTCTCCAGTATTGGTTACAGCAGAAAATGCCAAAGATCTGTAGGAAATGCGATTAAGTTAAAGTCGTAAAAGCGGAACAATTATTTTAGACGTTAAAGTGTTTGATCTCTTTTAAGTTTAAATCTGAAAGCAAGTCTTGATAATTGCTTTTCAACTCAAAAGTAAATTCATCCACGACTCCTATTTCTCTAAACATCATAAGAACTAACATTTTAAACAAATATGAGTAACTTCTTTGAAATATAAAGCCAAGATGAACAATGGTAAGGTCAATCGCATTAGAGCTATAAATTGTGTTAGACTTTGGGATTTTTATGGTAACTTTTTTCTCTTTGGACCTGGAATTATTGCCATTTTTGTCAAGATACTGCCAATGGTAATCCCATGTTAAACTAAGGGGGAAGGTCCAATTATAAGGTTTCCAGTTGTTGCGAAAATGCATGCTTGTAACTAAGTTCAGATAGCTTTCATCATCATTCACATCAAGTAAGTCTCCCCTGCCATCCACTTGATAGCCATTTATTCTTAAAAAACGATAATAGACCTCCATTAAGAACTTTTGCTTTGCAATTTTTTTTAGCGAGCATAGCTTATCAAGTGCGTTGTAGACAGGATCATCTTGTTCATTAAAATAAGGAAGTTTTAAGTCGATATCAAACTTCAGCTCTTTGCTAAATTCTAGATGCCGGAACCTTTTAGCAATAAACTTTCTATCTTTTATGCATGGAGGAAAATCTACTTCCTTAATATAACCTCGATATATATCTTGTTTTAAGAACAGCTCCACAAAGTCATTTGTACTTAAGCCAAGAGACTTGGACTGTTCTCTGACCCGATAGGCAAGGCCATCGTTTTCTTTTCCTATCCTCTTTTTTGTGCCAAATATTCTAATCGGCGCAAGGATTCTTTTGATCCTATTTTTTCGCCGCCTTTGAAAATAGTCTTTCTTTTTGTTCATTGTGTTCCAGTTTTACGACTTTAGATTTCTTATTATTAGGGTCAATAAGGTGTAGGTATAAGCATATACAGAAGGAGAAAAGATGAAAAGCAAAGGTATCAAAGATTTTAAGGTCGTGAACAACTTACACGTTGAAATGGAGATTACGGCGCATCTGCTAAAAAGTAAAGAGAAGGTAAATGCCGCTGACTTCTTAAAGATTCAAAACTTTATAGAGGCAGAGAAAGAGCGTATTCTTATTGATCACAGTCCTCGCTACCGAATGATCAAATCAAATAACGACTTGTCAAAGTATGTTGGTAAGTACGTAAAGCTAATTTGCAACGTTAGCTCACACACTGAGACTGAGTTTTTTCCATATTCCTATGAAGATGAAAATGAAGAAACAATTCAGACTAACATCCCATATACGTCAATTCAGCTTTTACTTGGAAACAATATCATTAAGACTCTCGTTTCTTGCGGACGTGAAAAAGTTGATCTATTTCGAGACATTTCTTCTAAAAACCAAAGAGCTATTGTTTATGGAAAAGTCCTGACCTTCCCAACCAAAAGGTTAACGTTTGCTCCTGTTCTCTATATTCAACGGGTGGAAAAATCAGAAAGTTCATTGGAGTTAATCGAAGCATCAAATAAGGAGATTCTAAAAACAAAAGAACTTGTAAGCAAAAAGAAAGATCTTCAAAGATATATAAAAAGTGAGCTTTTAAAAGCGACAGGATTAAAGTCTATAGAGAGGTCCCCCCAACTAGACAGAGCACTCGACTTTGTCATCCTTCAGGCATTATCAAATGGTGCGATTGGTGAAAGTTCGGCAAAAATTCATTCACTCCTTATCGGTGCTCCTGCAAGTGGAAAAAAACTTATCTCAAAAGCGATTGAGTACTTAAACCCAAGCTTTTCAGAAATCGGTATCGGAAAAGTTACAATCCCAGGAGTGTCAGCCTCTACTATGCGAAAGGACGATGAGTGGTTTTCTAAGCCAGGCGCTCTTGTAAAAGCAAATAAGGGCACTGCCTTTTGCCAAGATTTCCATAGTATTCAAAAAGGTTTATTTGACTCAATCATGGGTATTTTTTCTCAAGTTATGGAAGATGGAAAAGTAATAGACTCAACAGTTGCAAACATAGAACACATCGCTGAAACTTCAATTCACCTCGACATTAACAAAACAAGTGATTTAAAGAATGTGAGAGGGCTAAGCTATCACGAAGATATTCAAAACATTCCAATCAATATTTTATCTAGATTTGATTTTATCGCTGACATTGAAGGGAATAATCAAAGACAGCAAGAGATTGCTCTTAGTATGTATGAAGAAGGCGACTCTCTCACGTCAAAAGAAAAGAGACGAATCGCGAGAAAGATCAAACTTATTATTGCATATCTTAGAGATCACTATACTGATATAACTTTCAGTAATGAAGCTAGAAAAATGATGTCTAGGCTACACGAAGAACTTCTCAATGATAATCAAGAGTTCCAAGAAGTCCCCGAACTAGGCTCTTTTCAAACAAGACTTGCCAATTCAGCACATAAACTTTCCATCTGTTCAGCTCGCTTAAATAAAAGAACCATTGTATCTGAACAAGATGTCAAAAATGCCTTTGGGTTCATCCAAAACAAATTTCTTGTTGTTGAAAAGATTATCCCCTCTTTCACTCCTAATCACAAAAAGCGAACAGGTCAAAAACCTTCCAAGTCAGAAAGGGTGAAGTGGATAATAGGCAACTTCTCTGGTGAAACGGTCACTGTTAAAGAGCTTGTCGAAAAATTTATGAAAGATTTTAAATTGAAAAAGAAAAATGGCTTGAAGAGAGCATTCTACAGAGATTTAGAAAAATGTGCCTTGGACTTGGAGCATGGTTCTTACAAAATCAATTAGTAACTTTGTCAAAATGACAATTTGACACAAATAAATTCATACAAACAAGTAGAGGGAATATATGAAACCAAAACAAACTATAACATCAACAATCTTGTATCAAATTAGAAAGGACGCTAGCTCTCTTATTAAAGCCGCTCCATCAATGATCTTTTGTCTTGATTGGTTAGAAATTAATTGTGGAGAGATTAATGTTAACTTCATTGAAGATGAACTCAAGCTCAAGCGATACTTTTCAAGTTCTAATTACAGAGACGGTAAAGTTTATGAGAGTAAAACAAAAAAGGGATTTAGAGTTTCTATCTACAAAGGGAAATATAAAAGAAAGAACGAGTCAAATTCTTTTATCAACAGAATAGCTTTTAATCCATCTCAACTGTCTGGATACTCCGAGCTTGAACAATTCTTAGAAAAAATTATAATAAAAAACAAGAAACACCAAATTCATAGAATTGACTACTCTTTTAAATTCAACTCTAATATTTGTTCAGTTGATTCTTTTTTCACAACTGCCAGTGTTATGAACAAACAAATCTGCAGTAAGTATTACAAGAACAAATTGAGATCCGGAAAGCTCGCTTATATGTCATACGGTAAACTTCCCCTTAGAATTACTTGCTATGATAGAAACGGTAAGCCAAAGCACAAAAAACCAGAGCCATTCATCAATTTTGAAATTCAAACTAGTAAGAGTAAAAACAAAAAACTACCCATTAAAATAATTCAAGAACTTCCAAAATTGCTACAATTCAACCCATTGAAAACAGTTCACTTCTACGATCAAAAAGACATTGCTATAAAATCAAAGAATGGAAGGTATAAAACGGGAAGGAGATTCGTTGCCCTAAACTATAAGTATGGTTTTACTATGGCGAAAACTCTTTATCATGATCTTTATGATAACTATGATCGAATAAAAAAAATGTCTCCGGCACTTTCTTTAAAGTCTGGCCTCGAATTCAAAGAACTCATGTTGAATGAGTATAAAAAGCAATTAACTAAGTATTTAAACTCATAGTGTTTAACGCACGTGCTTCGTTACGGCAAAACGCGGAGCACGGTGTCATTTCGTAGTATTTCGCATATTGTAATGGTGTGATTTTAACCATTTACAAGGAGTTTTATGTGAAAATGCAAGTTTTAGAATCACTAGTAGGACAAGAAGTTAGCATTATTTGCTTAGACAGAGAGGAGTCAGAGACTGATGGCGAACTACTTGAAGTCGATTTAATCGGAGCCACCGTCAAGTACACTCAGTACGGCAATGAATTTTGCCAGTTTATCCCCATGAGTAATATAAATTCAATTACTCATAAAATTCTTGGCAAGTAGTTTTATCAAAAGTGGGGCCCCACATCTTGAAAAAACGTGTTGCTATTTATATGCGAGTTAGCACCTCAGTTCAATCAACTGACTTGCAAGAAAAAGATTTAACTGAATACTGCAAGTATAGAAACCTTGAGCTCTTTAAAACCTACTCTGACCATGGAGTTTCGGGAAGTCGAGACAATAGACCTCAACTCAATCAACTAATGAAGGATGCCTATAAGCGTAAGTTTGATGTCGTCCTTGTTTGGAGATTTGATCGCTGGGCAAGAAGTACTCGCCATTTAATAAACTCATTAGAAGAACTAAATCAACTTGGTATAGAGTTCGTTAGTTACCAAGAAGGAATTCAAACTGACTCCGTGTTAGGTAAGGCCTTATTTGTTATTGTGAGTGCGATTGCGGAGCTAGAAAAGTCACTTTTAGCAGAGCGAGTTAGGTCGGCACTTAGAGCAGCAAAAGCAAATGGAAAAGTCCTTGGTCGACCACAAAAAATTAATGACCAACAAGTTCTTGAACTCAAAGAAAAAGGCCTTTCTCAAAGAGCTATAGCAAGAGAACTCGGGCTTTCACTTGGAGGGGTCCAAACCTCTCTAAAACGTTCTTCTTTTAACCGCTCTGAATGACACCCCTAGTGAGTCCAAAAATGAAAGTTTAGGCTTCTTTTTATCCTCAACTAGAATCAAATAATCGCCGCCAATAATCCTTATTATTTTGAACTTAAACTCCTGACCTTTGCTGTCAACAAGAGTCATTATTTCATTCTTTTTTAACGATGTTCCATTTTTAAGTCGCATTGACTTGTCATCAATACCACTCGTTATTTGACGTTTGTTTGCGTTGTAAACGATTGTTTCACCAATACTCATGTTTTTCATCATGTTCATACCACCATTATTAAAATCAGTTATTTGACTTCATAAGTATATAAACACCACAAAACAGAAGTGACCGAAAAACGTCATTGTCATGTTGTCATTTTGACAAACAATTTCGACGACTTAACACATTCATTTATAACCAATATAGGTGTTCAAAAAATTATAGTTTTTTAGTCACTAGCGATACGCTTTGAGGGAAATGTTTAAGGTGTTTTACTGGCGCTAAGAAGAGATTTTCTTATGAGTAAAATAAGAAATCGTCGCTGGTAACCACGATGTAAGTAAAGAGCATAAAAAACCAACAAATAGGCTTGCCAACGAAGCTCCGTCAGTCTTTGGAATTATTGTAGTTGCGGCATCAGCCTCAAAAGTGAAATATAACATGAAGCTATAGATCACAGTTAAAGCCATAGTCCATGACTTCCAATGATTATAATATCTAACCTCTTTAACGACTTGCTCCTGCTGTAAAGCTAACAATGAATCGAAAACTGTTTTTGGAATTCTGGACAGTATTCAACTGTAAGGCAAAATCACCCTCTTTAACTCTAAAGTTATTAAATGAAGTTGCTGTTACCCCATTTTGAGTTTGCTTCACATAATGCCCTAAAATTCTCATTAAGTTCTCTTTATCCTCCTCGAATTGAAAAAAGGATAATTTAACAATATGTTGAAGAACTGTTTTCATCTCTTGCTTAGACAGATTCATTGGAACAGTAAAAGTATTAAAGTAAGTTAGACTACCTTCTTTACTCGCCATTAAACTAACCTTAGCATCAACACGACCTAGTTTTATCAAGCCTCTATACGACCCTATTAATCCATAATCTGTTTCTCCTTCTTCTTTGCTTGTAAAAACCTTCATTGACTTCAAAGACTGTACTGCATGTGAAAAGTAGTTTGAATAATCAGTCTGTTTGCATGAAGCAATTACGAAAACACTTAGTACTGTCAAAATAATCTTTCTCACAGCTTTCCCCTTTAATTTAATAACTATATTTCCCGTCACGAACTTCATAAATTGTTTCTGATCCCTTTTTCTTTAAAGAGCTACAATTACCCACAGAGGGACTAAATGATTCTTTATAGGATTTTTCATATTTTTGAGTGAAGAACTTTAATGTCTTTTGGAAGTGCTCAATCGCCTTGACCTGTTTTAGCTTTTCTGAATGCCTACTTACTCCATGTCTAGACTCAGACGCTTTCAAGTCCATCAAGGCCCTTTCTGATCTTTTTAACTTGTCTTGAGAGAGGCAAATATTGATTTTATTTTCTCGTCTTTCTGTCTTTTTTGCCTCTATTACCCTTTTCTTATTTTCAATTTTTGTGACTCTTTGTCTTTCTTTTTTCTTTTCTTGGAGAATTCGTTGTTCATCTTCAAATTCTTTTTCAATTAGAGGAATCGAGGACTTTAATAATAGAACCTGTTTAGCCAAAGTAGGCTCTTTATAAATACAATTTTTAGTAGTTAATAATGCCTTTTTGATTTCTTTAAACTTTGACTTGGGGAAATCTTCCGTCACAGTGGGAAATATCGATGATATCTTGTAACAAGTTAAGCCAGTCCCTATGTACAGATCTTTTCCATTCTTGTTTCGTTTTTCATAGATGATGATGGAGTTGTACAGCTTGTAATCTCGTCCTACCTCTTTGAAGCTATCCCAGTTGTCGACAGCTTTACCTTTAAATGAATTGTATTTTTCTTTAAGGTTTTTAACCTTATCCGATTCATCATCATATATCTTTGCTTTTGGGATGTCTCCTTTCCTTATTTGGGCAGCTAGTTCTTGCTCTCTTTTCTTTTTATTTACTCTTTCTGCTTTCCTTTTTAGTTTTTGCTTTTCTCTTCTTTTGGCACTCTCCAGTCTTTTCTTTAGATTCTTTAACTCCGACTTGCAGCGAGAATAATTCTTTCGATAAGCCTTTTCTTTGCACCAAGACTCGCTACCTTTAATTTGTTTTTCTAAGTTGCTAACACTTAAAGCAAAAGTAGATGTGATCCAAAAAAATGAAACAAATAAGAACAGTGTCCTCATATCTAGTCCTTTAGTTTCGTTATTGAAACTGAATATCTGTTGCCACCATCACTAAAGGTAACAGTCGTCAGAGTTTTTTCTTCCCTGTATGAATCACCCAGAACAAGCTCTTCAAAGTTGAGTCCTGTATAATCAGCAATTCTCTTTACGAGCTTTAAGTTTTTCATAGAAGGTTTTCGAGAACCTTTGCACCAGTCGTGCAAAACACTAGACGGAATATCCAGCTCATTAGCGAGTTTTGTTAAATTATGCCCCTCAAGAGAATCTTTAAGTTTTTGTGCAAAAGTATCACTCATACATTTGTTATCGACCGAAATATGAATGACTAAAGTGATATCCGAGGTTGCCTGCTTTTCATACGCAACAATGTCTTAAATTGAGAGAACCATAGAGAGAGATAGAGCTTGAGGGAATCTTAAGATTTCTATATATAGCAATTTGTAATTCAAACAGCCCAAAATCTAGTATAAGATTATTGCTACTTCATGAATGAAATTCCTACTACACATTCACGTTTAGCACTATACAAGAAACAATAATCCAAAGATTTTTGGAAAACTTAAGTTCTGTTATATAAAGGTAAATGTTTCATGCATAAATCCAGTCAGGGAAAAGAATTAAAAAAGCATTCAAAAGTTAAGCTAAAGCTCTATCAGGAGTATTTATCAATATACTTGGCAATACTTTCAAATGTCCCCTCTTGTGAGAATATTACAATCTTTGACATTTTTTGTGGGACAGGTCTTCTAGAGGATGGATCAGAGGGCAGCCCACTAGTTGCCCTAAACACAATCAACTCTATCCAAAACCCACATAACACAAATTTTGAGCTAATTGTTAATGATCAAGATAAATCTTTCATAGAAAACACAAAGAAAGTCCTCAACGAGAATAACAATAATTCGAACTGCTCAATGAGCTTTTACAACCTCTCCGCAAATGAAATGTTCAAAAAAGCTTTAAACATAATAAACTCACAGCAAAGAACCCATCGAAACCTTGTTTTTATTGATCCGTGGGGCTACAAAGAGTTAAAAGTCGAAGATTTTAAGAACTTGCTAAAAAATGGACGCACAGAACTTATTGTATTTCTCCCTCTCTCGCAAATGTACCGCTTTAGAAACAGAGCGACCTCCACCACTGAAGACAACTCAATACTCGCTCTTAGAAACTTTATCAAGAATTTTATGAAAGATACTAAGCCTCAAGAGCTTGAAAATGTGAATATTAATGAATTCACTAATCTTCTACAAAAATCATTAGAGTTCAATAAATATTTGTCATCCTATTTTCATCTTGAAAATGACTCTAACAAATACGCACTATTTTTTATCGTTCATAATTTGTTGGCCTTAGAGAAAATTAATGAAGCTAAATGGAAACAAGACCCTATCTGTGGCTCATGTTTCAGGAACCGCGATTCATCAAATTATGAACAAACAGATATATTTGCAGGCACACCAGAACAAGCAAATCTTGAAGACTTAAAAGTAGAACTTGAAAATGCGTTAAAAATGAGAAGTCACAACAATAAAGAAGTTAGAGAACTTACCTTAAAAACAGGCTATCTAACAAAGCATTCAAATCAAATATTGCAAGAATGGAAGAACTCAGGGAAAATATACTGCGTGAGTGTAGATACAAGACAAGATTCTCGACATTTTTATCTCACCCATAAAAGTTATAAAGACAACCCAAAGATAGAAATAGGCGTTCACTAGCATGGCCCAAAGCAAAATAGAATGGACAGAAGCAACTTGGAACCCAACTACTGGGTGTACAAAGATTAGCCCGGGATGCACAAATTGCTATGCGGAACGAATGGCAAAAAGATTGAAAGCAATGGGAGTTGAACGATATTCAAATGAGTTCTCTCTCACATGTCATGAAGATGTTTTAGCCATACCAAAAAAATGGAAAAAGCCAAGAGTAATCTTTGTCAACTCGATGTCTGACTTATTCCATAAAGATGTCTCGCGAAGCTTCATTCAAAAGGTTTTTAAAACTATGAATGATTGTCCACAACACACTTTTCAAGTTCTAACAAAAAGATCCGAACGACTAAAAGAGTTATCTCCTCATTTATCCTGGTCAAAAAACATTTGGATGGGCGTAAGCGTGGAATCAGACAGATATAAATATAGAATCAAAGACCTTGTTCAAACCCAAGCATACATTAAGTTTCTATCTATAGAACCTCTTATCGCACCTATAAATCGCTTACCACTTACAGGTGTAGACTGGGTTAT
>JBMYPC010000124.1:0-9395 GCA_049599895.1 Bacteriovoracaceae bacterium | reverse complement strand
CAACACCTTGAGAAGCATCAACAACTAAAAGGGCCCCATCACAAGAAGCAAGTGATCTTGAGACTTCATAGGTGAAATCAACGTGACCGGGAGTATCGATTAAATTGAGATAATATTCATTACCATCTTTTGCCTTATAAACAAGCCTTACGGTTTGGGCCTTAATGGTAATTCCCCTCTCCCTTTCAAGGTCCATATTATCAAGTAATCGGTCCTTCTTTTCTCGGTCAGAGACGGTCTTAGTAATCTCGAGAAGTCTATCGGCGAGAGTCGATTTTCCATGGTCGATATGGGCAATTATCGAAAAATTTCTTATATATTTAGCGTTAATCATAAGTCGAAATTTTTACCACAAAAAATAAGAAATAGGTACGGAATGCCTTACGCGCAGAGCGACATCTATGCAATTTTTTAAATATTTACCCACTAATTATAAAGAAAGAACTTTCTCAATCCATACAGCAATTACTGAAGTTACATCTTGATGGACTACTGTTTCACCTTTTTTAACGAAAAAATGATCAAGTTCTTGAAATACTCTGCTTTCCGAACCAGACTTCTCTTTAGTTGCTAAGACCAAAGCTTCAAAGTCTTTCTCTGTTACATTTATGTCCTTATCACCCTGAACAACCAAGCTTGGCACTTTAACTTTAGTAGCATCAACTGCTGCGTTTTTAGTCATTTCAATATAGGACACCCAAAAAGGAGCAAAGGCACCCATAAAGAAATCATTTTGATTATATTGACCAGATTTAAGCTTATTAAAAAATTCTTTTCCTTCTTCAAACATCTTTTTCAATTTATCTCTAACCTCTGAGGGAAACTGGGGGTCATTCATTTTAAGTTTAAGTTGTCTCAACAATGTTTCATCAATAGCATACTTCCCTAATCCCGCCATGAGAATTTGCCCCTTAACTCTTAGAAACTCATTCGAAATCAATGAAGCAAAGTTCACGCCCTGACTATGACCAAGAATAAAAATAGGAGTCGATGCTAAGATGAGATTCTTTGTCACAATCTCATTTAAGACATTCTTTGCATCTTGAATAAACACACTATGGTTAAACCTTGGATGATTCATTTTCATTCCACATGCCTTAATTGACGAGCGCTTACTAAATCTGGCGACAGCAATACCTTTTTCATAGAGTTGATCAGCAAGATTCTTATAAGTCTTATAGGGTCCTACTGTTCCATCAGCATCAAGACCACCTGAGCCGTGAATGACAAAGACCATCGCTTTTGCATTTGAAGGTTTCGATAAAATCACTTTAAGCTCACACCCTTCCGTAGGATCTGGGGCTTGACTTAAAATTTTCAACTCAATTGTTTCGGCAACACTACTTAAGGAAAAACTCAATAAAAAGATAAGAAATAGTTTTCCTATTTTTGCCTCCTGGAAGTGAATAAGTACAACTTAAGATTACAAAAATTTTAAATTAATTAACTAGGGTTTGTGTAAAATATACATTAACCTAAGCGACTAATATTACTTAAAAACTTCCTTAGAAAGGACCATTAAGTAGTAATCGAGGGAGCTGTCTCGTCCACGAATAGGGACAACATTAGCAAAGCCTTTATAGGCAACTTCAACTTCAACCTCAACTTCTTCCTTTCCTGGCTCCACAGAAGGCTCCTCTCCTTCAACAACTTCCTTTTCTTCAACAACAACCTCAATATCTTTTGATTCAGCTTCTTCTTCAGTAATTTTGGCGGGGATAATAATCTCAGTATTTTCTATTTTTGATCGTCTTTTAATGGCAAGTTCAAAACTTTCAACAACTGTTGGTGGCATCACAGTTTCCGCAAGTTCCTTTCCGATAACATCATCAGATTGAATCTGCATTAATGAATAAAGCTGGTTGTTCATATAAACAATTTTTCCTGCGGCATTGGCAACGAGAACAGGTCGTTTGACCATATTGGCAAGGACATCAAATTTTCTTTTTTCAACATTAACTCGGTCAGCACGGAGCTCATCAAATTTCTTTATCGAATGAATCATTTTATTCATCTCTCGAGAAATTTCACCAATTTCATCGTCCTGACTATAAAAAATGGAAACGTCAAAGTTACAGTCCTGTAACTCTCGAATCGCATCTTTAATCTTTTTAAACGGAAGAGCAATCTTTCCAGGAATGACAAGGTTCAAAAGAATTGTCCCAAGAAAACTGATAATGATTGTAATCATCATATTTCTTTTCGTTTCTTTAATAATCGTTTGAATCTTCTCGTCTCGTTTTTTCGATTGATTCATTTGAATTTCTTGAAAAGTTGAAAAGGATTCAAGAATTTTATCCGCAAGGTCTGATATCGTCGACAATCCCAAGGAATCGCGACTATAGAGAGAGGCCTTACTCAATACGACCTTGAGAGAATCAACGTAACCTAACATTTGAGCAATGACTTTTTTAATCTCTGCATCAGTGTAATACGAATCAATCTCTTTAATTTGCTCAGTGAATGTCTCACACTTATTAATGATCTTATCCACAAGATCTTGAGAATTTTTTGTTGTTAAAAGTCTTCTTTGATACTTGAGAATTTGAACTGCAGAAATTCGAATTTGATCGGTTTTAAAAATAAGGTCATTGGTTTGGGTGGTGAGAATCTCAACTTCTTTATTGAGTGAGTTCAGATAGGAGTAGACCACCGCCCCTGCTGTCAAAATGACAATATTCGTGATGATAAAACTTAAGGCGACTCTTCTTTTAAGTGATAAATTCAAAACTACACCTCAGATAAATCGGAAAAGAGTTTATTAAAGTTCTTTTCACTTCCAACCAAAACCACAACATCATCCGCTTCAATGATATCCATAGGCATTGGGCAATCGTTAATTTCAATTTTATAAGCAGCCTTCCCATCTTCATCGATGTAAGGAACACGTTTTTGTAAGGCAACAATGTTAAGAGAATAGTTTTGTCTGATTCGACTCTCCACTAAAGTCTTTCCTTCAAATTTCTTTCCCATCTTTAGTTCGACAATAGAATAACCTGCTGCAAAGTTATAGCGTTGAAGAACGTGCGGAGCGATGATCTTTGAGGCGATAATTTCCCCCATTTCTTCTTCAACCTTGATAATTTCACTGGCCCCAATTTCTTGAAGGACTCGTTCGTGAAGAGTACTCGTTGCCCTGGCAATCACTCGCCCAACCCCTAGTTTTCGAAGCATGGTCACGGCGAGGATCGATTGCTCAATGTGATCACCAATCGCCACTACCGCAACGTCAACATCAGAGATATTAACAGAACGCAAACTCTTCTCATCTGTCACATCAAGAGCAACCGCATGAGTCACACGATCTTTAATTTTTTCAACTAAAGTTTCGTCTTTATCAATGGCAACAACTTCAGCACCTTTATCAAAAAGTCGCATCGCTGTTTTTGCTCCAAATGTTCCTAACCCAATTACTGATACAATCATAATTTATCCTAAGCCATCTACCCGATTAGCATTCTTCCTTCAGGCAGTTCGTATTTTCCAAGTTTGACGTTTCTTTGTCCAATGGCAAGAACGAGTGTCAAAGGTCCAATCCTTCCAATAAACATCGCTGTGGATATTGCAATCTTACCAAGAAGAGAAAGTTCGGGGGTTATCCCAAGGGACAATCCCACTGTTCCTGAAGCACTAATCACCTCAAAAAATATCGTCAGGAAAGACTGCTCCGGTTCAAACTTCATCATGATAAGAATAAAGGAACTCACAATAATCAGCGAAATAAATGTAATTGCTGTGGTCCGAACAATAATAGCCTCAGAGATTCTGCGATCGAGAATGGTCACATTTTTTCGACCTTTAAGAGTACTGATAATTGATTGAACAAGAATAGCTAAACTCGTCGTTTTGATTCCCCCTCCTGTCGAACCAGGAGATGCCCCGATGAACATAAAAAGAGTCATCATGATAATGGTATAAGAATGAAGATTTCCAAGGGGCAAGGTATTAAAGCCAGCGGTCCTGAGAGTGATTGATTGAAAGAGACTGACCTGAATTTTTTGAAAGAAATTGTAGCTATCTAGCGCCCCTAAATATTCGCTAAAGAAAATAAAGACGGCACCAAGAACAGTTAAAACTCCAGATGTGATAATCACGACTTTTGAATGTAGTGTCAGGTTGAGAAGCTGCTTTTTTCTTGAGGCCACATCAACTAGTTCTCTTAAAACAATAAATCCCAAACCACCGAGAACAATAAGAAGTCCTATGGTTCCATTCAACATAATATTAGTGTCATAACTCTCAAGAGAGGTGTCAAAAAGAGAAAAACCAGCATTACAAAAAGCTGATACAGAGTGGAAGAAGCCGTAGTAAATTGCTTTTCCAAACTCAAATCCCTCAAAGATAAAACCAATCGTCAGAACAATCCCGCCCCAAAGCTCGATGAAGAAAGTATATTTTATGATGTTGACGATCATAGCAAAAAGCTCTTCCAAACTACCGACATCGAGGAGGTCCTGAAGAACAACCCTGTCTTTCATCCCCATGGTTCTTCCTAATAAAATAACCATCGAAGAATAAAGGGTCATAATCGAAAGCCCACCAATTTGAATGAGAGCAAGAATCACCGCCTGTCCAAAAAACGAAAGCTCTGTACCGATAGAGACTGTTGAAAGTCCTGTCACACAAGTTGCAGATGTGGCCATAAAAAGAGCATCGATGAAACTAAGGGACTTTCCTACTGCTGAAGCGAACGGAAGCATCAATAAAAAAGTTCCGAGAAGTATGACTGCAATGAAACTGATTAAAACTAACTGAGCAGGACTCAGAGTAATCCCTACAATGAGGTTATATATTGATCGTTTTTGGTTTCTGTCTTCTCCCTCTTCTTCATCGTGAATTAAATCTTTTATAGGTTCCGCTGAACCGTCATAAAGAGAAAGGATTGAACTAACTAAGTGTGCAGCGGCAAGAAGAAGAGTAAACTCCTTATCTCCGTAGGAGATAAAAAGTGGAGTTACCACCATTAGGGAAAAAATGTGTTTTCTGAAAAAGCTCTCAAGAGACTTTGAGTGCAAAAGATTGGCAATGACAACAATTCCCAAAACAACAGGCACAACATACACACCAAAATCTAAGACTTTCTCAACGATATTTGCGGGAATTAATGCAGGACTTTTCCACCATCGACTTGTAGAATAAAGAACGACAAAGCTTCCATTAATAACAAGCTCGAGGACGAAGGCCAATCGATAGAGAAATTTATCAAATGTCATACTGTTTTAATTACTTATTCTACTTTTATTCAATACTTATAGACATTGTAGCCCGATTTAGGAGATAGAGATAGCGTATGGCAAAGAGTGAAAAGCTACCTAGTGACACCGTAGAGTTCTCTATTAATCGCATCGATCAATTCGGAAATGGAGTCGATGATTCCAAGATTCCCTCTCTCTTTTTACCTGGTACATTAACCGGAGATTCGGGTTCTGCGAAAGTAACTCTTAAAGGAAGTAAATTTCAACGGGGTGAGGTGATAAACTTCACACAGGAATCCCCGAACAAAGTAAAACCAGAATGTCCTCACTTTGAAATCTGTTCGGGTTGCCACCTTTTGCACACAGATTATGAAAATGAAAAACAGATTAAACTCAATCATTTTGAAAGGGGCTACAAAACTCTTTTTAAAGCACCTGAAGACAAAGTCGAAGTTCAATACCTCGATGCAATCGAAAGAACGGGCTATCGAAACCGTGTCCAGCTTCATTATGACCTCAAAAAAAATATCATTGGATTTAAAGCGGCAACCTCAAATGAAATTATTGAAGTCCCCGATTGTAAGATTGCAGGCCCTGCTATCGAAGAACTTTTACAGAAATTCTACCAAGATTATTTCTGGAAGACTTTCTTAGGACCAAATGAAAACGAGCAAGGTCATATCGAAATCTACGAACATCCAAAATCTGGTGAAGTTCAGGTTAGTGTTAATGAAAAATACGCCGAAGGCGGCTTCAGTCAGGTGAATCAGCCCATGAATGAAGCTTTACTCAAAACAGTAAGTGATAAAATTTATCAAGATATCGTTATTGGGAAGGACTTCTGGGTTTTTGATCTCTTTGGAGGTGATGGAAACCTTTCAGATGAGCTTTCAAAAAGTCATCCGAAAACAATGTTTGCGATTGTCGATCAGTATCCTCAAAAGCAAAAAAAGTCTGATAACAAACTCTACCTAAGCCACAATCTCCTAAGTGACAATCCACTTAATAGCTTCAAACAAAGAACACCAAGTGATCTCAAGCTTTCAGGTTTAATCGTAGACCCTCCGCGCAAAGGTTTTCCAGCTTTAAAAGACTTTGCTCTTGAGTACAATCCCGAATGGATCCTCTACGTCAGTTGCAACAGCTCTACCCTCATACGAGATCTTCAAAATCTTACACTTAATAATTATAAAATTTCCCAATGTTTTATCGTCGATTTTTTTCCATCAACAACCCATTATGAAAGTTTAATTTTTCTCAAAAGAATCTAATCGTTCATTGATTTTAACTAACGCTACGAATAGAATAGAAGAGAGCCTAAACTCCCAGAAAGACTGGGAATACGACGATTTTTAAACCAGGAAGTTTACCCATGCTAAAAGGACTTACGCTTTGCCTTTCATTCATTTTTTTAACTGCTTGTGCGACAACAAAAGAAAAGTCGAAACATGAAAAACAAGCTGAGATTTATTATAGTCATGGGACTCGAAATCTAGTGGATAAAAGTTATACCGAAGCCCTTAATAATCTCCTCAAGGCGAATCGTTTAACTCCTGATGATTCAAAAATTTTAAATAACCTAGGGATGGCCTATTACTTTAAAGGCGATATTCAAAATGCAATTATTCATATTAAAAGTGCTATTCAAAAAGACGATAAAAATTTTGATGCCTATGTGAATCTCGCTTCAATTTATTACAACACAAAAAAAATTAACGAATCACGTAAGCTCTATATGAAAGTGTCGGGGGAGCTTACCTATAGACATCAGTATCGGGTCCTATACAACTTAGCTCTTATTGACTGGAACAAGGGTGACTCACGATCTGCTCTTAAGTTCCTAGATCAGGCAATAGCAGAAAATGAAAGCTATTGTCCTGCTTACTTTCTTAAGGGGCGTATCTACGAAGTTGCGAAAAAATATAAATCAGCCTATGAGGCTTTTCGAAAGTCCTATTTAGGAGTTTGTGTTAATAGCCCGGCCCCCCATTACAGAGCTGCTTTAATGCTTTCTAAAATTGGAGAAACTCATAAGTCCCGAATGAAATACTATGAAATCATTGATCGATTCCCAACTTCTAAATATTCGGCAAAGGCAAGAACTCAGATTGTGAGATTAAAAGAAAATCATCAAAGCTCAGATGACGTCTATTCACAACTAAGGGCTGCCCCTACGACTCGATCTCTCGAATCAAAACGAAAGAAAAACAGAGTTCAAAGTTATCAATCACAAGAATTTTAATTATTAAACGTTTATAAACTAAAAGAAAAAAACCATGAGTGAAAATAATCCTCCAGAAGAAACAACTCAAGAAGAAGTAACTCAAAGCCTTGGGACAATCTTAAAGGCAGAGCGTGAAAGAAAAGGCTACAGTCTTAAATATATCTCTCAGCAAACAAAAGTCAGCCTCAGAATCTTAGAAAACTTAGAAGACGATAAATTCGAGAATCTCCCAAACCTTGCTTATGTGGCAGGTTTTGTGAAGTCTTATTGTAAAGTTCTAAGCCTTGACCCTGAACCTTTTTTAGAGTCACTTCAGTCCAAAGAACAGCCAAACAAAAGCTCTAGTAAAGAAGAAGACAACACGGAAACCGCTCCGACTCTCAACCAAAAACAAATCCTTTCGATCGGTGTCGCCGGTGGAATTATTGTTCTCTTTGTGGTTCTTATTAATGTTTTTAATCAAGTTGATAGCAAAAAAGAGGAAACTCCTATTGCAAAGAGCTCAGAGACTTCAGAGGAATCGATTGTCCCAAAAACAATTACGGCCAACACACCTCTTGTGTCAGAAGATTTAAAGACAAGTCTCGATCTTCAGAACTCTCCTATCGGTGGGAAAATTATAAAAGAAGAAGAGGCGAACAAGCTTAAAGAAAAACTTGCCAAAGAAAAGGCCGAAAAAGAAAAGAAAGCTAAAGAAGAAAAACTCGCCAAAGAAAAGGCCGAAAAAGAAAAAAAAGCTAAAGAAGAAAAGCTAGCCAAAGAAAAAGCTGAGAAAGAAAAGAAAGCTAAAGAAGAAAAACTCGCTAAAGAAAAAGCCGACAAAGAAAAGAAAAAAGCCTCGAAGAAAAAGTCTCGCTCTCTTCTTCCCGACAAAGAAATCAACTTCTCAGAATTTCAAATTCCTCTTTATGGGCCTTCAGAAAAGAAAGATATCCCTTCTGAATGGCTCCCAAAGAGATTTATGGTGGCCCAAAATGCTCAAAATCAAAATGTCTTTATTCATGCTCTTGATGATGACACCTGGATCACTTACCAGTCTGATGACTCTGCCATTAAAAAGTTTATCCTAAAGAAAGGTCGAAGAATTCTCATTCGAGGAGACATCGTAAAAGTCTTTATGGGTAACGTGAATGCGACGAAAGTTTTTCTCAACAACAGGCTACTCGATATAAAAAAGTCTGGATCAGGAGTTAAAAGTCTCGTTTTTCCACAAACAGAGGCGCAGAACTATAAGATTCCACTCTTTCTTTATCTTAAAGACGGAAGTGTTGTCTCTTCAAATCAATATGACGAGATTTTTGCTCAGGACTAAGAGGATTACCTTATTAAGACGCCCAATCAATTTTCTTATAGAATCTTGAGGCAACGATAAAAGCAATCACACTGGGAAGAAAAACGACAAATTGAGAGGGAAGAGCTCCCTTTTTCGCAAAACTCATTCCAGCAAAAAACACTGAATAATAAAGAATAATAATAAGAAAGCTCACTGGACCAGAACTCTTCTCTCTTCCCCTACTCTTACGAATCCCAAAAATAAAACCTAAGAAAATAAAAAGCACGCATTGGATTGGAGTGTTCATTCGAGAGTAATACTCGAGCTCCGATTTTACTAAGGCCTTTCTAGTATTTTTAAAGTCGTCATTATTGGGTTTCATTTTCAAAAGCTTTTCTTGGTTCTCATGAATATGCTCAATAAGCTCTTGATTTGAACGCATGGAATCTTTGGTGATAAACGAAGGCCTATAATTACTTGAAATAGGAAAATCATATTCTTTAAAAAGAATTTTTTGAATCTCATTTTCTTCAGAGTCTCTCGTAATAATGTTTCCATTAGTAAGAAACATTCGAATACTAGGAAGCTCCCATTCAGATCGCCTTTGTTTAATGAGAACCCCTTTTTCAGCAAAGATAGACTGTGTGGACTTCGACTTTTTATCAGCAACATTGATAAAAACATCTTTTAACTCAGACCTTTC
>JBMYPC010000123.1:0-9414 GCA_049599895.1 Bacteriovoracaceae bacterium | reverse complement strand
AGAATATTCATTAAAATAGATATGTGATTGTTCTATTCAAGAAAATACATTTTTTGGTCGATAAGTTTCTTGCTATGAAAGCGAATTTGAAATTTATGAAGACTTTTTTATTGTTTATTGCAGTAAGTATATTGCCTAATAGTTCTATTGCTCAGGTACAAATTGAGATGAACCCTCCCAGTACCTATGCAACTCAGGGTGATCAATTCGGTGCAAGTGACCAGCTTCAAGGACACGGGCTACAAGATGATTTATCGTCTCCGGAGGTGGGAGCTACGTTCAGTACTCCTGGGAGTCTCTTTGCTGAGGTTGAAGGCACCATTTTTGGTTTTGATACCATAAAGCCTGAATGTCCTCAAAGTGAGCAGCTTAATTTTCAAAAAGAATGTGAGACTCGAGTCAATAGACAGTTTAAATCTCCGAGATCTTTTGTTGGAGTATCCAGTGAGCTCTCCCGTGAGGACAAGGTTAATGCTTGTATTTCAGGTAAAAAAGAATCTTGTAGTAATAGGGTTCTAGAAGAACAAAGGCGACTTCAGCTTGAAAGTCCTTCTTTTACAGGCGAGCATTCATCATCCTTTGATTCATCATGCTGTATCAATGGGGTTTGCAATAACCCTTTTCAGACAGTATCGAATTTTGTGAGCTCATTTAATTATTATGGGACTGAAAATCTTTCTTGTGATCAGGTCTATAAAAAGGCCAAGCGAATGTCTAACGAAGATGATGCTGATTATATGTATTCGCAATATTGTGATTGTAAAGTGAAACCACTTTTAGCAAGTGATAATAAAACGAATCTTGAAAGAGAGAAGTTTATCGCGAGTTTTAATACAAAAGCTAGAGCAGAACGCTCACAGCAAGTGTATGGTCGATCGAACCCTAATCCTGTTTGTGAAGCTTGGAAAGATGCTCAATATATGCAAATGGGGATTCGACTTTATAATGTCATTACAAATAAGTCTCAAAGCTTAAATAAACTCCTTACTCTTATTAGGATGAAGCCTGGGCTTGTGACTGATGCAAATAAAGAGCGAGTTTTAAGTTGTCTAGTACCTTCATCTGTAGGTGATATTCATTCATCTCACCAAAAAGCGATGGCAAGATTAGGAAAAGATTCTAGCATGGCCTGCTCTCAAGATGAAATCAAACAAAATATGAGTACGATGATTGGTTTGGTTGAGTCTATCGCTAAAGAAGTCAAAAGAAAAAATCCTGAAGATATGAAGTATGACTTGAGCAAACTCAATCAAGCACAAAATGTGGATAGTTTCATGTCCACTGTACATCAAAGTTTTATGGGGGTCGTTGATCCAGAAAACAAACTCGCTTCGCTTCCTGTTTCTCAAAGAAATGAAGCTGTTTTGAACATGCTGACTTCGATACAAGGGCCGAGCTTAAATGCAAGTCTCACAGAAGAAGAGTTCAATCTTGTTTCTCGTTATTTTGACAAAGAAAGAGATCCATTAATCGAACTCTCTGAAGACAAAAGTTTAGATGAGATTTTCGAAGGAGAGTTATATAAAAATACCACGATAAGGCAGTTTCGAAAGTTTAGGTCTCTTAATAACGGTGACCTTGAACAGACGAAAAAAGACTTATATGGCCTTGCTCTCACCCTTGATAATAACGCAGGAATTGATAAGTTTTATAATAAGTACGTTAAACTCCATAAAGCCAAAGAAGATAAGAAGCCTGATTATGCAGCATTAGAAAAAAGACCTGAGCTTCTCGCGAAGTTAAAGCAATTAGTTAAGTTCTCAAATCCGAGTTCTCACGCTGAAACTCCTGAAGAACTTATTGCTCAATTTTATGATCAAGTTGTTGAGCCTTTTGAAAATAAAGGTCTAAAGAAGGTTGCCCACGCTGATCTTAATAAGGTGATCGACCAGGATATTATGGAAATTGATTCTTTACTCGATGGCTGTGATGTCTCACATCTTGAAGGGGCAAATCTATGTAACGCTTTAAGAAATGATGATTTTCCCATTTCTCCTGTTGCATCCGATGCGAAATTTATTGAAGACCTTTTCGATGAATTACCTGAAACCCTTCAATCAGAGTTTACAGGACTTCTCGGTGACTCAGAAAATAAGAAGGTCTTAATTTGCCTTCAATCTCAAGGTGATCCAGAGAATCTTAAAGCAATTAAAGACAAGCTTATTGGCAAAGACTGTAAGCCTACTAAGCAAGGCCTGGATACTTTCATCTCTGATTTTGGCTCAGAAATAAGTCAAGCTGCTCAAGCAGTAAACCCAATCTCTCCTGATTCAGGGAGTGCTGGAAATGTGCACTCTCGTCTGGCCAATCGAGCTGTTGATTGGATTTCACCAGGTCGTTCAGGGAGTGAATTTAGAGAAAGCTATGATAGTTCATTACCTTCAGTTAGCTCAAGAGCAAGGTCTGGGAATAATTCTCTAGCTGCTTACGCAGATGATCCAAGATTAGAAAAACCTGGGATCATTGGTATGAACAATACCGATCCAAGAACTGTTCTTAATGGTCAAGATATTTATGGGCAGCAAACCGTTCCTCTTAATAGTGGCAACAACGGTGCAACTACTGGAGCAAATATTTTTGGAGCGAGTGGTGTGGGAACGACAACAAATCAGATTACACGCGATTATAAGCGCTTTGATGAAAGACGTTTTGAGCAAGAGTTTGGTGGGGATATTGAGAATATTGACCAAGAAAGTGTTCAGGCAATGGAAAATAGTGAACTTAAAGAACTAATCGCTCTTCTCAAAGGTCAGATGAATGACATGAAAGGTGAAGGGGATGATCGTTTTAGAGCTCAGCAACAAAAAATCACTGAACTCGAGAGACAACTGCAGGAAAAAAGAGACAATGCTGTCGCTAAAGAGAGCGGTGGATCAAGGTCTCTTGCTGGAGAAAATATTTACACAGGTGGTGGAGCAATAGCCTCCGGGCCTGGAGTGACGGCAAAAGTTGCGGCAAAAACTCCAACAGGTGGATCGAGTGGTTCATTTGCAAGTGTTCCTTCTGGTGGTGGAGTAACTGGGGTTTCTGCCGGTTCAGGTGCTCGAACATCTAGTGGAAAATCTGGTTCAAGTCTGACTCTAACTGCAGGAGCCGGTTCAGCTGGAAGAAGTCTTCTCTTTCAAACTTCTGATGCGAAAGTTTATCAAAAAGGAACTTCGTTTCTTGCTGAAATTTATCAAGATGGGAAATGGTTAACTTTTGAAATTTCAGATCCTGAGCTTCAAGCAAAACTTAAAAACAATGAAGAGTTGAGTGCTGATGAGATCGCGAAAATCGCTGAATCGAGTGAGCTTTATACAGATGAAAATGCCGCTCGAAAACCAGCTTCAGTTGTTGAAAGTGCTGATGAAATTGAAATTGTCCCTACAAAGAAGTTTAAGTCATACAAAGATTTGCAAAGAGAAGTTTCCGGTGATGTTCATGTTGAGACCATTGAGGGCGACGGCATAGTTGAAAAAACTCTCAACGGCTTCTAATTCACAATAGAAATTCAAATAGTTACCTGTGACGCTAGACGCCACATGCCTTGCCACAATGATCAAGCATTAGCATAATCTCCTGTAATTTAAGTTATTTATACATGGCAAAGCAGCTAGCTTTTTGTCCTTCTTTTGGTGGAATGAAATGACAATTCTTGAATCGAAAATTCAGACAAGCTCTGAAGAGTTTAAATTGAACTCAGAGTTCAATCAGGATCTTAAAAATAATCTTCTTTCTAAGTTTGAATCAGTCAAAATGGGTGGTGGTGAGAGAGCTGTAGACCGTCATCTCTCAAGAGATAAACTGATGGCCCGAGATCGTATTGAGGCGATTATTGACGAGGACTCCTCTTTTCTCGAGCTCTCTACACTCGCTGGAGATGAGCTTTATGGAACGGGAGTTCCATCCGGTGGGGTGATTACAGGTATTGGTAAGGTTCACGGAGTTGAATGTTTATTTGTGGCTAACGATGCAACAGTTAAAGGCGGGACTTACTTTCCCATTACAATTAAAAAACACTTAAGGGCCCAAGAGATTGCCAAGGAAAACTTCCTTCCCTGTATTTATCTTGTCGATTCCGGAGGGGCCTTCCTTCCTATGCAAGATGAAGTGTTTCCGGATAAAGAGCACTTCGGTCGAATCTTTTTTAATCAGGCGAATATGTCGGCAATGGGAATTCCTCAAATTGCTGTGGTTTGTGGCTCTTGTACAGCAGGTGGAGCTTATGTTCCGGCCATGGCCGATGAAACAATTATCGTTGAAGGTAATGGAACTATCTTTTTAGGTGGACCTCCACTTGTGAAAGCGGCAACTGGTGAAGAAGTAACAGCAAATGATCTTGGTGGAGCAAAAGTTCACACTCGTGAAAGTGGAGTTGCGGATCATTATGCGGCCAACGAAGAAGAGGCCCTTGCCATATGCCGAGAGGCCATCAAAAATTTAAATTACAAAAGCCCTGGTGCAAAAGAGGGAAGTAAAAAGAAAAACTCTTTTGAAGGACCAAAATTCAAGCAAGAAGAAATTCTTGGGATCATCCCCAAAGAAACCAAAGTTCCCTACGATGTCCGAGAAGTCATCGCACGGGTTTTTGATAATAGTGACTTCCATGAGTTTAAAAAAGATTATGGTGAGACTCTTGTTTGCGGCTTTGCAAGCCTTTACGGTTACAAAGTGGGCATCGTTGGTAATAACGGTATTTTATTTTCTGAGAGTGCTTCAAAAGGGGCACACTTTGTTCAGCTTTGTGGGCAAAGGAACATTCCTCTTATTTTTCTTCAAAATATCTCGGGCTTTATGGTTGGGCGTGAGTATGAAGCTGGTGGGATTGCTAAAGATGGGGCCAAGCTCGTTAATGCCGTCTCTACGGTTAAGGTTCCAAAACTTACGCTTGTTCTTGGTGGCTCTTTTGGAGCTGGAAACTATGGAATGTGTGGACGAGCTTATTCTCCAAGATTTCTCTATATGTGGCCCAACTCAAGAATCTCAGTGATGGGTGGTGAGCAAGCGGCAAATGTCTTAGCGACCGTAAAACAAGATGGTCTTAAGGCCAAAGGAGAAAAGGCCTTAAGTGAAGCTGAACTTGATGAGTTTAAAAGACCCATTCTTGAGAAATATGAAAAAGAGGGAAGTGCTTATTATTCAACGGCAAGACTTTGGGACGATGGGATCATTGATCCGACTATGACTCGAGAAGTGTTAGGACTTTCTCTTGAGGCGGCTTTAAACGCTCCGGTAGAAGAAAGCTCCTACGGTGTCTTTAGAATGTAATGGACTGAGGTGGTATTTTGGAATCAAAGTTTTTTAATTTTAATATTGATGCAAGAGGTGTTGGGACATTAACTCTCACAAGAGAAGAAGTTCACAATGCTTTTAATGACGAGATGATTGCTGATCTTACTGAGTTTTTTAAAAACACTGAGCAATTTCAGTCGGTACGAGTCCTTCTTCTTCAATCTGAAGGACGTTCATTTTCAGCTGGAGCAGATCTTAATTGGATGAAATCCATGGTGGATTATTCCGAAGCGGAAAACGTTGCTGATAGCCTCAAGCTTCAAGAAATGTTTGAGGCCATGGATAAAGCGCCAGTCCCTATTGTTGCAAAAGTGCAGGGAGCAACTTTAGGTGGAGGCTGCGGTCTCATTTGTTGCGCTGATTATGTC
The DNA here is from genome assembly GCA_049599895.1 of Bacteriovoracaceae bacterium. Taxonomy (GTDB): domain Bacteria; phylum Bdellovibrionota; class Bacteriovoracia; order Bacteriovoracales; family Bacteriovoracaceae; genus JBMYPC01. Next base: position 3,772 of record JBMYPC010000123.1, on the reverse strand, counting down.
GTGGCGTCAACAAAAGCAAAGTTTGGTTTTACAGAGGCAAAGCTCGGACTTCTTCCTGCTGTGATCTCTACATTTGTTATGCCTAAAATTGGTTTTTCTCAAGCGAGAGCTCTTTTTACGACAGGTGAGAGATTTGGTGCCGAGAGGGCCTTAAATATTGGTCTTGTTCATAGAGTGACAACTCCAGAAAACCTCGATGAAGAAACTCATCAGGTTCTTCTTGAGTATTTAAGCGCTGGACCAGAGGCTTCAAAACTAGCGAAGACTCTTTGTTTTGATGTTTGGAACTCACAGTCTGAACCTGAGGCCCTGAAATACACAAGAGAGCTTATTGCTAAAGTGCGAATTGGTGAAGAGGCCCAGGGTGGAATGAAGGCCATGCTGAATAAAGAGAAACCTAGCTGGATTCAAAATAAAGAATAAGGTGAACGAAGAATATGAAGAAGTTTAAAAAAGTTCTTGTTTGTAACCGTGGAGAGATTGCTATCAGAGTTGCTAAAACTCTAAAGGCCATGGGAATTCACTCTTTTGGTGTTGCGAGCTTGAATGAAAAAAATCCTTATCACCAGGAGTTCTTTGATGAGTTCGCTTTTTTAGGGAGCGGTCCTTTAAGTGAGACTTATCTTAACCAAGAACTCATTATTAAAATCGCCAAAGAAAATAATGTTGATGCCATTCATCCTGGTTATGGCATGCTTTCAGAAAATGCCGAATTTGCTCTTAATCTTGAAAAGGCGGGAATTACCTTTATTGGACCTACTGCCGATTCAATTGAGAAAATGGGCTCAAAGCAGGCCAGTAAAGAATATGTAAAAGATCTTGGCCTCTCTGTGATTCCTGGTTATCAGGGACAAGATCAAAGCCTTGAGCGCTTTAAAAAAGAGGCCCAAGAAATTGGTCTTCCCGTTCTTTTAAAAGCCTCTGCCGGTGGTGGTGGGAAAGGCATGCGGCTTGTGTATGACATGAGTGAATTTGATGCCGCTTATGAAGCTTCAAAAAGAGAAGGGCTTAAATCTTTCGGAGATGAAACCCTTCTTCTTGAAAAGTATCTTGAAGATCCTCATCATATTGAAGTTCAGGTGATGTCAGATACTCACGGTAATCATATTCACTTTTTTGATCGAGAATGTTCAATTCAAAGAAGGCATCAAAAAGTGGTGGAAGAGGCCCCATCTCCCACAATAAAAGAAACGAGCCGACAAAAGCTTTATGAAATGTCCACAAAGCTTACGAGCAATATGAACTATCGAGGTGCTGGAACCATAGAGTACTTAGTGGATAAACATCAAAACGCTTATTTTCTTGAGATGAATACAAGGCTTCAGGTTGAGCATCCCGTTACAGAGCTCATTAGTAACGCTGATCTTGTTTATTATCAGGTGCAGGTGGCCCAGGGAGAAAGTCTAAAGAATCTCTTTATCCCTGAAGTCTATAACGGTCATTCAATCGAGCTTCGAATTTATGCTGAAGATCCTGAACAAAACTTTCTCCCCGCCACCGGTGTTGTTGAAAAACTTAAAGTTCCCTACGGGCACAATATTCGTTGGGATGGAGGTGTTCAGCAAGGGGATGAAGTAGGGATTGATTTTGATCCCATGATTGGAAAACTTGTTTCATGGGGACCAAATAGAGAAATGGCGATTCTTAATATAAAAGATGCCCTAAAAAGATTTGAGCTTGATGGGATGAAAACCAATCTCAGGTTTCTTTTAAATGTCCTTAATGAAAGTGATTTTAATGAGGCCAAATTCGACACTCATTATATTGGAACCCACTCAGAGCTGACTGAATCAAAGGCGTCTGAGTTAGAAAAAGCCGCTCTTATTGCTGCTTTTGAGTTTTCTAAAGGAATGAAATCAAGCACTCAAACCATAGAGGGAGAAAAAACTTCTGAAAATTCTCTTTATTCTATAATCGGAGGGCTTCGTAATGTTTAATAAAACTCTCTATTATAATCAGGAAAAGACCCTGTATAAAGTTCTTCGAAGTTCTGAAAAACAAATTGAATTAGAAATTGAGGATAAAAAATATCTTTTTGATGTCAAAGAGGTTGAAGGTCAATTGAGACTCGCTTTAGGTGACCAAGAATTCTATATTTCAAAAAATGGATCACTCTTTAAGTCTTCTCACCTTGAAGCTGAACTTTCTTCTAAACCCGTTTTAAAGGGACAAACTCAAGATGGTGAAACGGGCTTTTTATCACCAATGCCAGGCAAGATTTTCAGCCTTAATGTGAAAGAGGGGCAAGAAGTTAAAAAGGGAGACACTCTTCTTATTCTTGAGGCCATGAAGATGGAACATGCTATTAACGCTCCCTATGATGGGGTTGTCACCAAGGTTTTTTATGGACTTGGTGATCAAGTTCAGGCCAAAGTTCCTCTCATCGAAATGGAGAGTTCAGAGAGTGAGTAAGCAACAAACAGTTTCAATCGTTGAAGTCGGGGCCAGAGATGGTCTTCAGAATGAGAAAGAGATTCTTTCAACTTCTGATAAGCTGGAATTTATCCAGCTTCTAATTGAGAGCGGTGTAAAGACCTTAGAGACCACAAGTTTTGTTCGTGCTGATCGAATCCCTCAGATGGGGGATGCTGAAAGACTTTATAAAGAGATTAAAGAGAAGTGGAGTGACAAAGATATAGACTTTTATTGTCTTGTTCCCAATCTTAAGGGTTTTGAAATTGCAAAAAGTGTAGGGGTCAAAAACATTGCTTTATTTACGGCCACATCTGATACCTTCAACAAGAAAAATACCAATGCAACTGTCTTAGAGTCCCTTGATCGTTTCAATTCGATATTTTCGGGCCTTGATAAGACTATCAAAGTTCGAGGCTATATTTCGACTGTCTTTGGTTGTCCTTATGATGGTAAAGTCAATGATCAGCACAAAGACACTTTATATAATGTCATTGAGTACTATTTAAAAAATAATGTTTCTGATATTTCTCTTGGCGATACAATTGGAGTTTCAAATCCAGAGCTTACAGAAAAGATTTTGAGTGAAGTCAAATCTCGTTTTGGTGCCGATAAGATCTCTCTTCATTTTCACGATACCTATGGAAGGGCCCTTGCTAATATCGCAAAAGCTTATGAACTTGGTTTTCACTCGTTTGATTCAAGCGCTGGAGGACTAGGCGGCTGTCCTTATGCGAAAGGGGCCACAGGTAATGTGGCAACAGAAGATGTCCTCGATCTTTTTCATGAGATGGGTGTTGAGACGGGGATTGATGTTTCGCAGTTTATGAAGGCCACTGAATATATTTTCTCAAAGCTTTCGAAACCAGTTCCTTCAAAAGCCTACCATGCTTTAATGGCCAAAAAAGGTTCTTCATGAGTGATTTGATAAATAAAAAATATGGTTCATTGATTCTCAGCTATTATGGGGGCGATAAAGAAGTCCTTCATATTGAATTGAACGAACCTAAGAAGAAAAACGCTTTAACTGATGAACTCATTTCAGAGTTTTGTGAAGTCTTAAGAGAACTACGAAACTCAAAAGAAATTCGATTTCTCGTCCTTTCTGGTAGTGGAGACATCTTTAGTGCTGGTGGGGATAGAAAGAGAATGCTCGAAAGATCTGGGATGTTCGCAGGTGATGCTCGTGATCTCAAACATCAGTATCAAGAGGGGATTCAACAAATTCCCCTTTGTCTTGAATCTCTCAATATTCCAATTATTGCAAGGGTGACAGGACCAGCGATAGGTGCTGGCTTTGATCTTATGTGTATGGCCGATTTTCGTTACGCCATTGATTCTAGTTTTTTTGCTGAAAGCT
>JBMYPC010000122.1:0-9648 GCA_049599895.1 Bacteriovoracaceae bacterium | reverse complement strand
GAGCAAAATAGATCACTCCACAAAAAGCAAAAGTCCCAATAATTTCAACCAGAGGATGTGCCACTTCTTCAACTTTTGTCGTTTTCATCTGAGAATAGAAAAAATCATCCTGAGATTTAACAAATCTCCCCTTGATAAAATTTTCAAGATTAAAAGCTTTTGAAATTTTCTGTGCAGATAGGCCTTCAGTCACATTATGGGTAAGGCCTGCTATTTTTTCTTGAACAACTCCTTGATACCCTTTGACTCTTTTTCCTGTTAAAGAAAAAATCCCAACCAGAAATGGAGAGATCGCAATAATCACAAGGGCCAATTGCCAATCACTCCAAAAGGCCATCCCTAAAAAGACAGAAGCCTTAAGAGGTTCTCTTAATAAATCAATAATTGCTCGAAAACCTTGAGCAAAAATCGCCGTATCATTCATGACCTGAGAGATCAGTTCTCCTTGTTTTGATTTAGAGAAAAAACTCAGTGGCAGTTTTTGAAACTTTCTGAACAGGTCTTCTCGAACCAAACAAGTCGCACGATCAACGACAAAACGAATGAGATAAAAATGAAAAAACCGCGCAGGGAAATGAAGAAGCCCAATCCCTAAAAGCATTCCAACAAGAATAAGAACTTCTTGGTTCGTTGCATCCGGACTTAAGCCTTTATCAAATAAAGGTCTTACCAACCGGACTTGCGCCCCTCCAAGTAAGGCCAAAACAAATGAAAGAACAACAGCAATAATTGCTTTTGCTTTAAAATTTCGAATATACGGCCAAACATTATTTAAAACTTCTTTCCAGATCATAATTAACTCATTTGAAAAACCATGGGCGCGGATTTGATATAAGAACTTGCAATCCCTGTCTGATAACAAAAATAATCATAAAGCATCTTTGTCGCAGACTCTTCAACTTTTTTGAGTTCAAGTTCTTTCGTCTGTTGTGAGCGAACTTCTTTTAAAAGAGACAAAAGCATTGAAGCCGTTTTGATTCGTTTATAGTCGATATCAATGTCTTGCCCTTTAATTGTTTCAAGAATTGCAAAACCACCAGATTCAAAAACAAGTGCAACTTGTTCATTTGGGTTAAGAGCTCTTTCAGAAAAGAGACAGCGATCAATCTCTGGGAAAATTCCAAGTTCATGGAGAAGCTTTGCAAGAAAATTAACCAGATAAAGAGAATAATCCCCTACTGCACTCTCGGAAGCTCTCTCAAGATAAAAGATCGAATTACTTAAAACTCTAAAATAACCTTCATCATGGGCGTCATTGTACTTTGAAGCCTCTGATAAGTTTTCTTCTGTTAAGACTTGATTGATTGTTTCAAGAAAAAAACAAAGAAGGTAAAAGGCCTTGTGATTCTTTCGAATAAACTCGTGCCCCCAAACTTTCTTCCATTCTTTAGCCGTATAAACTTCGGTATTTTTTTGAGACCTTGAGACTTCAATACTTAAAACATAGCCAAGCTCAATAACACTAGGCTTATTCTTTTTCCCACCACCTCGGCCGCCATAAAAAGCAACATTCACTTTCTTGCCATTTCGAAGACAAATCGTGGCCATAATATGATGTGAATCAAATGGTCTTTTGCTTAAGACCACCCCTTCAAGCTTGGTTTTCATAAATTCTAGAGTTTTCAGCTATTTCAAAAGCTTTTTCAGTTTTGCTGCAAAACCTAAAACTATCATTAAAAACAAGGATCTGGATATGATCAAAGTCGAATGCAGTAGACTTCTCTCTGCGTTAAGAGACTGAAAATTCAAGCAATTAAACGCAATCTTCGAGTTTTTCTCAATCGCATTTGCCATTGCCAGCTCCCGGCTCCCAGTCTGCTCAAGGTGAATTGGCTTGAACTCACGAAAAAAGCTTACAAAAACCAGCGGTATCCAAATATCAAAAACTCGAATTCTTTGATTCTTCCCACTTCTTATATAGTAAAAACTCCCCTTACGATTGAGTAATAGAAGCTCTCTCAGCCAATGATAAGAATCCTCTAATACTCTTGGGTCCGAAATAATTAAAACTTTCGATTTTAGAGTTTGAAAGAACGCTTCCTCAAAATACCAATCACCTCTTCCAAAGTTTTGGATTTCAACAATATCTCCAAGCTCCTTTCGAAATCGAAAAAAGTCTTGTTTCTTTAGTACATCGACATTTAAATCTTTGAAATAATGTCTCACATCAGGGGCGGAAAGAAAGATTGTTGTCATCATCATATTTTTTCGCTACTTGGTTTCTATGAATCGCATTGTTCTCAATCAAAAATATATCGCCCCTCGAAACTCTCTTGTCATTGAAGAAGCTGATATCCTCGAGCATGTCCACAATGTTCTTAGGCCAAGCATTGATGATTCCCTAAAACTCACATTCTTAAACCAAGGTTTAAGTGAGGGGAAGATTACAAAACTCAGTGATTCAAAAATTGAAGTTGAATATCTTGATCTTCAAAGAGCAAGGCCCCAACGCTTTCATTTAATTATCGGTCTCAGTCGTCCACCAACCCTGCAAAAGATACTTGAACATGCAACCACTATGGGAGCTTCAGAGTTTAGCTTTTTTAAAGCAGAACTCTCAGAAAAAAGTTATCTTCAATCCAAGCTTTTCAAAGATGCAAATTATGAGAAGTATCTTAAGCTTGGTCTTTCCCAATCAGGAGTCTATGCGAATCTTCCAAAGGTTAATATTTATAAAGGCCCTTTTGAAATTAACTTCAGCACACTTTCTGGCACTAAGTTTCTTCTCGATAAAAATGGTGATCAACTCTTCAAGGCCTTCCCCTTAAAAGAGAAGTTTTCTTATAACCTTGCTATAGGACCAGAGAGAGGGATGACAGAAGATGAGATTGAGTTTTTTAATCATCAAGGCTTTAATTCAATCTCTTTAAATAGCCCTATTCTTCGAGTTGAATGGGCGACGATATCTGCAATGGCGCAGATTTATGGGATTGAAGATTAATAGAGTTGCTCTTAGTTGAAAGGGTTCTTTTTACCAAGCTCATTTAAATCAAATGCTTTTAACCCTTTAAAAAAAATTACTCAGATTTTGAGTACTAAAGTCCATATCTGAAATATACAACGATTTAACTACATATAACATTAATCAGATCAGTTATATCTGCTACCTCTATTTTTAAAATAGTCTGGAGACAATGTTATGAGTATAAAACTAAGCCAAATTCAAAATATGATTTATCTTATTCGTGGGCAAAGAGTCATGATAGATAGCGACCTTGCAAAGCTCTACGATGTTGAAACAAGTGCATTAAATAGACAAGTTAGAAGGAATCTGGACCGCTTTCCGAATGATTTTATGTTTGAGTTGAACAAAGAGGAGTTTGAGGCTTTGATGTGCCAAAATGGCATATCAAAAAAAGGAAGAGGCGGGAGAACTAAAAAGCCCATTGTTTTCACAGAGCTAGGTGTTGCAATGTTATCTAGTGTTCTAAAGTCTGGAAGAGCTGCGAAGGTAAATATATCTATAATGCGGACATTCGTAAAATTGAGAAGCTATATGGCGTTGGAAGACAGAATGGAACGCAAAGTGAGCAATTTAGAGCAAGATGTAACCAAGGTTTTTAAAATTGTCTTTGAAAGGCTTGATAAGCTTGAAGAAGATGATTCTTCCAATAAACAACGTCGAAAAACTGGACTCAATAGCGACTAGATTGCGGCCCAAAGACTTTTTTAAAAAAGGCACTTCACTTTCCTAGATTCGATCCGCAAGATTCTTCATCATCTCAATCTTATCCTGAACCAAAGACTTAAGGCCCTGCTTTAAATATTTCTCAAGCTCCTGGTCACTACTTCCCGTATTTGAAATCACAAGATCATAGAGTTCTTTTGTTTCTTCACCCACCGCAATTGTGACTTTATGCTCACTAAGATAATCATCCAACAAGTCACGAATTAATCCGCTAACATTTAATCCCATATCACTTAAGGTTTGGTGCTGATCTTCCCTTAATAAAACACTTACTCGCTTCACTTCTTCTTTTTTCATATAACCACTTTAGTCTTAAATAAATACTAAACTGCTACAACTAGCAGACTTTGCTTCATTTCTACATATTTTTTACATTATTACACACATTAATATTTATCAATACATATTAACATGCAACAATAATAACATTACAGCATAACTAAGGAGAAAAATTGAATACAAAAGCTGTTGTGGTGAAATCTGAAGATAAATGGGTGCGGTCCCAAGACGGAGTTTTATTTGGTGTTTGTGAGGGTCTAGCGAAAAGATTTAATGTTGATCCTAACCTCATGCGCTTAATCTGGTTTCTTTCGGTAGTTTTATTTGGAACAGGACTATTCCTCTATATCGTTCTAGGGCTTGTGCTCCCAAGAGAAGATGACCTCTATGACTATAATCGCCCTAAGCTTTTAGGCGTCTGTCAAAGACTTCACTATAGGACAGGAGTTGAATTAGGAATCCTAAGACTTCTCATGGTTCTTGGCGCTCTGTTTTCTTTTGGAATTGTTTTTATAGGCTATATCGCGGCTGCGATCTTTCTTCCTGACCGTCGTGCGGCAAAAGGTGCCAGTGGCACGTTTTGAAGCATCCGGCGGAATTACCGAACTTCGCAAAAAAAAAGGGCCTGCAAGCAGACCCTTTAACTTTCAACAAAAAAATCTTCAGACGATTCACATACTCTCTTGTTGAATTCTCAACCAATAGTATTGTGATTTCTTCTTCTCCCGTGTCACACATCCCCTGCGACGAAATGGAAACTAACATGGGCCCTCATTTTGTGCATTAATCTTCGTTGACGCGGTTTCATGAATTCTGTCAAATCATGACATTTTTTCTAAAAGGTCGATGCAAACTGTTGAAACCTCTTCTGGCTTTATATCTGAGATATCAATACTGCGATCAAATTGCTGTAATAAACTACAGGGTGCTGGTGTCGATCTGACATCAGATCCGTAAACCCAAAAGAAAGGGTGAGCATAATAATCATAAGGATGCCATTCAAGAGGTTCTTCTGGTCCAAAGATTGTTACGGTCTTAACTCCAAGAGCGGCTGAAATATGTTTAAGCCCAGTATCATTTCCTATATAGAGCTTTGATTGAGAGAGTGTTTTAGGAACTTCAGCAAGACCCTTTTCAATAAACTCTACTCTTTTGTCATTTAAGAGATTCAAAAATTCCTTCTTTTGATTTTGATCATCCGTTCCCTTTGAAACAGGAATCACAACTTTTAAATCAGGATTGTATTCAAACAATTTTTTTGTCAGTTCAACATAAGAAGAAATTGGCCATTTCTTTTCAACTCTTGTGGCAACAATCCCTAAAGTCACTTGATTTTGTTTTTCAAGTTCAAGAGAAAGTGAAGGCCCATAGTCTAAATATTCACCATAATCTAAATCTTTTCTTCCGTACTTTAAAAGCGCTGAATAAACTCCATCTAAGTCTCTTTGAATAATCGATTTTCTAATACCTTGATCAAAAACACCTGTTCCAGAAAAACGATCAAGATGATGATTATGAGATTCGTAGGGAAAACTTCCCACCAAGCTTGCAAACTTTAAAATTCGAGTCGATCTCGCTGATTCATGAAGCTCAATAACAAGATCAAACTTCTTTTTCATAAGAAAATAATAAAAATGAAGCTGCCCACTCACCCCTTTTAGGTCCAATTCATAGAAATTATCTACAGCTGATTTCAAATTTTGGTATAATGGAACTATCCACTTGGGGATTGCGTAGGTCACTTTGGCTTCAGGAAACTGAGATTTTATATACTGAACCGAAGACAGACCAAAAACAGAATCTCCCAAGGCCCGATTCTTGACAACAAGGATGTTAGAAAGATGAGCACTTTTCATAAACTTAATGTAACAGGTCTTCTCTTTATACGCTACGAACATTTTCGGGAACAAGACTATATCGAATCATTAAAAACATTAGACACTTTTGCTAATCAGATCTTTGTTTTTGATGCCCAGAAACTCGCTCCGCAATTTCCTCATTCAAAAATAAAAGTTCTAAGACCACAGAGTTATTTTCACAAGGTGACAAATCAACAACTCGCAGATCAGTTTTTTAGAAATCAATCTTATAGCAACCAATCTCTTTATTTCTGGCTCGAAGTTGGAGAAAAAATAAACCCTTTTCACGCCATTGATGTTCACGAAGACCAGCTTCTTTTAAGTGAAGATGCTCAGCTTGAAGGTATCTCTTATGGACAAGTTTATCGTAATGAAGAAAATAAGCGCCTCTGTGGAAGTGAGCTTTTCAAATCGAGAGTTCATCTCTTTAAAACTTCACGTGAGCAAAAATTAGACTTTGTGATTGGAAAAGGGCCTTTCCTAGATGGAAAAAATTTTCAAACTGAAACTTCATTTGTCCGCATTAAACAAATCATTCAATCAGAAAATGAAATCCCTGGTTCTAAGTTTATGAATGGAGTTGAAAAGTTTACGAATCTTAGACCCAGCCGCTCTTTAAAGCTCTAACCTATTAATAATTGAATCATCGAAAAGACCTATTGGCGCTTGTCTAAGTCTTAAATTTAAACGAAAATCACTTTTCTGGTACATTGAAATGAAAGAGGATTATCATGATTCGAAAAGTTGAAAAATTATTAGATGAACAAATTAGACCGGCACTTGCTTCTCATGGAGGAAATGTTGAGCTAGTAGACATCGATAATGGAAAACTTTTTCTGAAGCTTCTCGGTGGCTGCCAAGGATGTTCATCAAGTTCAGCCACACTCAAAGACGGCATTTCAAAAGTCGTCAAAAATCATTTTCCTGATATTACCGAAATTGTGGATCTTACAGATCATGATTCTGGTGAAAATCCCTATATGTAAATTAGATCCCAATAAATGTTTTTACGCTAATGTCTTCGTCTAAAGAAGGCCAGTGAACTCCATAACCACTAGGTGAAATTTCAAAGTTGTGAAGATCCTCATTGCTAGCATTTACGAGCTTCGGAAACCAACTTATTGGAACAGATACTTCTCGTCCGTCACTAATCTCTACAACCAGTCTTTCTGCTGTAAATTTGAGAGCAAGGATTGATAAACTTTCAACACTTGTTTTTTTAATGCTCGAGCTCATGATATTCCTTATACTTGATCAAAAATAACATAACATTGTCCTGCACAATTCTCAATATCTGCTTTCTAGACTGCGGTTTTAAGTTGTAAACTCTTGAAAACTTAACTGGAGCCAGCCATAATTTTGCTTCTCCGCCATGGCCAATCACATGAATGTGAGGAGGTTCATGGCCTTCATGAGAGTAAAAGAAAAATCTGAATCCATTTTTTCGAAGTATTGTAGGCATCAATACTTCTTTTACAAAAGATAATTACCTCATCATAGGAACTTGCGATCGAACTTCTAAAACTTTCTCTTTTGAAATCTCAACAACGGAAACCTTATCTCCTTCCTCGAGATCAACAAGAACTTCTCCCCAAGGATCAATAATCATTGAATGCCCATAGGTTTTGATTCTTTCATTGTGTTCACCCCATTGAGCAGAAGCAATCACGTAGCATTGGCTTTCAATGGCCCTTGCTCGTAAGAGAGTTTTCCAATGAGCTTTGCCAGTTGGTCTTGTGAAAGCCGAAGCATAAGTTAAAACTTCGGCGCCATTTTTTCGGTATTCATAGGCAAGTTCAGAAAACCTTAAATCAAAACAAATATTGATACCGATTTTCCAGTCATTAAAATCAACCATACAGGGCTTAGAACCAGACTTGTAAATATCGGCTTCGACAATTTTCTTTTGAGTTTCGTTTTTTTTAAGATCAATCGCAAAGAGATTTCTCTTATCGTAGAAATTAATTAGTTCCCCATTTTGATCAAGGTTAATCGCGCGGTTTAAAACTTTTTCTTCATGAGATTCGTAGGCAACACTTCCACCAATAAGAGCGATGTTAAATTTCTTTGCAAGACTTTGAATCTTTTGAAAGTGTTCGTTTTCAAACTCAACAAGATAGGGACTTGGTTTCGTCCCATCACTCATTGAATAAAAACATTCCGGAAGAAAAGCGGCACTTGCCCCTTCGACTTTAGCTTCTTTAAGAAGACCTTCTAAAACCGAAAGGTTGTGTTTGTAATCAAGACTTGAACAAATCTGAACAAGAGCAACTTTCATGGAAGAGACTTATCTCTTTCCGATAGAAAAGTACTTAAATCCCGCTTCTCTAATTTTTGTGGCTTCATAAAGATTTCGAGCATCAAAGATATGACTCCCACTTAGGTTTTCAGTAATTCTTTGAAGATCAGGAATCTTAAATTCACGCCATTCAGTCATAGTCACAAGGGCCGTACAGTCTTGAAGGGCTTCATACTTATTATTGAACATCTTCACAGAATCACCATGACCTTTTTGGGCCATAAGTTCAGAGAAGTTTTCGTTCGCTTCCGGATCATAAAAATGAATTTGAGCGCCTTCTTTAATAAGTGACTCGGCCATTGAAATTGCTGGAGATTCACGAATATCGTCAGTTCCCGCTTTAAAGGCCACTCCCCAAAAAGCGAAGGTTTTGTTTTTAAGATCTCCAAATTCATTTTTAATCTTTTGGAACATATAAACTTTTTGTTCTTCGTTAACTGTTTCCGCAGCTTGGATCACCTGGAGGTTGTGATCGTATTGTTCCGCTGAATAAAGAAGAGCTTTAACATCTTTTGGAAAACAGCTTCCACCGTATCCTGGACCAGGGTAAAGAAAGTATCTTCCGATTCTGTGATCACTCATGATCCCCTTTCTTACCTCTTCGATGTCGGCTCCACTTTTGTCGCAAAGTTGAGCGATATCATTGATGAATGAAATCTTTGTGGCAAGAAAGCAGTTTGCTGCATATTTTGTCATCTCTGCTGAGATATTCGACATCATATAAATGGGATTTCCTTGTCTTACGAGAGGCTCGTAGACTTCTTTCATTTTCTCAGCGGCCTTATCATTGTCGTGACCAATCACAATTCGATCAGGTCTCATGAAATCTTCTACAGCAGTCCCTTCTCTTAAGAACTCAGGGTTATTGATAACATGAACTCTTTTTTCTGATTTTTCTGAAATATATTTTCGAACCGCATCTCCTGTTCCAATTGGTACGGTTGATTTGATAACGATGATGGCATCTTCTGAAATTACTTTTAAAACATCATCAACTGCTGAATAAAGATATTGAAGGTTAGCACTCCCATCGTCTGATGAAGGTGTTCCAACTGCGACGAAAACGGCTTCAGAATCTCTCACACTTTCATAGCTTGTGCTAAAGCTTAATCGATTCCCTTCCACGTTGCGGTCGAGATATTCTTGAAGACCAATTTCATAAATTGGGCATTTCCCTTCTTGAAGTAATTTCACCTTTTGCTCAACTACATCAATACAAGTTACGTTATGACCAATTTCGGCTAAACACGTTCCTGAAACAAGTCCTACATAGCCGGTTCCAATTACTGAAATTTTCATTTCGCTTTCCTTTTAATTCAGTTGCCTCATTGATCATAATTCAACTCACCGTGTAAGTGAATTGGTGAAAAAATCAATTGAGGGTTCAGATATAGCAATCTATACTACAATTGAATCTAAACCAGAGTAAACTAGCTTCGCAACAGCCGCGCGCTAACGCTTGCTAACTATCTGCGGTGCCTGAAGCCCAAAAGGGCTCCAGTATAACATGGGTTCAAAGCAGA
>JBMYPC010000121.1:0-9691 GCA_049599895.1 Bacteriovoracaceae bacterium | reverse complement strand
TCTGTGTATTTCTCCACTTCGCTTTTCCGGTTGATACTTGCTCAATATCATTTTGGGAAGTATGAATTCCATCATGCATATCAAGATGAAGGAAAGACTCACTTATATTTTTTTCCTGCAAAGGTTTGGACTTTGAGTTTTTTATAAATATCTTCGTATTTGGTTTTTAGTTGGGTTTCTTCTTTTGAAGGCACAGCTGAAAGATTCACAACACCGAAATAATCCTGCCCTGCCAGGATGGCAAATAAAGCTGCGGAAAATATGAAGGCACTGATTAAAACTCTCATCTCTAATAATTATTCTACTCAATTGCTCTGGGGATATCTGTAGTTTGAAATATATGCCCAGCGTCCCTAAAATGTTAAAGACGATCTACTATAATATACAAGTCTCCGTAATTTTTAAAGAAGCATAATGGACAAAAACACTAAAGCTTTATCGAATTTAGAAGAAACCAAAAATCTGCTCCAAAATGAACAGGGGCAATCGATTATTGAATTTGTCATGCTTATGCTCATTTTAACGACGATCTCTTATGTCATGCTCGCCGGACTCAACAATGGAATTGCCGGTGTCTGGGAGGCCATCGTCAAACTCGTTGCTTCCCCAACCCCAGAAAATCTTGTTAATATCTCCATACCTTAAATTTGAGACATTTTTTCAAGGAGTTCACGGTGAAATTCATTCTATCGCTAGACCAAGGTACAACTGGCTCCACGGCAGCTCTTATCTGTGCTGATACATTAAAATTTGTCGCCAAGTCTAATACTGAGTTTCCACAGATTTTTCCAAAGAGTGGTTGGGTTGAGCACAATCTTGATGATATTTGGAACTCCATAAGAACTTCAACTCTTGATGTGTTTAAAAAGGCCAATGCTTCAGCTGATAATATTATTGCCATAGGAATCACGAATCAAAGAGAGACTACTTGTGCTTTTGATAAAAATGGCAAGCCTCTTCACAACGCTATTGTCTGGCAAGATCGAAGAACTTCATCATGGTGCCTTGAAAATAAAAAGAACTTAGAAGAAAACTTAAAAGAAAAAACCGGTCTTCCGCTTGATCCTTATTTTTCTGGAACAAAAATGATGTGGCTTCTTGAAAACTCTGAAGATGTTAAAAAAGCTGCGCTTGATAAGAACTTAAAATTTGGAACAATCGATACTTATCTTATTTATAAACTGACAGGATCAACTTCACACGTAACTGATACAACCAATGCTTCTCGGACATTACTCATGGACCTTGAGTCTTTATGTTTTGATAGTAGTCTCCTTGAGACATTTAAAATTCCAAATAACACACTTCCAGAAATTAAAAACAGTGTTGATCAATTTGGTGAAACCAAGGGTCTTGATTTTCTTCCTGATGGAATCCCTATCACAGGAGTTCTGGGGGATCAGCAAGCAGCACTTTATGGCCAAGCCTGCTTTAACCCTGGAGAGATGAAATGTACCTATGGGACAGGTGCATTCCTTCTTGCAAACACCGGAGATAAGATTGTCCACTCAAAAGCAGGCCTTCTTACGACGGTAGCATTTACTTCAAAAGAAAAAACTCACTACGCTCTCGAAGGGTCATCCTATATTGCCGGTGCCGCTGTTCAATGGTTAAGAGATAATCTTAAGTTTTTCAATGAGGCACCAAAGATTGAAGAGCTTGCGAAAAATGCAGACATGGAAAGATGCCAGGAACTTATTTTCTTTCCCTTCTTTTCAGGAATTGGTTCACCTTATTGGGCACCAGAAGCGAAAGCCGCAATTGTCGGGATGGACCGTGGGACAAATCAAGAAGAGATCTCAAGGGCCTGCCTTGAAGGTATTGCTTTAAGTATTAATGATCTTATTAATGCTGTTCGGTCCGATTATGAAGGTGATGTTAATTCTTTAAAGGTCGATGGTGGTGCTGTTGCTAATAACTTTTTAATGCAACTTCAATCAAATTTCTCAAAGCTTACTATCGTTAGACCAGAAGTCATTGAGACAACAGCCTATGGTGCAGCACTTGCCGCAATCAAAGGCCATAAAGGTCTTGATGATCAAGAGATTCAAAACCTTTGGGAAGAAAACCAAAGTTTTAATCCTGAAAGTGATCTTGATTATTATAATAAAAAAGCCGGTGATTACACCGGCTATATCAAGAGTAATTTTCTTTAATGGATTAAATAAATTTAATCTTAGCAAAATTTCAAGTAAGGGAACTTCGAAACACCGGGCGCTGACGCTTCCTAGCCGTCTACGACGCCTGAAAACTCAACCGTTTTCAGTAAATTTTGTCTTGGATCGAATCAACAATCCCATATTCGAGTGACTCACCTGCATTCATCCAATAGTCACGATCAAAATCAGCAAGGACTGTATCTAGAGACTTATTGCAATTCTCAGCGAGGATCTTCGCCCCCATCTCTTTAGTCTTTTGAATTTCTTTTGCATGAATCTGGATATCTGAAGCCTGTCCATAAAGACCACCGATATGAGGTTGGTGAATCATGACTCGACCACTTGGAAAAATGGTTCTTTTTCCTTTTTCTCCACCAGAGAGAAGAATCGATCCCATTGAAGCCGCAAGTCCCATACAAACTGTCGCAACAGGTGACGAGATCATTTTCATGGTATCGTAAATCACCATACCACTAGTCACAACTCCACCAGGGCTATTGATATAAAAAGTGATCTCTTTTCCTGGATCAACTTTTTCTAAATATAAAAGTCTGTTCACAATATCTTCAGCAGAGTCGTCCATGACGGCGCCCCAAAGAAAGACTTTTCTTTGTTCTAAGAACTCTTCTTTAAATTTATTGAGATTCCCTAAGTTTTTAACTAATTCTTTGTAACCACTCATGGTTTTTCCTTTTACTAAGCACTGCAAGTCTCTTACCTAGAAGGTTATTTTATCAAATCTTTCAAATTGAGTTGAAAAAATTTAGGGAGAAGATATTGACCCTTAAAAACCATTAGATTAGATCAACCATATCTCTCGCGTGATTTAATCCGATAATTTCCATTGGAAATTTCTTATTATAAAGAGAGGCAACTCTAGGGCTTGAAATGACCTTCTTATAGCTCAATTGGGACATTTCTTTAAGTCGCATTTCAATTTGATGAGGAGTTCGAATCTCTCCCGTTAGACCAACTTCGCCAAGAAAAACTGTATCCGATTGAATTGGTTTGGATTTTATGGAACTTAAAAGAGAGGCCATAACAGACAGATCAGTATCACAGCTTTGCGCCTTAATTCCACCAACAACATTAAGATAGACATCAGAAAAATTAAGAGGGATCTCTAGGTATTTCTCAATCACGGCCATGATCATGGAAAGTCGATTGCCTTCAAAACCTTGAGTCGTCCTTCTTCCATTTCCATATTTGTTTTCTACAACTAATGCCTGAATCTCCACAAATAGAGTTCTGGTTCCTTCCAATATACAACTTAATGATCTCCCATAAGACTTTTTAATTCCTTCTTGAAGAAATATTTGTGTTGGTTCATGAACTTCAACAAGTCCTTCACTTTTCATCTCAAAAATTCCTACTTCATTTGTATTACCAAAACGATTTTTCACAGCCCGAAGCAAACGATAATTTCCAATCTGATCACCTTCAAAATAAATAACTGTATCAACCATGTGCTCGAGAATCTTTGGACCAGCAATCACTCCCCCCTTAGTAATGTGCCCTACAACTATCGCTGTCACTCCATTAGGTTTACAAAAGTTTAATAAGTTATAAGTTACTTCTCGAATTTGTGAAGCTGTACCTGGAAGTGAATCCACATCACCACTAATTGTGGTTTGAATTGAATCAAGTACAACGAATTCGATTTTGTTTTTTTGAATAATTTCTTTTATGGTTTCCCATCTTGATTCATGAAGAAGAAACATTTGAGAATCTTCGATCTTCATTCTTTTTGCCCGAGACTTAATCTGCCCAAGGGACTCTTCACCGCTTACGTAGAGAACTTTTTTCTTTAAAGAAAGTTCAGTGATGACTTTTAAAAGAAGAGTTGATTTACCAATACCAGGTTCCCCACCGATAAGAATAAGACTTCCAGGAACAAAACCACCACCGAGAACTCGATCAAATTCTTTAAAGCAACTTTTTGTGCGTTCATGGGATTCTTCTTTCACATCACACAAAGAACGCAGCGCAACACCTTGAGACATTGGATTGCGCGCCTGGCCACGAGACACACTCGACTCAACCAAGGTGTTCCAAGACTCGCAAGCCGGACACTTACCAAGCCATTTAGGAGATGAATATTCACATTCTGTGCATAAATACAAAGACTTGTCCTTTTTCAACTGCCCTCCTAAGTGAGTACTCATATAATTTTTAGATTCAATTAATATTTTCCTTAGACTTCACAAAGCTTGACTTCTTGCGATAGAAGCAATGCACACACTTAAGGAGCCATCAAATGATTAAGTACTCTATCTTCGTATCAGTTCTCATTCACTTTCTTTTTGCTTCTATTTCACAAGCGAAAGTTGAATCATTTTTTTCTCCCCATGAAGGTAAAGCCGGTTTCGGCCAAGTCTACAAAGACATTAAAGAAGCGAAAAAAGAAGTCCTCGTTACTGTTTACAGTTGGTCAGCACACGAACTTGATAAGGCGTTAACTAAGGCCATTGAAAATGGAGCTGATGTTCGCGTTGTCCTTCACTCACCTCTTGCAAAGAAGCAAAAGATTAAAGACAGAGTTAAGCCACTTGAAGAGCTTGGAGTACGATTTAAAATTTCTTCAAAAAACATGCATGAAAAGTTCGTTATTGTTGATGGCGAAATGGTCATGAACACAAGTGGTAACTTTTCATACGGTGCTCAAAACCGTTATTCAGAAAATCTTGTTTTTCATTATGATGATGGTGAAGCTCATATCAAGCACCTCATTAAAGAATTTAAAGAAGAGTTTGAAGTTCTTTGGAATTATTCAAAATCATTTAACACTGATAATGATTATCTCAACACCGTAAGCCAGTTAAAGAAAGTTGAAAATAAAATTCAAAATGAGTTTAGCTATAGTAATCTTAATACATTTGCCAGTAGCTCGATGAACTTTGGGGCCTCTGCAAAATCGAGGTCTAATGGTAGTGAACTTTCTCTTAAAATTAAAAGAGGAAAGCCATGGGCTGTAAGGGACATGGTGATTGATCAAATCAGAAAAGCTAAAAAATCAATTCATCTTTGTCTTAATCACTTTTTTATTAAAGAGATAGTTGATGAAATTATGATTGCAATGAAAGAAAGAAATGTTGAAGTGAAATTTGCTGTCGATAACCAAGAATACAAATACTACACATCAAGAACAAAAGAAGCGACACCTTACTTTGTTCATCTTTTCAAGAAAGCTTACCCAAACAAAGAGATTCCTGTAAGAATTAAATTTTACTCTCTTGCTCCTTCATACCATTACTGGCTTTTAAACCACCATAAATTTATGATTATTGATTATGGTACAGAGGAACAAAAGCTTATCAATGGTTCTTATAATTTCTCAAAAACTGCTGAACACAATCAATTTGATAATCTTGTTCTTTATGAAGGTGTAGAATATGCTGAGTTGATTGAAGACTTCATGGGTGAGTTTGAAAACCTTTGGGGACTTAACCGAAAAAGAGGTGATAAACTTGATCAGGACTACATGGATTATTTCACAAAGCCTAACTCAAGTGGATTCTTTCCTCTTCACAATTTTAAATCAGCTCAGTCTGTGACTTGGGACGAACTTGTGAAATGGAAGAAATCGTACTCATCAAAAACAAAGGTCTCTGGATCTGTAGCCCCATCTCAGAAAAAGCATTGTAAAGGTGTTAGAGCCGTTCGCTCTGGAAACAGATACAATAAAGTTTATTCAGGATGTCCAGCAGCTCGCTAGTCTTTTGAATCTGACTTAAGAACCTCTTTTTTCTAAAGGCACGCTCACTGAATTTTATTAAGTCGGTTTGTTCTTAGTTGAGCGAGTTCTTATTCAGAACAATTTTTTGATGGTGCGCCAATGCTTGTCACTTCGTAGGAATTTACTTTTTTGGGATCGAAGCTCAATTCAAAATTATAATCTTTATCCCCTCGCTTTAAAGTGACGCCTTAAGTTGCTGACATGTTCAGAATTCACACGATTGGCAGCATAGGAAACATTATCTACTTCTGAAAGAAAAACAAGGCAGAGAAAGTCTTCAGAGGTATCAAGAAACGGATATTGCCTTTCATAAGATTTAAGTGAGAGGAGTGTACTGTGAAGAAGTGTTCGAGGCACATGACCATGAGGGTGATCTTTAATTCCACCACTAAACTGTCTAAGCAATTGATTTCACACAAACATAGCTTTTGAGCAAGTTTTATTGGCAACCTCTTTTGTAAAAAGAAAAGCCCCAAAACGATATAAGCTACTAGATTTGCAGGAGTCTCGACATATTTAGGTCACACGATCAAGAATAAAACCGATAAGCCTAGTACAATTTATCAACAGAGTTTAATCTCATCTGAGGAAAATATGAAAGAACTAAAGCTAACATTCAAAATATTGAAAACAATTTTAGTGCTTTTTTTCTTCTCTGCCTGTGTATCCCAAGGTGGAAAAACTGACAAAATAGAAGTTCATGACAATGAAATTAGTCCCGAAAATTCAAGCCGACTCAACACTAACAATCAATCAAGTTTTACATTTCGAAATAAGTACCAGGTAAACTCAGATCATCAAGACGATCAAGAACAAACCACTAATAACAATTCATACACCCAACCTAGTAACAATCAAACTTTTAGTACAGGTCAATCAGTAACCGGCGCACAAGAAAATAATCCTTCAAATAACCATTACATTAGCCCAGAGGAATACCTTGCGAACTACTACGGTGACAAATACAAAGGAAGCACAGGTAGTAGGCATAGTAACAGCTCAGATCAGCAAACTATTAACTCAAGCTGTGGAGGACTTCTGCATGGTCAAAGCGAAACAGTCACTGGATATACAAGCCCTAGGGTAAGCCATGGACAAACCTGCCAAAAGACATCAATTCTTGTCAGTTGCAATAACGGAAATTTAATTAAACCTTCAATTAATATTTACCCCAACTGTCTCGTTGACGAACCAAGTTATTCTGGTTGTGGAGAACTTACACACGGACAAAGTCAAACTTTTTATGCCTATATGCAACCCAGTGTTCCTTATGGGCGAACTTGCCAAAAGTCCGCTTTTGAAAGGACATGTAATAACGGCAACCTCATCATGCCTCCAATGATGACATATTCTCAATGTTTCGTTGAAAAAGCTCCGACTGCTGACAACCCAAGCTCATCTAAAAATCAAGGCTGCGGAGACCTTAAACATGGCGAAAGTAAAACTCTCTCTGGATACGCAAGCCCTAGTGTCCCCTATGGACAATCATGCAAAAGAACAACAACCCAATCAACTTGTATAAATGGTCAACTTAACACCCCTTTAATCCAATTGTTTTCGAACTGTATTGTGTTAAGCAATCCAAACATCAATCAGGCAAGCGCAGAGAATCATTCCGATGAAGTTACAGCAGATGCTGACGGTTTTTTAAGCAGCATTGATCTCCATGGCCCCTTAAAATCCAGTGAGATTCCTTTAAAGGTTGAAGCGATTAACGGATACACTTCTATTGAGTTGTTTAAAAAAGCAAGGAAGGCAATTGACAACATATATAAATATTATCCTTATAAACCCGGTGCTAGAACCAATATAAGTGATGTCTCTCAGTCTTCAGTCTATGTAGGCAGCTCGGAATCTAAGGTTAAGGGCAATCTGTGTTATATAGACCAGCAGGGTGCTTTATACTGTGCCCACCATTTTGGTTATGTCGGTGATGGTACAACCCAAAGCGATGGAAGATTTGTTAAAGTATTTTCCTCAGGGGCAACTCAAGTAATCTCCAATTTTAATGCAACCTGCGCTGTTGTTTCCTCCGCACTTTATTGTTGGGGCGGGCAGAAGAATAACCCAAATGTAAGCCCGAGATGGTTTTATAAAACTCCTGTAATTGGTGCTGGGTCAACCCTTTTTTCTACAACACCAATTAAAATTATCAATAGTGGTGTAAAGAAAATCACCTTCTCTAGTTATTATGGTTGTGCTGTCACGAATCAAGGTGCTTTAAAGTGTTGGGGAAAGTATTTTGCCGATTCGCCTAAAACAATTTATTCAAGTGGAGTCAAGGACGTTTATGTTGGTATAAAAAGAGTTTGTGTTGACCACAACAATCAACTCAAGTGTTTTAAAAAGGGTGATACCCAAAGCACAATAATCGCCTACACTAACACAT
Organism: Bacteriovoracaceae bacterium; assembly: GCA_049599895.1. Classification (GTDB taxonomy): domain Bacteria; phylum Bdellovibrionota; class Bacteriovoracia; order Bacteriovoracales; family Bacteriovoracaceae; genus JBMYPC01. The sequence goes on along the minus strand of JBMYPC010000121.1, from coordinate 1,407 downwards.
CTGAAATAAGCAAAATTTCTATATCAGATACTCACATCTGTTTAGTCAGAAATGGTGCTCTTCTCTGTGATTATACTAAAGGCCCTATCGTTAACACGTATTCAAAAATCGCCCTCGATCGCGGAGAATTTTCTGAGTTCTCATATTTTATTCCTTCACACGAACTTTCACTAGTGAGCAATTATGAAACTGGAGTGAAGGATGTTTTTACGACTGATTATGGTTTCACTCATGTCATTCATACAGACGGACGTGTCTCCATTTTTTCCGATGGTGGCCAGAAGATTTACTTTGTTCAAGGAACTGATATCCAAATGTATCAGAATAGAACTAAAAGGTATCTCCCTTCAAGTTTCATTCTTCACCCCAAAGGGTTTATAAAAAGACGAAATGAAGGGAAGACGAGAGTTTGTTTAGTTTCACAAAATTCAAAATCATTAATTTGTCCAGAAAGTAACTCGGGGCATTTCCCAAATACTCATAGCATAAATGCGAAAACTTTCAATTTTGATAAGCCTTTTAAGGCAATAGGGTTTGGATATTAAACAAACTGGCTCAACCAAGCTTCATCGACGATAGGAATCTCAAGCTGTTGAGCTTTTTTAAACTTCGATGAACTCGATTCGGTATCATTCGTTAAAAGAAAGTCCGTTGTTTTTCCAACAGAAGAGACAACAATTCCCCCTAGAAACCTTATATCTTTTTCTATCTCTGATCTCTTTCGACTGAGTGAGCCAGTAATACAAATCTTTTTTCCTTTAACTGGATTGTCGGCGATCTCTTGAATCTTAAACTCAAAACCACTGGCCTCAAGGTCCTCAATTAATTTAATTTTTTCTTTTAAAGACTTTGAGAATTCTTCGGCTGACTTTTCTGCAAAGGAGTCAATTTCCATTAAGCTTTCTTTTGCGAGCCCCTTTATTTTTTCAATTGTATCAAAACCATTTTGAACAACCTTTTCACATTTATTATAACCACCTCCACTTATTCCAAGTGCGGAGAGAAATGTTGGGAGATCTGCTTCTTTTGATTTTTCAATATTGCCAAGAATTTTATCGGCTAGTTTATCTTTAAACTTATCAAGCTCAAGAAGGGATTCTTTTTTGAGTTTATAGAGATCGCTAATTGTCGCAATCATTTTCTTTTCAATCATTTGATCAAGTCGTTTTGATGAAAGATCATCAATACCAATTTTTTGAACAAAATGAAGAATCGACTCTTTATTCTTTCCAGGGCATTTATCATTCACACAAATTAAGCGAATATCATGAGATTGGATGGGCTCACCACAGCTTGGACAAACTTCCGGAACTTGGTACTGAGACTTCGATGATTTAACCACTTGTAAAAACTTTGGAATCACTTCCCCGCTTCTTACGATTTCAATTTCATCACCTTTTTTAAGCT
>JBMYPC010000120.1:0-9706 GCA_049599895.1 Bacteriovoracaceae bacterium | reverse complement strand
CGCCTGAAGATTACTAATTGGTGCCCCAAACTGAATTCTCTCTGTGGAATATTTTTTAGCGTAACTAAAAGCTCCATCGGCAATTCCAACCGCCTGAGAGGCAATTCCAATACGCCCACCATCAAGAGTCCCAAGACCAATGCTGAAACCTTTTTTCTCTTTGCCAAGGAGGTTCTCTTTTGGAACCTTGAGGTTTTCGATTGAAATTTGAGTTGTTGAAGACCCCTTAATTCCAAGCTTGTCTTCAAGTTTACTCACATTAAAACCTTCCCAGTCAGTTTCAACGATAAAAGCCGACATTCCTTTGTGATTGTCCGTCTTTTCAGTTTTAGCAAAAACAATGGCAAGCTTTGCTTCTTTACCATTAGTGATCCAGTTTTTAGTTCCATTAAGAATATAATGATCGCCTTTATCTTCAGCAAAAGTGCTAAGGCTTGCGGCATCAGAGCCGGCATCTGGTTCACTCAAGCAAAAACACCCAACCCACTCACCACTGGCAAGCTTTGGGAGGTATTTCTTTTTCTGGTCTTCATTTCCGTAGTTAAGAATTGGCCAAGTCGCCAAAGAAAGATGAGCCGAAACAAGAACCCCTGTTGAAGCACAGGCCTTTGAAATTTGATCTACAACAAGAGAATAAGAGAGGTAGTCCATTCCGGCCCCGCCATACTCTTCAGGAACAAAGATTCCCATAAAGCCACTCTCAGAAAGTTTTTGTCTTAAACTTTGAGGGATCTCTCCTTTGCTATCAATCTCAGCCGCAAGTGGTGCCACTTCCGCTTCAGCAAATTTTTTCGCCATATCGTAAATTTCTAAGTGTTCTTCTTCTAAATAATTCATGTTTCTTCCTTATCGACCGGTAAAATTTGGTTTTCTTTTTTCAACAAATGCTGTGGTTCCCTCTTTCATATCTTCACTTGAGAAAATCTCGCCAAAGGTATTGACCTCTTTTTCAAGTCCTTCAGTAAGGAGCCTGTCCACTCCGTCATTAATCACTCGCTTAGAAAATGAAATCGCCACAGGTGAATTTTTCATAATACTTGAAACACATTTTTCAAGGGCCGTCTCAAGCTCTTCAGCAGTCTCAAAAACTTGATTCACAAGACCCAAGCTTTTCGCCTCTGTGGCATCAAGATTTCGACCACTATAGATCAGCTCTTTTGCCATCGGAGTTGGGACATATCTTGAAAGTCTTTGGGTTCCACCAAAGCCAGGAATAAGCCCAAGCTTCACTTCTGGTTGCCCGAAGATCGACTTTTTGGTGGCGTAAATAAAATCACAGGCCATCGCAAGCTCACAGCCTCCACCAAGGGCGAAACCGTCAACGTAAGCAATCACTGGGATTGAGAGTTCCTCAAAAAGAGTCGTAATTCTTTGGCCAAGCTTAGCAAAATCGATAGCCTCTTTCTCGTTCATGGCCTGCATCTCTTTAATGTCAGCTCCGGCCACAAAAGACTTCCCGCCTTCACCTCTTACAATGAGAACTTGGTACTTATTATTTGCGTGAATTTCTTCAAGGTGCTTTTTTAAAAGACCAAGAACTTCAGCATTAAGGGCATTGAGCTTATCCGGACGATTGATGACAAGCTCAGCAATCTTTTCACTTTTTTCAACTAGTAGAACACTCTCAGTACTCATAGAACCCTCTTTTCACTTTTCTTCCAAGTCTTCCCGCTGTTACGTATTTCTTAAGGAGTGGACAAGGTCTATATTTTGAATCTCCAAGCCCATCGTGAAGGACCTCCATGATAGCAAGACAAGTATCAAGACCAATAAAATCCGCAAGCTCTAATGGCCCCATGGGCTGGTTGCAACCAAGCTTCATTGCCACATCAATATCTTCGACAGTTGAGATTCCCTCATAAAGGGTATAAACCGCTTCATTGATCATCGGCATGAGAATTCTGTTAACCGCGAAGCCTGCGACATCATTAACACTGACAAAAGTCTTTCCCATTTTTTCAGAAGCTTCTTTAACAGCAGAAAACGTTTCATCAGAAGTTTCAAGTCCCCGAATTCCTTCCACTAACTTCATCACAGGAACCGGATTCATAAAATGCATTCCAGCGACTTTTTTAGGTCTTTTGGTCTGAGCTGCAATCTCAGTAATAGAAATTGATGAAGTATTTGTTGCAAGAATACAATCTGAGTTTGTCACTTCATCAAGCTTTTTAAAAATTTCAAATTTTATGGGCTTATTTTCAGTAGCGGCTTCAATAACAAGGTCTGAATCTTTCAAATCAGAGATATCAGTTGAAGATTTAATATTTGAAAGGCTTGAACTTGCGTGATCAGCATCCCACTTCCCTTTTTCAACACCACGGTTTAATTGCTTTTCGATGAACTGAAAACCGGCTTCAAGGCCTTCCTTAGAAACATCGTAAAGAACCACTTGAAAACCTGCTTGAGCAGCAACCTGAGCGATCCCTCGACCCATTTGACCAGCCCCTACAACTCCTACTAATTTCATACTAAAACTCCATCATATATTTGAATTCAAAGTCTTGAACGAGAATCTGAATAATTTCCACCAAATCATTAGAATCATAAGTTTGCCCTAGAGAGACAGTCAAGGCGGACTCGGCGCAGCATAAGGCTAAAGAAAATGCACAAATCCTCGACATTTCAGGTCAAAAACTTGCTTTTTCATCTCCAATGGCCTAAATATCTAGGACGAATTTCAAAATGTTAGTTATTTGTCTTAAGAATTAGACAACTTTAGGAGCAGTTAAAGTGGCACATCATAAATCAGCGGTAAAAAGAATTCGCCAAACAAAGAAAAGAACTTTAAGAAATAAGGTCCAAAAAACAAAAACGAGAGGGATCATTAAGAAAGTAAGAGAAGCAATTGCTAATAAAGATAAAGGTGCTGCTCAAGAACTTCTCGTTAAAGCACAATCTCAGCTTGCAAAACTAACTTCAAAAGGCGCCATGAAGCCAAACACTTCAAGCCGAACAACTGCAAGACTGACAAAGCAGGTTAACGGTCTTTAAAAATTAAATTCAAATTTTTTAATAGAAAAAGCCAGTGTTTCACTGGCTTTTTTATTTTCTGAAAATTATCTTCTTTGATTCTCGTGCAACGAACCGAGATAAAAGCCTCGCAATAAACCCGTTAACTTCTTTGGCTCAATCTTAAGAGTGTGCTCAATCTCTTGAAACCTTTCGATATAGCGATCAGCTTTAGAGTTTCCAAACATTTTATTTTGCTTAATGACACTCTGATCATATTTTGAAAGTTTTGCCTTTCCGTCCATGTAACTTGGAAAGCGAACTTTTACAAAATGAGAGAGCAGAAAATGAATCTGAGATTTGAAATAATCTTTGTCTTCCGCGTTTTTTAGACAGGCCTTATAAAATGAGATTTCATCATTGCTTGAAAGAAGATCAACAAGTTCGAAGTTTCCTTTTTCTTTGTCTTGAACCTTTTTAACAACTTCAGAAACTCGAACAACCTTCCCTGGATCAAGAACACTCTCGGCAAAACCAAGCAGTTCAAGAGTTGAATAATCAGCTTTTAAACATTCAAGCGAAGCATCTCTTTCAAGCTTGTAACCTTTCTCTTTTACAAGGTATTCAAAATAGTTTGAATTTTCCCAAAAAGGAGGCCTGGTAAGAGTCAGTATAGGAAAGGTTTTGGCCTTCTTAAGACGTTTTAAAAAAGCCGAATCTTTTGTAAAAATTAAGACCATAGGTTTAACAAAAGATTCCTGAAAGTTTTCGATAAACTTTTCTGAGCTGGCATTGAGACGCTCTGCTCGAAGAATCATTTGCAGTTTGAAGTTTTCCTCTCCAAAAAGAGAAAGATTGGTCATTTTCTCAGAGAGAATCTCGGAGCTTAGCTCGCTCCCTACTGAGACTTCGATTGTATAATCCGTCTTTTTAAGACTTGATTGAATGCTTCTTAATTGAATTTCAGAAATAGCGTCATCAAAACACTGAATCGCAACAAGTGGGAGCGATTTCCAGTCATGTCCATCAAGACTTATTTCCCAGGGTTTTTTCTTTAGTATTTTTTTTGGGTCCATAAAAATTAAAACACGTTAATAATAAGGTCTCTTAGCTCATCAACTGCGCTTTCTGACATCAGTTCAATAGCTTGGTACATGTTATAACGATTTTCAGTGAAGTTTGTTAACCCTTCACTGTCCTCAGAGGTTGTTTCCCCTAAATTAATTTTAAAATCTTTATTTAATTCGATAACTCTGTCAAAAACAACTTTCTTGATTTTATCCCCATCAATTTTCTTTAAGAGAATGACTCGCAACTGAAGATTGACGTTATTCGAGTTGGGAACATAAAACTGATTACGACTTCCAATGGAATCTTTAAGTTGTGTTTCTGTAAATTCAAGACTTGTTTGCTTTACCGTCTCATCAATACTTTTTTTGGAACCAACAATTCCAAGTAAGATCCCATCACTTGAATCTTTCTCTCCGGCAGAGACTTTTAAATCACTGAACTCCGAGAAAAAATGAATAAAATCTTTTGTAAAAATCGGTCCAACCTTAGGAAGACTTGATTTATTAACGAACATAGGAATAGTGAGATGCTCAATTTCAAACTGCCTTAGAGGATTATCAGAGTCTTTAAATTGATAGCCCGCACAAGCGCTGAGTAGCAGACTCTGTGCAATAATAAGAAAGTTTTTTTTGAGTTTTAATAAAATCAAGAACATACTCACTCACACACCATTTAAAAGATGTGAATTTAAAAACGTGATGGTAATAGTCTATACAGGTAAAATCAATTAGACGACTAAATAATGACGGTGTTTTCAAAATCAATGAGTCAGAAAAAGAAACCTTCATTCAAAAAACTCAATCAACTCTTGGAATCAGGTCCATTTCAAAAAATTGCGTCTAAGAAAAATAATTTTACGGCACAGAAATCCAATAAGGCCTTTTATAGCTCGGGTTTCGATTTTTTAGAACTCATTCAGGACTGGGAAAAAATTGTTGGTGGCAATCTTTCAAAAACCACAATCCCCCTAAAATTAAAATCAAAGAACCTAGTTATTCTCACAGAGAATCCTCATTATAACGATCAGCTTAAATTTCTCGAGCAGGCGCTCATTAAGAAGATTGAAGAAAAGTTTCCCACTCTTCAAGGCCAGGTTGAAAAACTTTCTTTTTATTATAATCCTGGTTTTTTTAACGAGAAAGCGAAGACTTTAGCCGCTGGCCCATCACAAAGTTTGACTCCACAAAAAAAGACCCCTCCAAAGAAGCTCCATAAACATTCTCCTGAGTACAAAAAGAAAAAAGATCAGTTTGATAACAAATTTCAGGAATTTGAAGACAGTGATGTTAAAGAGCTTCTGCAATCAATTTTCTTTCAGATTGACACAGATAAGGACGTCTGAAAACTCTTCTAGAACTTCTAGCTTAAATGAAGAAAGCTGATTCAAGTTTTGTTTTTTACAACTAAAAAAAATCATTCCTTTTGGTCTTAAAAGAAACTGAGCTTTTTTCAGAAGATCCTCAAAGCTCCATTCCTTCAGGGTTCGACAAAGGTTTCGGCTGTTATTTGGGCTTTCTCGAAAATGACCTTCAGGGTAATAAGGAGGATTCATAATAATAACATCGAATTTCATTTCGTCTTGATACTGAAAGAAATCTCGAAAAAGCACTTTTGATTTTTTGTCTTTGAGGCCTTTATGCCCCCAGATGTTTTTATAAAGATAAGGAGCATACTTGAGATTCTTTTCAAGAAAAGTAATCTCCAGAGGTCTTTTCAATTCACGAGAAAGCTCTAAGCCAACAACCCCACAGCCGGAAAAGGCATCTAAGACTTTTGGAGTTTCCATTGAACCTATACTTTTAAGATATTCTGAAGCTTTTTTGGCAAGCCTTAGAGAATCTTCAGAAAAACGATAGAAGCTTGGTTGTTCATAAACTTTAAGATTTTTCAATCCCGAGCTCATTTTGAATTGTTTGGAAATTTTTCCCCTCTCTGATAATCGTGAGAGAGTCATCGACTTTGACGATTGTACTTGCGGCTCCTTGGTTTTCAATTTCACTTCCCTCTTGAATCATTTGAATAAGGTTTTGATCTTCACTTGAAAGCGAGTTAAGAAATTTTTGGGCCTCTCCGGAATTGACAGCCGGAGACTCTCCTTTAGGATTACAACTCGTTGTCGTAATAGGAAACTTTGTCAGAGAATGAAGTTTTTTAATTGATGGATTTGTTACAACTCGAACTCCCACAAAATCGCTATCAGCGATAATCCACTTTGGAACTTCTCTTTGAAACTTTTCTTTTGGTATAAGAAGAGTTAGCCCATAGCTCCAAAGAAATGAGAATCTCTGGATGGTAGTAGAATCAACCAAGAAAGACTCTAACTCATCATGATTTTCAAACAATAAACTCATGGGTTTTAGCGCCTCGTTGTCTTTAAGTGTTCGGATGTGACGATTGGCCTTTTCATCGTAAAAGCTCGCTCCAATCCCCCAGACAGTATCAGTTGGATAGATGAAGATTGATTTTTGATCACTCATAATGACTCTTTTAAATTTATGGTCTGCCAAAGATTTTTAATATCTCCATCCCCTAGCTCATTGAGTTTGTAAAGACCAATACTTCTCAAAGTAGGATGACGCAACCAAAAACGATAAATCTCTCGCTTTAATTTAAAGGAAGCTTTATTGAAAAAACGAATCTCGTTTCTTAGCCGAGTTTGAAATGAGATATTTTCGATATTAGAGATGACCACAAAGCTCTCAAAAGGAGATAGGTCTTCGATCCTTTGGGGGTTCGATTCTTTAATCTTTTTAATAGTATCATTGATAATTTTAGGATTTCTCGGAAAGTATTTTAAGAGGATTTGCAACAAATCAAGAGACTGTATGGAAACAGGTGAATTTTTAAATTTGAGAAGATGCCCTTCAATCTCTTTTTTCTCAATTCTTGATTCCATTAAATAATAATAAAATGTTTGAGAACGAAATGCTAAAGATGATGATTGAAGCTCTCGAATCTCATTTACGGCCAACTCTTTATGGGGAACTTCAAGTGCACCTGACTTCAATGCTCTCTCGAGAAGTTTTGTGAAAAAAGAAATATTTCGATTGTCGCTATTTCCTTTTTCATTTTTAAGTTCATTTAAAAGTGTATTTAAAAACTTATCCATAAGTTCATTTCGAAAGAACTCCGAGGCAAAACGCTCTTTTGAATAACTAAGAAGTTTATAGTTTAAACGAAAGAGCCAAGGCTTCTGCTTAAGCTTTAAGGCAAGAAACATTTCGACAAAATCAATATTGATGGCAAAATCTCTTAAAAAAAGCGGGTTTTCTTTTTTGAAAGCTTTAAGTCGATTGGAGGCCTCAAAGAGTTCCACTTCAGTCATTTTCTTTTTATCCATCAAAGAATGCATAATCTCTTTTAGCTCCAATGGAATGAAGACAGGAGAAACTCTAAACTTCTCAAATAAAGGAGATTTTTCATCAATGACTTTTTTTCTCTCGATTTCGAGAAGAGACTTAAATTCCTTAGATGAATTAACAAAACAATCTCCAGGGATTGTAATGTTCTGATTCTTTTCTCTTAGAAGAGAGATCACAATCAGTTGCATCTCATAACTTGAAATTTTCTTGCAATTGATCATCTTCTGATCAAGACCCTGAACTCGAAATTGACCAAGACTTGGAATAATATTGAGTTTTGTTTTAAGAATGCTTGTTTCTAAAGTTTTTTTTTTGTTCCAAGATTAGATGTCTGAGCTTGGGCCTGATTGATGATTAATTCAGAGACAATGCTAAAAAATGGAATGGGCTTGCCAAGAATTTTCTTATAATAAAATGTCACACTGACAAGAATAATTAATGTGATGAAGAAGAAATAAAGAAAATAAATATCAATTCCTCTTCGCTTTTGTCTTTTTTTATTGCTCCCTAATTTCTTTGGAGCTGATTTTTTTTCAGCCGCAGGTTTCTCAACTTTGAGCTTTCTTTTGGAGACCATTACAGGTTTTTCAGAAACTTCTTCTTTATCTAAAGAAATCTCAGACTTCTCTCGTTTTTTTATTTTGGGTTTTTCTTCTTTTTCTGAACTTAATGAACCATCTGTAATTTCAATCTCTTCTTCTAGCTCAGGGTAATCAAGGTCTTCAGAATCAGGGAGGGCAGCCTCTTCAACTTCTTCAATTTCAGGAAACTCGAGGTCTTGCTCCTCTGGAAGCTTAAGCTCTTCATCTTTGTCTTTAGTGATATTACTTTGTGATAAATCTAGTGAATCTAACGATAACTCAATGGTGGCATCATTATCTGGCCCTTCATCATCTTCATCAAGCTTTATAAACTCTGTAACGTCAGAGGTCTCCTCTTGGACTCCTCCCAATGAGGTAACTCTTGTAATATCATCATGCTCTTCATCATCTGGATACATGAGGTCTTGCTGATTTGGAATACTAACACCCTCCTCAGCACTTTGGTTTGAAAGAGATTCACCTTTTCGATTTCCGAAGGTTTGAGTTTTTTGAGGGTTTTCTCTTTTCACAAGAACAGTTTCAGACTCAGAAACAGGGTTGAAGTCCTGAGGAACATCCCCAATAATAAACTTTTCAACCAGGTCTTCCTCTTTAACCCAAAACCAATAACCATTACCTGAACTTATCTCGTCCTCATCTTCAAGCTTTCCACTTCGAATAAGCTCGTAAATCTTTTGTTTTGAAACAGGTCCCAGGATTTGATTATTTGTGGTTCTAATGAGCCAGTTTTTCATTTTAGAAGAAGAATCCTAAAAGGCCCTTTAGGTCTTCGTCATTGAACCTAAGTCCAAAGCTGAAAACTGCATTTTGTGTATCGCGAATCATGTCATCGTAGGCCATCTTAGCGTAGAGGACATTCCAAACTCTTAAAGAATAAATTAAGCGAAGATTTGGCCCATCGTCTTCATCGTAATCAAAAACTTCAAAACTAAACCTTGAACCCCAATTATAGATATCGTAATCCACTCCAAGTCCGCCAGTTGTCTCAAAAAGACCTCCTCTAAATGTCCAGTTCTGAACTTTACGCCCAAGCTGTACATTAAATCGATAGGAATCTTTTTGTTGTTCTGTTCGAACTTCAGTTGACTCTACCCCATCGACGACAGTGGTTGTGATCTTTTCACTTTTTGGTCCAAGTTCACTAGTCACAAGGCCAAGAGAGTAGAATCTTTCAGGAGAAGGATAAATTCTAATCCCAGCATCAGTAACAGAAGTTCCACTGGTTGAAGCCCCAGCGAAGACTTCTAGCTCAGTTCTTAACGCATCTACTCGACTGACAATTTTCTTAACCCCTGCAAGAGTTTCTTTGACTTCGTCTGCAATCTCTTCTTCAACAAGAACCTTTCCTAATGTTCCTTTCCCCTGCTTAATATCAGAAACAAGAGCCTGAAGATCAGCAGTTAACTGTTTAGTACTCCCGAGGATTTGTTTAATTTCAGCAAGACTTGCATCTGGGTTTTCTTGATTAAATTCATAATCAAGACTACTTGAGAAGCTTTCAAAACTAGCAATAAGACTATTCAGTTTTTCTTTGTTCTCACCAACTATCTCACTAAGATCTTTAGTAAGCTTTTTAGCATGGATCGAAACATCTTTAAGGTTCACCAGCATTTCTTTAATTGGTGATTCTTGTCCCTCTGGAGCAATGGAGTTTTTAAGCTCTTTAATGAGCCCCTTCACTTCGGTCATCATTTCACCAGCGTCTTGCATCAGGCGCTCCAT
>JBMYPC010000119.1:0-9710 GCA_049599895.1 Bacteriovoracaceae bacterium | reverse complement strand
ACAGCTTTTTTCATCTATAGTATTTCCCTGGATAACACTGAGTACTGTATTTTTTTCATCTAAAACATGAATTGAAAAACCGTAAAGACCCTTAATATCCGCATCGTGAAGCCACTCACATTCTAAGAGAATTCTATTTGGACTCAAATAGATATTAGTGCTAAAGTCACTATTTTGCTCCACTCGATATGATGATGTCGAACAGCCTATAGCTATAACTAATGTAAATAAGCTAAGCACTCTACTTTTTCTTAAGCTTTTCATAATTCCTCTTATAGTTTATTAGTGCCTTTTTCTTCCATTCTGTTTTACTCCTTAAAAGTCCTTTATATTCTAGAATTAATTCAACATGGGTTGGAGTGCGCTTAAGTTTAGATTTTGCTGTTGCCCTCTTTCTAAAAAGCCAACGAATACCCATAGGGATAGCGATATAAGGATATTTTAAATCTTTTTGCCGTATCCCCTTAAATGTGAACTTGCGAGCTTCGCCTTTCGGATCTTGAAGTATTTTTATTGTTGGCTTAGTGATTTGTGTTATACCTAGGGCTATTTTTCTGTTTTCTGCAGGATATTCCCTGAAACCTGATTCACTGGCAATAAGGGCCTTTACCACATCTGGCTCTAATAAAGGTTTAGCTTCAAATTTCTTATTAAAAAAATCAGTCCAAACTGCAATTAAGTCATCATACTTGTCAGCGTTTTTATATTTTTTTAGTTTATTCTTTGTAGGGTAGGGAATTTTCTTCTTATCATAATTCTTAAATATCTTTTTAATTTGATTAGCATCGAGATATGTTCCTGGAAGCCTTCGTGTATGACGATCTACTATTGTAAATCCTTTTGGATTTTTTTTACTTTTAGGGACTTTTCTTTTATGTTCTCTAACAATTGTAGATTTCTTGTTTTGCTTTTTCTTAGGACCTTTATTCATTTCTAACTAATTCCTCATAGTTTTCATTAATCCTATATCTTCTACTTCTTTTAGCTGCATCCACCACAATAATAAAGTCTGCTTCTACCCACTTTTTACAAATAAGTCTCGCAGCTCGATCTTTCAGCCCGAATAGATTTGATATATCATTTGCAGTAATTGTCTCACTCTCTTGGAAAAGACTTAGTGCTTTTCTTTGGCGATTATCTAATTTTCGTAACTTTTCATTAACTTCAACTTTTTTTGGCCCTTCCTCTTTTGCAGCTTTGTGAACATTCTCAAATGCATCAGCCATTCCCAAGCAAAAATATTCTACCCAATCAGAAATATCTGATTCAACTCTGCCCATATAATAATTATGAGAAGGCCCCACATCTAAAAATTTATAATAAGGAGCAAGGTTCTTTCCATAATATTCTTCAAGCGAATAGAATCCATTAAGATCATATCCACCAATATAAAGAATTAAAGTTGTTAGTAATCTGGCAGTTCTTCCATTTCCGTCATAGTAAGGGTGAATAGTAGCAAATTGATAGTGAGCTATCCCGGCCCTAATAGGACATGGTAAATCATCTTTGGTTTCTTCAATCCAATTAACTAGGTCATTCATTAAGTCTGGTACATCTTTTGCCTCGGGAGGAAGATAAACAATGGAATTAGTTTGACTGTCTCTAATGACATTCTGTCCATCTCGATAAGGAGTTTTTCTTTTGGTCCTTTTTCTAGACATAACTAGAGCATGCAATCTTTGAATGTGACTCTCTATTATCTCAAGGTTTGGGTTAGCCCAAGACTCAATTTCATCTAGGGCATTGTAGTAACCCAATACTTCTTGCTCATCTCTTTCCCGACCCGGGAAATGCTGCTCCTTTTTTACAACCTCCCTCGCCTCATCTAGGGTCAAGCGGTTGCCTTCGATTTTTGTTGAATAATGGGTTGAAACAAGCTTTGCGGTTTCTCTTAATTTGGTCCGTGCACTAACCGTAAGTGGGAGATTATTAATAGTCTCTTTTAAGGCTTCAATTTTCATTAAAGCCTTTGCACATTTTGAGGTAATTTGGTACTTAGGCATAAACATGCCGATAAATTACCGATAAATTGCCGATAAGTCAAGAATAGTAATATAAAATCAAGTACTTAAATGGCGGAGATGGAGAGATTCGAACTCTCGGTACCCTAAAGGGTACGACACCTTAGCAAGGTGCTGGTTTCGACCACTCACCCACATCTCCGCTTTTTTCCTCGCTAGGGTTATTAGCGAGAGAATTTAAGATGTTTTTGGTAGTCGTTAACGAAGTTACTGCAAATTTGGCTTCGCCAACCAATGTTCACTTCGGGCGCTGTCGCTTCCTCTGTTCACATTATCCGCGTCGCTCAAAAAAGTCCTCAGGACTTTTTTGCTGCGTAAGCGGTGGCGGAGGACACAGGATTCGAACCTGCGGGACTCTCGTCCAACGGTTTTCAAAACCGCCGCTTTCGACCGCTCAGCCAATCCTCCGCATGAAAGAAGGGATAATAATAGCTGATTTCAGTGGCGAAGACAATATGGGAATCGCCTCAAAATATTGAAAAGAGATTATTTTAGTGAATTTATAATACCGATAACCTGAGCTCGATCCGGTGCGGCAGGGTTGTGCATGAGGTAATTATTGTAATTCTCAATAGCAAGACCAGACTGGCCGATTTTTCGATAAATGTGACCAAGCTGTCTGTAGATAACTGGATTATCTTTATCGTATTGCTGGGCCCTGAGATAAAGTTCCCGAGCAGGTTCAAAATAATCTTGGTTGTAACGAATTTCAGCCAGGGCCAATAAAGCTTCTACATTTTTACCATCTTTAGAAACTGAAAGTTTTAGAGCTTCAATTGATTCGGGATATCTTTGAAGCTTCATAAGGGACATCCCCTTTACATAATAACCATAGGGAATTTCCGGATTGAGTTTGATTTCAGACTCAGCAACATTAAGGGCGTCGTCATATTTTCTTTGTTTAATGAGAATCTTCCCTAAAAAATAGTTCACTTTAGGATAACCATCCAAGCGTTTTCTTACTGAGTTAAATATATTTTGGGCTTCAGCGAGACGATCTTTTTCATAAAGCTGCTCACCTAAAAGCATATAAGTTTTTAAATCACTAGGATCAATCACAATGAGCTTTCGTGCATAATTGATCACATCATTATATTTTTCTTCAAGCATTGAGGCTCGAATTAAAAAAGCATAAAAAGTTTTGTCTTTATTCTCGAGTCCTTCAATTCGGGATTTGTATTCTTCAAACTGATCGTTGTCGCCATTGAGATAATAGTAATGAGCGATGGAACCCATAAGAAGAGGGTCATTTTCTCTTCTTTTTAATCGGTTTCTTAAATAACCAATGGCCGTATCTGCTCCTTCGAGCTCATAAAGCATCTTGGCATAGGTGACATGGTATTCTTCATTTTCTGGATCGAGCTCAAATGATCGATTGAGATAAACTTTTGCTCTTTTATATTTTCTATATTTTAGATAAATCTTTGAGAGAAGAAAAAGATCATCTACATTAAGAGGATTTCTCTCTACTGATTCTAAAAGCTTTTCAATCGCTCGTCCTGCGAGATCACGTTCATGATAAATTCGTCCCACCATGGATGAGTATTGCCAAGAACGATTGAAATAGACTTGGTCCATTTTAAGGACTTTTGAAATATGGCCTTCCGCTCTTGAGAGTTGTTGCGCCTTTATATAAGCCTGGATTAAACTATAGTGAATGTCTGCGTTTGTCGGATTGTCGGCACTCACCTCCTCAAGAGTTTCAATACCAATTTGAAAATAACCTCGAGAGATTTGCACATGTGCAAGGTTGAGCTTGGCCTGTAAAAAGTCAGGAAAAACGCTTACAGCTTCGAGGGCCTTTAAAACTGCTGTTTCAAAATTTCTTTTCGCTAGGGCACTCTTTGATTCTTCAATGAGTTTTATCGAAGTTGATTCTTTAATTAAAGTATTAATAAGACCAGCAGACTTATCTTTCCCGCCTTCCTCTTTAAGATCAAAAAGAGAAAGTTTTGCTCTAAGCTCTACTCGATCAACGACTCTTAGAGACCTTTTGAGCTCTTTTACGGCAAGATCATGCCGACCTGCAAGTCCGTAGGCCATGCCTTTATGCTCAAGAAGTTTTGCATAATAATAAGGAGATCCTTCAAAATTAAGAAATGAGATTTTATCAATCGTAGTCGTATAAGCTTTAAAATCTCTTTTCTTCTGGACGTTATTATCTTCACCTAAAAGATTTCCGTAAGAAAAGAGAAAATCAGCATACTTAATTAAAAGAAGGACTGAACCAGGATACTGTTTTCGAGCTTTTGTGATGAGATCATTATAAGCTTCAAGCTGTTCATTAATCTTTAGATACTCAAGTAAACTTAATGTTACAGGAAGACTCTTTCTTCCAATTTTTTCGAGGCGATCATAAAGATTTCTCGCTTCATCAAGCTTATTATTAGCAATAAGTGTTCTTAAGTAGGTCGCAAGAGCAAGTGGGTAGATGGGAATCAGCTTTCCCTCACCTTTTTCTTTTATTTCGGCATTCTTAAGACCTGTTACTCGAAGATAGTTTTCAATTGTATTCAGTGCTGCAACTTCACTTCCGATTTTTAAATAAAAGAGACTTTTTCCAACGGCAAGATAAAGGCTTTCATTAATTCGAGAGCGATTGGCATGAATCAGCTTATAAAGCTTTCTTCGTGAACTTTCCTGATCTCGAACATTCTCAAGTTCATCCGCATAAATAAAAATGAGAAGGTCTAATGCCTTTTTATTTTGGATATCATGACCATAAGCCTGGACAAGAAGATTTGCGGCAATTCTTTTCGCTCGATAAGATCCCGACGCATAGACCTCTAATGCCTCATCAAGCAATTGGCTTGATTTGACCTCGTCAGCAACTTCAAGAATTCCAGGGTTTTGAATAGTGAGATACTGAGGCTTAGGGACATGCTTTTTATCTTCTTCATCAAAAAAGAGCATGTAAAGAAGAGCAATAAAAGCAAAGGCCACAATTGGCTTCATTACTTTTTTCTTTGGAGTTTCTTCCTCCTCTTCCTCTTCCTCCTCCTCCTCTTCCTCATCATCAATATCTTCGTTTTCAATTTCTTTTTGGGCAACTTTAATTTCTTCTTGAATTTCAAACTCAGACTTTTGAACTTCAATCATTCTCGTTTGGGAAAGGCTAGGAAGTTGAGTGACCACCGTCCCTGCCTCAGAATCGACATGGTCTTCTTTCTCTTTTTCTTCTGATTCTTTTTTGAGCTTCTCTTGCTTGATTCTTTCAATTTCAGCTTTTTCTAGCTCGGCCTTTACAGAAGGGTTGATGATGGTCTGATCAAGATCTTGCCTTATGGTGACTTTTTTAATCTGAGTCGCATCGACACTATCATCAACTTTTTTCTTTTCTATTTTTCGATTGAGCTCTTCGTAATCAATATCTTCTGATTCACCATCACGACTAAACTTAAACTCTTGAAAGGCGCCGTCTTCACTTCCTGCCTCACTTTTAAGTTCTTCTTTAATTTTTTCAGTTTTCTTTTGAACTTCAACTTTTTTTCTGAGTTCTTTAAGTTCAGATAACTTTTGAACACCTGTGAGCTCTTGTTGATTTTTTCTTTCAATCAAAATCCAACTCTGAATACTTTGCCAAGTGGAATCACCTATCTTGATCTCATCAGAGGTTCTCAGTTCTTTTTGATTAATTTTGTGGAGGATTTCTTCGCGAGTAAACGGGCCAGTTTCCTGTCCGGCTTTGTCTTTTAGAAAATACTCGTCGTTCTTGGCCATGTTCTCATTATAGCATAACTCGCCGTTTTCACGGCGAGCTCAGAGTATTTATTGACTGTCTTTTTGATCTTAAAGAGTTGCGAGAATTACCGCTTTTTCTGCTAATGCCATAATATCTGACCAGAAGATTCCAAGTAAAAGAACTGGAAGTGCGATAATTGAAAGCGTGAGCTGGTTTACAAAAGTAAATGGCTTCACTTCCTCACCAGATTCAGCTGGCTCAAGGATCATCACTCGTGCCACTTTCATATAGTAGTAAAGCGAAATAACTGAGTTAAGTGCTGCAACTACCGCTAGGACATAATAACCTTTCTTTACAACCGCCGCGATTATATTGAATTTCGCAACAAATCCAGAGAATGGAGGAAGTCCTGCAAGTGAGAATAGAGCTGCGGCCATAATAATCGCCATTACTGGATAACGAGTAATTAAGCCTTTGAATCGATTGATATGATCATTGCCGTACTGATCTTGAAGCGCAGATGTTACTCCAAATGCCACAAGAGTCATAAACAGATAAGTGATCCCGTAAAAGAGAATCGCAGTCGCTCCAATTTGATCGAGAACAAGAACACCAAGAAGCATGTTCCCACCGTGAGCAATTGAAGAATAAGCCAGCATTCTTTTGATACTTGTTTGACCGATTGCTGAAACGTTACCCACTGTCATTGTGAGTGCTGCTGCAATATGAAGAATTCCAACCCATGCGTTTTCAAGAATTGTGTTTGAGCCAAAAAACTCCATACTCACTCTTGTAAGAGCACAGATCCCTGCAACTTTTGGAACAAGTGAAAAGAATGCTGTTACCGGAAGTGGCGATCCCTCGTAGACATCTGGTGACCACATATGAAAAGGAACACAAGCAATCTTGTAACCAAGACCTGCAAAGAAAAGTAAAAAGGCTGGTAATAGAATTAAGGCTTGAGTTACATCTAGGGCCTTAAGATTTACAGCAATTTCAGTAAAGTTAATTGATCCCGTGATCCCAAAAATATGGGCCATACCAAAAAGCATAATCCCTGAAGTCACACCTCCATAGATTGAATACTTAAGACCGGCTTCACTTGATCTATCTGAGTTTTTCTTAAGTGATGCCATGGCATAACTTAAGATAGAAAGTGTTTCGATACCAATATAAAGAATCAGCATATTGTTTGCTGAAGCTAAAAGCATCCCACCAACAAGTACACCAACAGCAAGAATTGAATATTCTGCTTTAAGTGGTGCATAGATATCTTCAGAGTTTTTCGCAAGATACATACAACCAATGGTTGAAAGAATCATGATCGCTTTAGCGAGACTTGAAAAAGGATCTACTCGGTATGAACCAGTGAAGATACTTAACGCCGGTGTCGACATGGTTGAAAGAGTGTAGAAAAAGGCAATCCCAAGTCCGATCACACCAGCTGCGTAAAAAAGTCCTCGGTTTTCCTTTGCTCGAGAATGAGTTGATTCAATAACAATCAAAGCAAACATCGTCATACACACGATCAGTTCTGGAACAAAATGGCCTATATTTGCAAGGTAATTTAAGCCCATCATATTTTACTTTCCTCTTTCAAATTTCACGATTTGAACATTCAACAATTAATACTGACCTAGCATAGTCACAAGTTTGTTCACTGATGCTTTCATCACATCAAGAACTGGTGCTGGGAAAATCCCAAATACAATTACTGCCACACATAGTGGAAGCATATAAAAAACTTCTCTCCAGTTCATATCTGTATAAGATTTATTCTCTTCAATAACTTCTCCAAAGAACATTCTCTTGAACATCCAAAGAAGGTAAGCCGCACCAAGAAGAAGACCAATAACAGCGAGAACAGTAATTGTTGTAAACACGTTATAGATCCCTAGGAAAATAAGGGCCTCAGAAATAAACCCTGAAAGACCTGGTAGACCCATTGAAGCGAACATCGCAATGATGAAAACAATTGAGAACCTTGGAAGCTGTGTATAAAGACCACCAAAACCTTTTGTTCCATCTGGACGAACGATCCATCTGTGATGAGATCTTTCATAAAGAATACCAATCAGAAGGAACATCATCGCAGTTGAAGTTCCGTGGTTGAACATCTGAAGAACTGCTCCGTTCATCCCTTGAGTTGTCATGGCCGCAAGACCAAGCATGACAAACCCCATGTGAGAAACAGATGAATAAGCGATAAGTTTTTTAACGTCGGTTTGTGCCATGGCACAAAGGGCTCCGTAAATAACGTTAATTAGACCAAGCCACGCAATTGCTGTCGCAAAGTAGTTTGAGGCTTCTGGAAAAATTGGAAAAGCAATTCTTAAGAATCCGTAAGTTCCCATCTTTAAAAGAACACCAGCTAGGATTACTGAAATCGCCGTAGGCGCCTGAACGTGAGCATGTGGTAGCCACGTGTGAAATGGAAATACTGGAACTTTAATCGCAAAACCAATAAACATGGCAATAAAGAAAACTTTATCAAATGGAAGTTCATTTCCGAAAAGAGTCACTTTCATTGCCGCAAGCTCTTTTGCCTTGTCAGCCAGAGCAAGAAGGTTGAATGAATCTGGCCCTTGGTCAGTTACAAAGTAAAGCGCAACCATACCAACAAGCATTAAGATTGATCCAAAGAATGTATAAAGAAAGAATTTAACCGCAGCGTATTCTCTGTTTTCACCACCCCAAAGTCCGATAAGAAAGAACATTGGAATAAGCATAACTTCCCAGTAAACATAGAAAAGAAAGAAGTCCATCGCCATGAAAACACCAAAGACAGTACTTTGAAGGAGAAGAAATAAGGCAAAATAAGCTTTCACTGACTTTTCAACTGTCCACGAACTCATCACACAAAGGAAAAAGAGAAGTGACGTTAAAAAGATCATTGGAAAGGAAATTCCATCAACTGCTAAAGAGTAATTGATATGGAACTGACTAATCCAAGGAATCGATATTGAAAACTTTTCCTGCATCCCCGCAACACTCGTATCAAACTGAGTATAAAGGTAAATTGAAAACACTAGGTTAAGCGCTGTTGTGAGAAGTGCCGTCCAACGAATTCCATCTTTATATTTAGACGGAATACAAAGTGTCGCCACCATCCCAATAATAGGTAACCATAAAATCCACGATAACAAGCTTGAACTACCAGCCACGGTATTCTCCTTTCCGATTAAACGAATAATCTAATTGAAAACATATATCCTAATAAAACGACAAATAAGACAAAGAAATAAAACTGAACCTTTCCAGACTGAACCAGTCTTAGAACGACGTTAAACGCACGAACTCCAAATCCAGTTGCATCAACCGTTGTATCGACAAAATTATCATCAATCCAACGAGAGATTTTATAAAGAAAACGGTTCACTGCTTCCCAACCATCAACGGCGTATCTATCAAAGACACCCATATCAAATTTCGCCATTAAGCTATTAAATGGCAGAAGCATTTTTCCGATCATCTTTTTGATATAAAGATCATCAAAATAGTATTTGTTTTGAAGAGCTCGGTACCAACCACTAAACCTGTTGATCCACCAAGCAGGATTGAACTTTCTTGAGATGTACATACTGTAAGCAAGAAACACCCCAGAGAAGGCAATGATAATTGAAAGAATCGCGCCAATCACGTGAAGCTTATGAACGTGCTCATATTTTTCTTGTGAGTAACCATGAAGTGGATCATAAGGAGTTCTTGTAAAAGTATCCGACCCTCTTCCATCTGTTGATCCAAAAGCTTCACTTTCATAAGTTCTAAAGTTTTCAACTTTTGGTTTTTGAATAAGTTTTTCAAACCATTCTTTTTCAACCACTGGAATCTTAACAAGTCTTTGCCCTGTCGCTGAACCACTGAACCAAACACCTAGTGTAAAGACTGCTAGGATAAGGAGTGGAACATTTCGATTCACACTGAGTTTTTCTTGATGAGTATGATCATAAAGGTCTTTATCTCTTGGTTCACCAAAGAAAGTTAAGAACATCATTCTAAACATATAA
>JBMYPC010000118.1:0-9717 GCA_049599895.1 Bacteriovoracaceae bacterium | reverse complement strand
TCGCAGCCGTCCCAGAAGAGTCAAAGGAATCAATTGATACTTACGTTAAACGTTACTCTCGAAACCTGGTTTTTGTTTTAAATCTTTTTGAATCTCTTGAATATCAAAGAAGCGATGAAGATCTTGCAAGATATCTTTGTGGTTTAATGGGCCATGATTCAGACCTTCCTCTTAATGAGTTAAGACAGAAGGTCTTGCACGATTATAATAATTTTGAATAAGTCTTAAAAATGTCCCTGAAGGGCTTCGTATTTTTTGAAAGTTTCGTCAGAGTCAGTTCTTAGTTGATCAAGAAGTGCATCTGAGTTGCTTCCAATTCTTTTTAATAATGTTTCGATGAGAAATTGAGCGAACTCGATGAGTTCATGCTTAAGAGGAGACTTTTGAATCTCCAAAAAGAGATCATCTGAGATAGCAAGAAGATCTTCTGAAGACATTTGCTCGTAGGCAACATACATTTCAGATTGAACTTTTTTAGCTTTCCAATCGTTCAAATCAACTACGTTATTCCACTTTTCCATCATTTCCATTTCCCTTTCAATCAAATCAATTCATTTGATTCGGGCCTCATTCCCAAATCACTCTTTCTCTGTATGTAAATATGAAGCTCAAGAGATAGCTTTTCAAGAGAAGTTAAATGGCCTGAAACTTTTTTACTTATTTCAAAGAAATTACAGAGTAAAATCTGCAATGAAAGAAAATGATGGCCACATAAGACACAAGCGAGGGGCTAAGTTATTGTAAAAATTGACAAAAATTAGGGAACTGTGTCAATTGTGGGCCGTTTTCTTACTTTTTTTATCACCATGACGATGACAAAAACGCCGGCTGCTGAGGCGATGACCATGTTGAATTGTTTAACAAGCCCGATCACTGACTCGCCAAATGTGTAATAAAGCCAGAAAAATAAGCTGCATGAGATCGTACAGGCAAGCCAATCACTAAGAGCAAACTTTTTAAAAGGCATTTTTCCAAGACCTGCTGTGAGGAAAAGGGCATTTCGAACACCGAAAGGAATGAACCTTCCTAGTATGAGAGTGAGGACTCCATATTTCTTATAGAACATGGAAACTTTCTCAACCTGCTTTGGACTTACCATTTTGGCAAAGAGCTTTATGTTCCAAAGCTTTGGTCCAAGTTTACGTCCAAGACCATAGCAAATGAGGTCACTTCCATAGGCCCCTAGATAAACTCCAATAAAAAGTTCTTCTATGAGTTCGGGATTTTTAGTGGCGAGAAGAGCGCTTGTTAAAAGCATAATGTCTTCAGAAACGGGAAGATTGAGTCCAGCTAAAAGAAGAAGTCCAAAGATAAGGTAAGGAGCTGCGTGAGCATTAGCTTGAATGTATTGAAAGGCTTGATCGAATAGCTCCACTGGGACCTCAAGAGAAAAAGCGAAAGTCTAAGAAGACTTAGACTCTCGCTAAAAATAAAAAGTTAATTAACCTTGTTTGTTAAAATACTCTTTTGACCCTTTTGGATCAGGCTTCATTGTATCAGAACCTTTTGTCCAACCTGCAGGACAAACTTCTCCAGCTTTCGCTGTGTACTGATAAGCT
Source organism: Bacteriovoracaceae bacterium (assembly GCA_049599895.1). GTDB lineage: Bacteria > Bdellovibrionota > Bacteriovoracia > Bacteriovoracales > Bacteriovoracaceae > JBMYPC01. The sequence goes on along the minus strand of JBMYPC010000118.1, from coordinate 8,158 downwards.
TCAACAAGTCTTAATGTTTCTTCTGGGTTTCTCCCAACAGAAAGGTTGTTGATTGTAGAGTGTTGAACAACATCATTGTCATCAATGATGAAAAGACCTCTTAGTGCAACTCCGTCGTTTTCCATAAGGACACCAAAGTCTTTTGCAATTTTCTTAGTAACGTCAGCGAGAAGTGGATACTTAATTTCTCCAATTCCACCTTCGTTTCTTGATCTTTCTGTCCAAGCAAGGTGAGTAAATTGAGAATCAATTGAAGCACCAATAACTTCACAGTTTAATTCTTTAAACTTATCGATAGCTTCAGAGTAAGCAATGATTTCTGTTGGACAAACAAAAGTGAAATCGAGTGGGTAAAAGAAAAGGACCTTCCACTTTCCTTTGTAGTCAGCTGTTGAAAGTTCTTTGAACTCACCATCTGCTAGAGCAGTCGCTTTCCATTCAGGTGCAGTGTGTCCAACTAGTTGCCATGGACTTTGAGTTTCAGTAGTCATGTTTCGCTCCTTAATTACGAGTGATTTTGAATAGGAAATTGAAAGCCTATTCGTTAATAAAGTATTTGCACAAAACGATATTCCCACTCTTTCAGAAACACAAGTCTACAATGGTCAGAAAAAGGCCCAAATACCCGAAAAGAATAGGCCGTTATGGCCAAATGCGGTTGAGATTTTGCCCAGTTGAGAATATTCTCGTTCAGTTAAAGATAATGGAAACATTCGTCGATAAGACCTAATGATTCCCAATATTTTTGGAAACTTAAGATTGAAGGACCCGAAATGGATAAACCCATGAATTACATCCCCAACCCAATTGTTATTGAACAGACGGCGAGAGGAGAACGCCAGTATGATATTTACTCTAGACTTCTATTAGACAGAATCGTTTTTCTTGGGACCCAAGTCAACGATACCGTAGCTAATTTAATTATTGCTCAAATGTTGTTCTTAGAGACCGATGATCCAGAGACACCAATTAGTTTTTACATAAATAGCCCTGGGGGTTCAGTTTATGCTGGCCTTGGTATTTACGATATTATGCAGCACGTTTCTTGTCCCGTTCATACCTATTGTGTTGGCATGGCGGCTTCCATGGGCTCATTACTTTTAACGGCTGGAGCAGAAGGACATCGTCATTGTCTTCCCCACAGTCGAATTATGATTCACCAGCCTCTTGGAGGGGCGAGAGGGCAGGCGTCTGATATTCAGATTCAGGCTCAGGAGATTCAAGAGTTGAAAGACCAACTCAACAATATTTATATCAAGCACTGTGCAAAAGACATGAATATGGATCGAATTGTCGAACTAACTGATCGAGACAATTATATGAGTCCAAAAGAAGCTTTAGAGCTAGGTCTTATTGATTCAGTGATTGAAAGAAAAGATTTATAGAAATAAAAGAATTCATAAGTAACTAAGGGAACGTGAATGTCATCAGATAAAAATTTTGGAAATTCGTTACATTGTAGCTTCTGTGGAAAATCCCAAAGAGAAGTTAAAAAACTTATTGCTGGTCCAGGTGTCTATATCTGTGATGAGTGTATTGAGCTTTGTAATGAAATCATTTTTGAGGACTCAGTAAAGTCTCAAAGTAAGGCTGCACTTGATCGAGTTCCGAAGCCACATGAAATCAAAACCCATCTTGATAATTATGTGATCGGACAAGAAAGAGCGAAGAGAATTATTTCTGTTGCTGTTCACAACCATTACAAAAGAATTACTCACACGAATCATAAAAGTCGAAAAGACGATGAAGTTGAACTGGCAAAATCGAATATCTTACTTGCTGGACCAACGGGAAGTGGTAAGACTCTAATCGCCCAGTCTCTTGCAAAGTTTCTTAATGTTCCCTTTGCCATTGCTGATGCGACTTCATTAACTGAGGCGGGGTATGTTGGTGAAGATGTAGAGAATATTATTCTTAATCTTCTTCAAAGTTGTGATTACGACATTGAAAGAGCTGAGCGTGGAATTATTTATATTGATGAGATTGATAAGATTGCAAGAAAATCTGAAAACCCATCAATTACAAGAGACGTCTCTGGTGAAGGTGTTCAGCAAGCACTTCTCAAACTGGTTGAGGGGACAGTAGCTTCTGTTCCTCCAAAAGGTGGAAGAAAACATCCTCAACAAGAGTTCTTACAAGTCAATACAAAAAATATTCTTTTCATTGTTGCAGGGGCCTTTGTTGGTCTTGATAAAATTATTGAAAAGAGAATGACAAAGAGACCTATGGGTCTTGTGGCACCTAAGAAAAAAGGTGATGACAAGGCAGGGAACTTTGTTCAAAACCTTGGTGGAATTGAAGTAGAAGATTTAACAAAGTTTGGTCTTATTCCAGAATTTATTGGAAGACTTCCTGTCAATGCCATGCTTGAGGAGCTTGATGAGTCAGCTCTTGTTTCAATTTTAAAAGAACCAAAAAATGCCATTACAAAACAATATCAAAAGCTTTTCGAATTTGATGGAATTGAAATTGAGTTTGAAGATGATGCTCTTGCTGAAGTTGCTCGAATCGCTCTTGAAAAGAAAACTGGGGCAAGGGGACTTCGTGCGATCTTAGAGCAAGCGATGCTTGATCTTATGTATGATATTCCAACAAACGATAAAATTAATAAGATCACAATTACAAAAGATTTTATTATGGGACAAGGTGATGCTGTTTTAGGTGAAGGCCCGAAGAAAACAGTTGAAACCAAGTCAAGTTCTGAGAAGAATCCTAAGATAGGAACGGCTTCTTAAAACCTGAGGAAAGTTCAAGGTCTTGTCATTCAAGACTTTGAAAATATTTCAATAGGTTAAGTTCTCACAATTTCTAGCATTTCAAAATAACGTCAAAACCCCCTCTATTTAAGGGGGTTTTGTCCTTTTATGGGTGAAAAAACTTTCAGATAGACAAAATATGACAGGGCAAGATTGAACTCAGGTTTTTTTTTTGACCCAGATCTCGTTTTGCGAGAAAATAAGGTATGAACTCTAATCCAAGGGCAGAGTAAGGCCTTAAATTTTAGAGAAAGATTCGGAAGTGCAGGAGGTGCTATGTCCGATGTCAAGAATGATTCAGCAAAGAAGTTTCCTTTATTACCCCTAAGAGATGTCATTATCTTCCCACACATGGTGGTTCCACTATTTGTCGGGCGAGAGAAGTCAATTGCAGCTTTAGAAGAAGCCGCTAAAAATGACAATGAGCTTTTTCTAGTGACACAAAAGGATGCTTCAATCCTAAACCCAGAAAGAGATGACATTTACGAAGTGGGGACAGTCGTTAACATTATTCAAATGTTAAGACTTCCAGACAACACTGTAAAAGTTCTTATCGAAGGTAAGTATCGAGCGAGAATTGATCAGTTCCATGCAGAGCCTACTGGCTACTGGGCGGATGTGACTCACTATCATAATCAATTAGAAAACGTTGTGAATATTGAAGCCACTATGAGAGGCATCAAGAATGTTTTCGAACAATATGTAAAACTCAATAAAAGAATTCCACCAGAACTTCTTATGAGTATTTCTTCCATAACGGATCCTTCAAGGCTAGCGGATATTATCGTTGCCCACCTCACAATGAAGATTCCTGAGAAGCAAGAGATCTTAGAAGCTGTTGATGTTGAAAAAAGACTTCATCTTCTCCTTGAAAAGATGCAGGCCGAAATTGAAATCATCAATGTAGAAAGAAGAATAAGAACACGTGTGAAAAGCCAAATGGAGAAGTCTCAAAAAGAGTACTATCTCAATGAGCAGATGAACGCGATTCAAAAAGAGCTTGGGCAAAAAGAAGATCCAAAGAGTGAAATCAACGAAATGGAAGATCGCCTGGCAAAGAAAAATATGCCAGATGAAGCAAAGGCCAAAGTTCTTAAAGAAATTAAGAAGCTTAAATCAATGTCACCAATGTCAGCTGAATCAGCTGTTGTTCGTAACTACATTGATTGGATGCTAAATCTTCCATGGTATGAATACTCGGTTGATAATAATGATGTTTCGAATGCTAAAAACGTTCTCGATGAGCATCACTTCGGAATGAAAGATGTTAAAGAGAGAATCGTTGAATTTTTAGCAGTCAAAACTCTTTTAAAAGACGAATCAAAAGGTAAGGGAACAATCCTTTGTCTTGCAGGTCCTCCAGGTGTTGGTAAAACTTCAATTGCGAAGTCTTTATCAGAAGCTCTAGGAAAGACTTTTCAAAGAATTTCACTTGGTGGGGTTCGTGATGAATCTGAAATTAGAGGGCATAGAAGAACTTATGTAGGAGCAATGCCTGGTAAAATCATCAATGCTGTTAAAAAAGCGGGGACATCAAACCCATTAATTCTTCTTGATGAAATCGATAAGATGACTTCTGATATGAGAGGGGACCCAGCTTCAGCGATGCTTGAAGTTCTCGATCCTGAACAAAATAAAAACTTTGGTGATCACTACATTGAAGTTGAATATGATCTTTCAAAAGTGATGTTTGTGATGACGGCCAATGATCTTTCAAGAGTTCCTGGTCCTCTAAGAGACAGAATGGAAATCATTCAACTTAGTGGCTATACGCCAAATGAGAAGATGCAGATTGGTAAGAAGTATCTTCTTAAAAAAGCCATTGGATTTAACGGTCTTGAAGAATACGAAGTTAATATTAACGATAAGGTTCTAGTTGAAATCGTAAGAGGTTACACAAAAGAAGCTGGTGTTCGTGAGTTTGAAAGACTTATCAATACAATTTGTCGAAAGATTGCAACAGAAGTTGTGACTGAGAAAATTGAAGCTGGTAAGAAATTTAACGTAACTTCAAAGCAGCTTAAAAAGTATCTTGGACCTAAGAAATTCTCTGATACAGATGTTGAAAACAACTCTCAGGTTGGACTTGTGAATGGACTTGCTTGGACTTCAGTTGGTGGTGAGCTTCTTAATATTGAAGTTGTAACAACTCCTGGTAAAGGCCAAATCCAAATCACTGGAAAGCTTGGTGAGGTTATGACTGAATCAGCGAAAGCGGCCCTCAGTTATGTAAGATCTATTAGTGACCGACTCGGTATCGATTCTGAGTGGTACGATAAAAATGATATCCATATCCACGTTCCTGAAGGGGCGACTCCAAAAGATGGACCAAGTGCTGGTATTACGATGGTAACAGCTCTGACATCAGCGATTACGGGAATTAAAGTTTTCCATGATGTGGCCATGACTGGAGAGGTGACAATTAGAGGGAGAGTCCTTCCAATTGGTGGATTGAAAGAAAAACTTCTTGCTGCGAAACAAGCGGGAATTACAAAAGTTGTAATCCCAAGTAAAAATGAAAAAGATCTTTCTGAAATTCCAAGCGAGATTAAGCAAGGAATTGAGATCATTCCAGCAAAACATGTTGAAGAAGTTTTAAAAGTTGCATTAGAGCTTAATCAACCAGAGAAGTTCATGAAGGTTGTTGGGCTTAAGGTTCTCGATACAGAAACGAACCTTGATGTTGCAAACTAAGTATTAAAATCAAAATTGATAGAAGCTGAAGGCGCTCTTTATGAGCGCCTTTTTTTATTGTGTGCCGGGCATGGCAATAAATTAGTTGGGTGCAAGTCCCAATACCAACCTGATGGAGGTGAAGGTTAGTGAAGCGCAAGGGCGTTGTTGTGAGGCAGGGTCTGAAGGAAGCGCGTCGCAAATGTGTGAGCTGACGTACAGAAACTAGATTTGAGGCGGATTTAAGTTAGACGAGTTAGCAATTGATATGGAAGGTGTGAGGAAGTTTATTGAGAATAAGCTTAAGCTTAAAATTAATCTCGATAAGAGTCAGCTAACACGTCCATGGAAAACTCAGTCTCTTGGATTTAGTTTTGTAAGTCATTTTGGAGATGGCCTTTCCGATAAATTATTTTGATAAAATAGGAGTTCCAAGATTATGGAGAAAGCTTTAAACCTGATTGAAACGCCTTGGTACGGGCCCGTATGCCAGGTGTTGTGAGAGGGAAAGCCGGTGAGGGCTTACCTATCTCGATAAATGAATTCAAGTAGATAGATATTCATCCAGTAAAAACTTCAGAATTTCACAAAATTTGTGTACGCAGAGCCGTCCTTAATGTATCTTAAGGCTGGTTCTGGGGAAGGAAAGTTATATAAATGGCCTTAAAAACTTGAAGAATTACGAGTTTTTAAGGCCTTTTTTATTCACTTAAATGTAAGATTAGGATTGACATAAAGTTCTGATCTCAGTAATTTCTCAGTTCAATATTTTTCTTAAATATTGGGCGGTTAGCTCAGCTGGGAGAGCACCTGCCTTACAAGCAGGGGGTCAGCGGTTCGATCCCGTTACCGCCCACCACGCTCCGCAGTCAAAAATGTCCTGCGGACAATTTTGATGCGAGAGCGTACAGATGATCTCGTTCAGAGATCAGATAAAACTAAGAGCAAATTAACTAGATAAACCTTGAACTGGGCAGTCCGCAGTCAAAAATGTCCTGTAAGAGATTCCGCTCGACGTTTCAAAACTGCCCACGCATGCATTGACTCACATAAAAAGGTTACCGAAGGGAAGCCCACAACCCTGCAACCACCACATATCTCAAAAACTTACCAACAAGCATAAACACGAGAACATAAACTACCTTGTTCGAAACAAATCCAAGAGCAGCTGCAATCAGTTCTCCAATAATTGGGAGCCAACAAAGAAGCGCCATGAATTCGCCTCTGCCATCTAGCTTTTTGACCCAGAGCTCGAGTTTTTCATCATCATGTTTCAAATATTTCTTCACAAGAGTTCTTCCACCCCACCTGGCAATGAGGTAGCAGCTCATTCCTCCTAGAGTGTTGCCAAAGCTCGCGCAAATGAGGAGGGCCGCAATATTAACCCCTTGATTTTGGAGGTAGAGAAAATGGGCCTCCGATCCCATTGGGATAAATGAGCCTGCTAAGAATGATGTTAAGAATAGGCTAAGTAGTTCCATATAAAGCATTAAGACTGTACTAATTTGGGTCCAAAATCAAGACCTTTGCAAGCTATATGTCTGTATTTTCTTCTATTTTATGACTTCTTAATTACATTTGATTCCAGGTTTGGAACTATTGCCTCCTGAGTTTTAAACATTTGGACAGCACATGGAATTTCATAAGAGACAGTCATTTACTTTAATTGCATTAGTATCATTATTTTATAGCTCGATGGGCTTTTCTCAAAGTCTTGCAGTTCTCGACACTGGAATCGATGACAAACATAGAGATCTTATTTCCGAGCTTCTTGAAGTTGAAGATGAAGTGAATGGTATTGACGATGATGGCAATGGATTCATTGACGATAGCTATGGTTGGAACTTTAGAGATGATTCAAGAATCCAAACACCAATGAAGCCTCTACCAAGTGATTATGCAAGTCTCATTAAGGGCATGAATATTATCCAAAAAAGAGCTGCGGGCCTTAAGGTACCTCGTACTGATACTCTGTGGCTTAGACAAAAAACCAGAAGAAGAAAAGGAGCAAAGTTCTTTTTTCGTTTAGGACTCGTTTCAAAGTTTTCTCATGGTTCTCATGTTGCAGGAATTGCAATCAAAGAAAGTAAGACAAATGCCGAGGTCATTAGTCTTCAGGTTTTAAAAGGAGCCGATCTCTCTCCTGATAAAAAAGAAGAAGACAAAATTCCCAATGATTATCCAATTGAAAACAATTACACCGACGAAGAGATTGCAAAGAAGTTTGAAGAGATGGTGAAGCCTGATCGTTGGCAAAGAGAAATTAAACTGATGCGTAGCCGAGGAGTTCGTGTGGCCAATTGTAGCTTTGGCCTGAGCGAAGCGGGCATTGTGAAATGGCTCAAAGAGTTTTGTTATGAAGAAAAAATTGAATGTAGTGCAAAAAGAAAACAAAAGCTTGCAAAGCTATATATGAAACATCATCGAAGCTACACAGATAAAGCTCTCGTTCATGCCAACCCAGATATTCTCTTTGTTATTGCTGCCGGGAATAGTCGTTCAGACAATGACATTTCACCAACATCTCCAGGCCAATTTGAAGAGGACAATCAAATTCGAGTTGCAGCCTGGGATCAAAAAAATAATCAAATCGCAGGGTTTTCAAACTATGGGAAAACTTCAGTTGAACTTGCTGCTCCTGGGGTGGGGATCATGTCAGCAGCTCCAGGAGACAAAGAACTGATGATGAGTGGAACCAGTATGGCTGCTCCCTATGTTTCAGCTGCTGC
>JBMYPC010000117.1:0-9753 GCA_049599895.1 Bacteriovoracaceae bacterium | reverse complement strand
CCAACAGTTTTTCCTTCAGGGATATCAAAGCTAATTGAATTAACGGCGCGTAGGAAGCCTCTGTCGGTTTTAAAATCTATCGAAAGGTTTTTTACTGAAAGTAATGGATTATTCATTGGTCTCTTTTTCCTATTTTTGTTTGACATGTCAAACTTATGTATATAGCATAAAACTTGAAGATACAAATAGGACGTTACCATGGATGCACTTAATGAATGGACCAGAAGCTATCAGTTTGCAAAAAGGCACTTTGCTGAAGGTGATATGAACAATTCCTATCGTTCAGGGCTCAAATGTTGGGGAATATTGAGAGATACTTTTAATCGAGTTGACGATGAGGGCCAAATTTATCTTTTGGGGCTTCTTTATAAAACCGCTATGATTGTATTTAAGAGTGTTAAAGAAACTCGTTGTCGACATTTCTCTGAAAATCAACTTTTTATAGCTATGCAAAACTACCGCGCTATAATCGATAATCCTTATTATTATGAAACTGTGCAGGCACGTGCCAACCAATACTACCAAAAAGTAAGTAGGGCCCTAGATAAGTTCAGGCTTGAAAGATCCAAAAAGCAAACCACCAATTACCAATCACATGTCCCGCCTAAACGTGCGCACATAAGATTAGTCTAGTTTTACCCGGCTTCACAGGAAGCGAAGTCGGGTGGGCTAGATATTTCTGTGATTACATTTTTTAGAACTAGATGTTCTTGATGACATTAACAAGACGTGGGTAATCGATGAATGGATTACGATTGTTTTGAATCTTTTGAATTTTGTTATTTCTATCAAATTCTTCTTGATCAACAGGATCTTCTTCGTGCCACTTTCTTAAGAACGCCTCTTGAACTGAATCAATAGGAAGGTCATATCTTACAGCAAAGTAAAAAAGTGCTCTTGCAACATTTCCTCTATGCTTCATTGGTGGCTCAAAATAATAATTTGTCATCTCACTTGAGTAAGTCCCAAGCTTTGCTGAAGCACAAGGTCTGCTGTTTGTTCGAGCATCAATTTCACCAAATGGGTGATTTCCTCTCGTTGAGTTTGCGACACTTTTTGTTGGAAATAAGTGGTGAAGATCACCTTTTTGCATAGACCTTGAATATCTTGATGTAAAACGGCTTTGAGGCCATGTATGCTCGCAGTTTACAACGTTTGAATTAGGAATGAGTTGTGGTCCAAAGCTTCCAATTTTTTTAGTTGAAGCGCGGAAAACCTCTTCACAGTAAACGTCTTTTACAAAGTATCCTTTTCCATCTCTTTTAAGATCAAGATCACCAAAAAGAATGCGTCGAGCTGTTTTATAACCGAGAGATTTTTGTTTGATACATTTTCTACTGTCTTGAGTGTGGCAGCCTCTTGTTAAGGTGTGATTGCCTTCACTGTCAATTTCGTGAGCACTATCAAGAATTTCGTGAATCATGGCCTTGGCGGCATCAGATTCAAGCTCTCCTGATAAGACTTTTTGAATAATTTCGCTTGGGTAATAGTTATGCTCGGATGCAGCGTGAGCTAGAGAGTAAAAGAGAACTAAGGCCAGGGTTAAAACACTCTTTATAGTAATAGTAAGCATACTTTGATCTTCCCGGTGGATGCTGTGAAATATTTACAAGCTGACTTTAGAACTTAAGTATTAATATGGCTAATAGTTTTTTTTAGATTGACCTAATTAAATTTCTTTTACTGTGTCTAAATGTGTCCGAAAACGCGTTGTCTTCAGGTGTTCAACAGAAAGCTTTTGCCAAGAAGTTTGAGTTTCAGTATATATGCGAAACTCAATTTTAATAACAGACTGTAAGAGTCAGTTAGATATCCGTTTAGAGTGTGAGGATAAGAGGGAGCATGAGTTGAGAATTTTACGTAAGTTATTAGTATTTATTGTTTTAATGCTTGGCGTAGAGTCGTTTGCGGGAACACAAAATTTAAGATGCCAGTCTCTTTTGTTAGATGGCTTTAATGAAGATAGTAAAAGCTTTCAGGTTAAAGAGGCGGATTTCGTCAATAATATCGATTTTGGTAGGGACTTTGTAAGAAGATCAATTTTTCTTGTAAGAGAGCTTCTTAAGTCTGAAGGCTGCAATATCAGTAAGCTTAAGTTCAACAAAGGGTTTTCTGGTAATAATGAAAATCATTGTCGAAAGATTCATCCTGAAGTCGAAGAATCAAGAGTTTGTTTCATCCAATCAAACATTGGATACTTCTTTTTAATGGATGATTTATTAGGTCACACTAATATCACTTACAATCGCTGGGATTAATCACCCCAGAATTCATCTAGTCTTTGTTTTAAAGGAATCTCTTTTCCATTGAGAGAGGGATTGTAGAAGTTCGGAAGATCTGTTCCACGGTAGTCCTGTTTTACAAAGTTTCCAGGATAAGAATGAGGATAGCGATAGTCCGTCCCTTTTTGATTTTTTAAAATTTTTGGAATCTGGTGATTAGGATTCTCTTTTACAAATTGAATGGCATTATCAATTCCCCTATAAGAAGAATTACTTTTGAAAGTACTGGCAAGGTAACTCACAGTTTGGCCAAGAATAATTCGTCCTTCTGGAAGGCCAATCTTTTCAAAGCTTAGAAGGCATGAGGTCGCAAGATTAAGGGCGCTTGGATCGGCGTTACCAATATCTTCTGAAGCAAAAATAATAAGTCTCCTGCAAACTGAAACGAGGTCATGCCTTTCGTGGATTAAGTAGGCCAACCATAATAGCGCTGCTTGAGGGTCACTTCCTCTCATACTTTTAATAAGAGCTGAGATAAGATCATAATACCGATCGACCTGATCGACGCTATTTGGATTAATTTCATCAATGACAGGCTTTGAAGCGTCAAAATCTGTTCCGATCTCTTTTAAAAGAGCAAGAGTATTAATCGCCTTTCTAAGATCTCCAAAAGCTTTTTTAACAAGATAGCTGAGAACTTCAGAAGAAATATCAAAGTCATGATCTTCGGCAATTCTTTTCAACAAATCAAAAGACTCATCTTCAGTCGGGCGCTTGAGTTCCACCAAATTGACTCTGGATCGAATCGCGGGATTAACAGTTCGAAAAGGGCTCTCGGTTGTAGCCCCTAAAAAGATAAAATCTCCTCGCTCTAGTGAGGGAAGAAGGGCGTCTTGTTGGGCCTTATTAAATCGATGAATCTCATCAATAAAAAGGATGGATCTTGGAGTGAGTTTAGGAAGAAGTTTTTTCAGATCTCCCACTCCATCAAGAACAGCATTAAGGCTAAAGAATTCAAGGTCGTGGATTTGAGACAATAAACTCGCAAGAGTTGTTTTCCCTGACCCAGGAGGACCCCAGAAAATATTATGCCCAAAAGATTTGCTTCCAAGGTGTGGGTATTTTTTTAAGAGTTCTTCAAAACCCAAAAAGTCTTCTTTTGATTTTGGTCTCACTTTATGAGCGAAAGCCGATGAGTTTTCCTTTGAGGTGTCATCAATTTTGGATGATGGAGAATCGTCAAAGAAGGTCGATTGTTTCATCAGGGCCCCTTTATTTAGCCGATAATGTACTTAAGAATTAATGTCCATCTTCGATGAAGAACTTTTGCGAGGCTTCGAACTTTTTCATCGATTGGGACATGGCGTTTTTCAATTTGATGATGAAAACTATTCCATCTGACATTGAGATTTCCAAGCTTTTGGATTAATCGGTCTTGGGGACTCGCAGATCTCATTATTTGATCGAGCTCTGAAATAAAGTTCACATTCACTTGGTAGAAGAGATCTTTGGCATCTTCATCGGAGTATGCGGTTAATGACAAAAGATAATAGGTGCACAAGGTTTTAAGACCTGCATTGATTTGATGGAGAGAGTCCAGAGAACTTGCAGGCTTGGAGAGCTTAATAATTGATTGATGAGAGAGTTTTTGCAGCTCGAAAAGATCTTGGCGCATTTTGGAGAGTCTCGTGAAGATTTTATCAAAGGCAAGATCAGGTCCTTTATTCTCAATTTTTAATTCTTTTGAGAGCTTAAAAATATTTTGATCAAGACTTACAAGGTCTTCTGTGATCTTTTCAAGTTCTTCTTTAAGGCAAAATGCTTTTCCTTTAATACAGTTTTTTGTTTGAACTTGAAGCTCCTCAATAGAATCGAGAACTTTTGATTTGTATTGATAGAGAGTTTTTTGTACAGGACTTCGAGTTTTGATCACTTTATAGAAGTCCTGAATAAGACTTCTCATTTGAGGACGAACATTTTTAAGATAGTTTCTCTTTGAAAGCTTAATTGGCTTTTGGTCATAAATAAAATTATATCTCGAGTTAGGGTTCTGACCCTCGATCCCGTGAAGCTCTCCAAAAAGAGAGCTTGCAGTAAAGAGAAATGAGATAAAGATCAGTTTTTTAAACATTAATCAGCTTTATGGATTGAAAGTTTAAAGTTGTTCCCGTCGACATCATAATCAAATTGATGATCGCTTGAATTTTTTTCAATACTAAGAGCAAGAGTTTCACCCATAATATATTCTTTATGGGTTCCAAGGATCCCTTCAAGTTTAGAATCACAGCTATATTTGATATTGATTCTTTGATCGACTTTTAATTCACTGTCTTTTCGAGACTTTTGAATACGGTTCACAAGTTCTCGAGCAAGTCCTTCATTAACCAAGTCATCATTAAGTTCACAGTCAAGATCAATTGAGATGAAACGGTTTGAAAGGGTCTTAGTTCCTTCTTTCGCTTCCCTGAAAACAAGAATCTCTTCACTTGAAAAAGTCTTATCATCAATTTGGATTGATCCCACTTCTTCAAGTTTTGCCAGCTCTTGATGACCTAAGTCTTGAATCAGTTTTCGAAACTTTCCAAATTCTTTTCCTAACTTCTTTCCAAGGATAGGGGCATTTGGCTTGGCAAAGAAATTGATAAAGCTTGCTTCATCTGCTTCATAGGAGACAGACTTAACGTTAAGCTCTTTTTGAATATAAGACTCAAGCTTCTGAATTTCTTTAAGGACATCTTCACTTTTATGAATGACAGAAAGATTCGATAGAGGAGTCTTTACTTTGATCTGTTCTTGGTTTCTTCTTTGTCTAGCGAGAAGGATTACTTGTTGGAGCCTTGAAACAGCATCTTCAAGAACACTATCGATTGCTGAATCATCAGCGACTGGATAATCCAGAAGGTGAACTGATTCTTCTGTAAGATTAGAATCAAACTTCTTAAGTTCTTGGTAAACATGCTCTGAAAGAAATGGTGCAAAAGGGGCCATTGCGGTAGAGAGTTCTTTAATTGCTGTGTAAAGGGTGGAGTAGGCGCTCTTTTTATCGTCATTCATGCCATCACCCCAAAAACGTCCACGGTTTAAGCGGATGTACCAATTGGTGAGGTTTTCAATAAATGTATAAAGCGCTGGAACAACGTTATAGAGTTTGTACTCTTTCATTTCATTGCTGATATTCTTTTTCAGAGTTTGAAGGTTCGAAAGAATCCAGCGATCGAGAATATTTTCTCCAAGATGGAAATCTTTTTTAGCGTCCCAACCATCAACTTCAGCATATGTTGAAAAGAACTTGTAGGCGTTAAACCATGGAAGCATGGCCCGTCTGACCATGTCTTTCACTCCATCATCTGTGAAGCGTTGCTCTTCTGCTTTGACAAGACCTGATGTGATCAAATAAAGCCTTAGAGCATCTGCTCCAAAGCTCTGCATAAGCTCATCTGGAGGAGTGTAGTTTTTAAGCCTCTTACTCATTTTCTTACCATCAGCGGCAAGAACCATTCCGTTAACAATAACGTTTTTAAAAGCTGGTTTTTCAAAAAGAGCAGTGGAGAGAACCGTTAAGGTGTAGAACCAGCCACGAGTTTGATCGAGCCCTTCAGCGATGAATTCAGCAGGAAAGCCTTTATCAAAAGTTTCTTGATTCTCAAAGGGATAATGGATTTGAGCGTAAGGCATTGAACCAGACTCAAACCAACAATCGAGAACATCGCTAACTCTTTTATAAGTTCCTTCTTCGCCATCAACTGTGAAAGTGAGGTCATCGACATATTCTCTGTGAAGATCAGTGACCTCAACTCCAGTTAATTCTTTCAGTTTTGCAATGGATCCAACGCAAACTTTGTTTCCTGTAGTGTCGTTGATCCAGATGGGAATCGGTGTTCCCCATACTCGGTTTCTTGAGATTGCCCAATCTCTTGAGCCTTCAAGCCATTTTCCAAAACGACCTTCTTTAATATGATCAGGAACCCAATAGATTTGTTTATTACTAGCGAGAAGCTTCTCTTTAATACTTTCAACTTTCACATACCAAGAAGGAATTGTTCTGTAGATAAGAGGAGTATCTGATCGAGGGCAGAAAGGGTAGTTGTGAACAAGAACATCTTGCTCATAGATTTTTCCTTCTTCTTTAAGCCTTTTGATAATCTTTTTATCGGCGTCTTTAACGTAATCACCTTCAAAATCAGAAACTTCTTTTGTAAAGAGTCCATGATCATCGATAGGGCAAACGAGAGCTTTCGCTCCTCCAGATTTCATGACTCGATTATCATCTTCACCAAAGGCTGGGGCTGCGTGAACAATCCCCGTTCCGTCATCAGTTGTGACGTAGTCGTCGTTAAAAATTTGAAAAGCACCGTTTTCTCTTTCTGATTCAAAATAAGGAAAAAGAGGTTCGTATTGCTTTCCAAGCAGATCAGATCCTTTACATTCTTCGAGAACTTCAAGATTATGCTTTTTCTCGTAAGCTTGAAGTCTGTTCTTTGCAAAATAAATTTTCTTTCCAAGGTCTTTGTCTTCAACTTTCACGTATTCGATTTCAGGGCCAACAATGACACCTAAATTGGAAGGAAGAGTCCAAGGGGTTGTTGTCCAAGCGGCAAGGTAGGCATCTTCATCTTTAAGTTTAAAGAGGATTGTGATGGCTGGATCTTGGACGCTTTGATAATTAGAACTCGCTTCAAAGTTTGAAAGAGCTGTTCCAAGTGCTGTGGAAAAAGGAACGACTTTCGTTCCTTGATAGATAAGATCTTTTTCCCAGAGCTGGCTTAAAACCCACCAAACAGATTCCATAAATTCTGGGTCCATGGTTTTATAATCATTTTCAAAGTCGACCCAGCGGCCCAGCCTTGAAATGGTTTGTTCCCACTCAGAAGTGTAGCGGTCGACAATTCCTCGGCAGTGATCGTTATAGCCTTTGACGCCAAAGGTTTCTACAGCAGCTTGAGCTGACATTCCAAGCTTTTTATCGATTTCGTGCTCAATGGGAAGACCGTGACAGTCCCAACCAAATCGTCTTTCTACATAGCGGCCCTTCATGGTGAAGTAGCGAGGGATAATGTCTTTTAGGGTTGAGGCCAAAAGATGCCCGTGGTGGGGAAGACCTGTGGCAAAGGGAGGCCCATCATAGAAAATATAGGGTTCGCTATTTTTTGTTTTCTCAAGAGATTTTTTAAAAATGGAGTTTTCTTTCCAGAACTGAAGAGTCTTTAGCTCAGCGTCGACAAAAGAAAATTGTTCTGTTTGAGTTTTTTCATCTGACATGGATTTCACCTAATTTAACATCTATCCCAAAAGGGTTTTTGAATGTTTTACGTTGCCATGACTAGGCTTGGTGAGCAAGTGGTATTTGTCATTATAGTAGCATTAAAATTGATCCCCATTTTTGACTCGATTAAACGTTGCGTTAGGTGCTTGCCCCAAGGCCTTCACTGTGGCAACTTTAACTTTATGAAAAAGGTTTTCCATTTAGTTTTGGGCTCAGGAAGTCCCCGAAGAAAAGAGCTTTTAGGGCATATCGGTTTGAATTTTGATGTGGTCTCACTCGATGTAGATGAGAGTATCGATGAGTCTTTAAACTTAACGCCAAAAGAAGTTGTTGAAGACCTCTCAAAGCGTAAGCTTATTGCAGCAAAAAACTGGTGGGAGCAGTCTGACTTTAAAGATTATGGGCTTAGGCCTTTTTTGATAACTTCAGATACTCTTGTGAATCTTGGGGATGAAATTCTTGGTAAACCAACGAGTCGTGATCATGCTCGTGAAATGCTTCAAAAAATGCTGGGGCAAACTCACAAAGTTTTTACTGGTGTTGGTGGGGCTTGGAAAGATGAAAACGGTGACTGGCAGGAGTTTTTGTTCTCTGATCTGGCTTTGGTCACTTTTTCAGATCTTGATGATCATGGGCTTGAAAGCTATCTTGCTAGTGAGGAGCCCTATGACAAGGCAGGCTCCTACGGTATCCAGGGCGCAGCTTTGAGTTTTATTGAAAAACTTGAAGGGAGCTATTCAACAGTGATGGGTCTTCCCCTTTCATTAACTCGTAAGAAAATTGAAGAGGTGGTCAGATCGACTTTGGGTGAGAGCTTACAGGTGAGTGATGATTGGCGAAAAGTTTTTAAAAGTTAAAGGTGTTTTATGAAATTAATGGTTTTCTTTGTTTTACTTTTTCCTTTGGCCATATCTGCTGAAGAAGACAAACTACTTCCCGAAACAAGCTTTAATGAGCTCATGTCAAAAATCGAAGGAATTGAAAATAAAAAGTATTTCGAAGAGGTGAAAGTCCTAAACCGCAATATCGTCGATGAACTCACAAGACTTAATTCTTATTGCCAAAAAAACTATACCAAGCCTCGTGGAAAGTGGATGAGTAAAAAAGCAAAAGAAAAGTTATGGATTCAAAAAAGAGATTGTCTTAAAAAAGTGGATTCCCTGACAGAGAGCTTTCATCAAAAATTAGCGCAAAAGCGTATTTCCTATCTTAAATTCGTCTACGACTCGGAGCTTGAGGCCCTAGAAAAATCTAAAGAATCTGGAGAAAATTAGCCTTTCAACAAAAACTTATTTTTGCTTTTTTGACGAAGGCATAATTGGCTTTGGAAAAGCTCCCTTTGGTCTTGAAATACTCTTTGAAGTTGAAAGAGACTTCAGTGGACGAAAAGAGAAGTGATTGGCCGTTACGCCTCTTCTATTGGAAAGTTTAAGAAGTGGGATGTTTTTGTCGTTTCCATCAGTCTCAACTTCAGTTTCCTTGTTTTCGACGATGGTGATTTCTTCTTTTTTTGGGTCAGTTTTTTGGTTCATGATTAAGCTCCTAAGTTTTCAGTCATTTTTCAGATTCAAGTCTTAGCTTTGGCCTGAAATACTAATGACTTTCTTAGGAATGAACCCAGTGGTTTTTCCGAGAAAGAGTCACTTTCAGACTAAAGCATTGCAAAATGCTTCAATACAGACTCCTTACTTCATAAACATCTTGTTTCGAAGTTTCTACTAACAAAATGTTAAAAAGAATCGTTCTCGGAAAATAATCGGAAAATTTTCTTCCTTTCACGAATGTTTTTTTCCATATTAACATAAAATTAAAGATTTACACACCGTAGCCGCGAAGATTTCAGGCCCAGTAGGCAAGGGATACACCCTTTATGCCTAAGTCACTGAATTTTCGTAAAATAGAATCTTGAAAGTGTAAAAGGAACTGAAAAATGAGGAAGTTTTTTCCAAGGCTTAGCTGCCAAAAAAACTTGTTGGGAGTCATCCTTCTAGGGCTGATTGCTTCAAGCTGCTCGATGGTGAGAAGCACAGGGGTCAATATCTTCGCCGATATTCTTTCTGAAGCGGCCCCTGAAATCGAAAAAGAGAGAAGTTGGGAGCATTTTAGAGACTCCATATCGGCTCAACTTAGCCTGGTGGAATCCCTCTCAAGCCTTGATCGAGATGATGAAAGGTTTCTTCTGACAATTGTTCAAGGGCATGCTGGTTACGCCTTTAGTATTTGGGAAACTCTCTATCTTCATGACTTTCTAGCTTTAAATGACAATCA
>JBMYPC010000116.1:0-9806 GCA_049599895.1 Bacteriovoracaceae bacterium | reverse complement strand
CAAAAAGCTGAGAGAGAAAATTAGCTCGACTAATAGGACGTTTTTCAGCAATTTCCACATGTCTTTTCAATATATCATTCTCATTTTGATGAGACATATGAGTGGTGAGATCAAAAATCGTCTTTTCATTTTTAACAGGTTCATTAAAAACAAAAATCTTAGAAAGTTTTTTCATTGTCTTTGGACTTAATCGATCAAAAGGAGTTGAAAAATTTGACGCTGAAGTATTGATGAGAACACTACAAAAAAAATCTTGAGGATGACGTTTCATCCACTCCATCGCCACCATTGCTCCCATGCTAATTGCCAAAACTCCCCAAGGCCCTGAATACTGCCTTCTTAGAGTGAGAAACTCAGGCCTCATGGCGCTAACATATTGAGAAATTGAGACAGGAGAGCTTTGTTCATATTTTGTTCCAAGCCCTGGAGCATCAATAAGAAAAACATCATCAGCAAGTTTAGAGTCGAGAAACTGCTTTGGAAAATCTCCCCAATGCTCAGCCTCTCTTGCAAGACCTCTTAAAAAAATCCATTTCATGGTAGATAACTTCCCCCTAAGGCCGTGGTCCACTTATAAGGATTTCTTATCGCCCTTAAAAGAAAATTTAAAAGTTGTTTATGTCTTCTCATAGTTCTCTGATAACGATGATCGATAATAGGATTGAAAAGACCCATTGATGAAAAAAGTTGTCTTGGGTTTTTCTTAACCCACATCCAAGACCCTAGCTCAAGTGTCCAAGGGATAAAGACATTCTCTTTATATTTTTCCTCGCGATGCTGCTCATCAAAGAGATAATCCCAGAGATCCCCATGAGTCATATAACTGGAGCTTTGCGGTTCCACTGAGTAGACATTATGAGGTAAAGTTTCATCAAGAAGATCTTTTAAGGCCTCTACTTCTTTAATCCTTGGAAAGTCATCATTGGTCTTTGCGTAGGGATACCAAAGCCTATCTTTCATACCAAAGCCAGAATGAACATCAAGAGTGATGGCTGACTTTGCCTGAAAAACCTCTTCTCTTACAAAATCCACGAGGCATTGAGACTCTTTTTCCATAGGAGAATCTTTAGGTCCCCTGTACCAGGGAATTTTATTGCTATAACGATGCCCACTCAGTAAGAAAGGAAGTTTTGATTGTATTTGAGCTTCAACAGGAGCATTTCTCATGAGATCGACACCATTGGGGTTTGCTCGCCAATTAAGGGCCATTCCTCCTGGGTTAACAAGTGGAATGGAAACGATTCGAGTTTTCTCCATTAAACTTTGAAGGTCGCGATCCCATTTAAGTTGTTTAAAAAAGCTATCAAGAAATGAAATAATCACATGAGTCCCAACCTTTTCAAGACCATGGACTCCTCCGAATAATCCAAGGGTTGGGGCTGACTTATCCTTAGAGCCTACAGTAAAGCCAATAATAGGATAGCTTTTATTGTTTGCATTCACTCTTGCGAGTTCTTCATAGCGAACAAAGTCATTTGATATGTGGATAAGGTCACGGATCTTTTTTAATTCGATTAAATCCTTCATCGGCGAGAAATCCTAATAGACTCAAAGGGTTATGGCTTAAATTATACTCCTGTTATTTTGAATTTCCAGTACCTGGAAATCAAAGCCAATAACGAATGGCCTTAAAGAGAGGAACGATCCCAGAAGAATTTCGTAGTTTTTTAAGAACTTCGAAATGCCGAACACTTTGAGAGTGAGAGAGGAGTTTTAAAAAATAATCATTAATAATTTCAAGGTTCGTTCGACTCGTGAGAACGAGATCCATCTCAATGTCATGGTAAAACGATCGGGAATTTAAATTACTTGATCCCACCATCGCCCAATTATCGATTAAACAAATTTTAGCGTGCAAGATACTCGGGTTGTATTGAAAAACCTTTATTCCATCTTTGATTAAATTTCCATAATTGAGACTGTTCACTAAAGGGAACCATTTAAGATCAGACTTCTTGGGGACAATCACTCTAACCTTAACCCCTCTTCTTATGGCCTTTTTTAGTGCTAAAAGAAATTTTTTGTCTGGAACAAAATAAGGATTTACAAGATCAATTCGTTTTTTGGCTTTTAAAACTTGCCTTAAAAGAGATTGGGAGTTGAAGTTTCGAAGAAGTGTTGAATGATTGAGACGAATATTCTTTTCAAGAAAAATATGATCATTCTCTTGAGTTTCACGACCAAACTTCGCAAAACTCCAGTCTTGCCAAAAACTATTTTCAAGAAGACCTACACGCTTACCAGAAACTCTTATTCCCACATCTTTCCAATCTTCTCCTCCTAAATCTTGGCTTAAGTGGCGACTGTCAATATTCAAACTACCTGAATAAGCAATCTTTCGATCAATAATCCAGAGCTTTTTGTGGAGTCTACAATTCACATTGTGAACATTCCGATGACCCGACTTTTGCCATGGAAGAGGATGAAAAAGACAGATCTCTGCCCCATTTCTCTCAAGCAGTCTGAAGTGGCTTTTGGGATAAGTAGACCCTCCGGCTCCATCAAGAAGAAGAAAGACCTTAACTCCACGAGAAAGTGTCTTAAGGATCGACTTGGTAAAACGCTTTCCAAGAACCTTCGAATCATAAATATGAGCTTCTATTAAGACAGAACGTTTTGCTGTTTCAATTTCTAGTAAGAGACTTTCAAAATAAAGATCATTATTAAAGAAGAGGTTTTCAGACTTCCAATAGGCATAAGCTTTTGTTTGAGAGGTTGATGATGAAAAGCTATTTGTTGTTTCAAAAGCTGTAACATTGTGATGTTCGTAAGACTCGACTAGGCTTTCCAAATATTCTCCCTATGTGGAGATTGAACACCCCATAGGCCTTCATGGCAAACCGCTTAACTTGAATTAACAATTTCTTAATGAAGTTAATATAGTAAATTAACAGTACTAGCAGAGAAAGTTGTGCTTGAATTAGATTAAGTTAAAACTTGATATTGAAACACAACCTTCAAGGGGTTTGTACTTTGTTTTTTGATTGTACAAAAGAAGTTCATCCTGAACAAAAATCAACACTCAAATCTTTAAGAGAACTTGTCAATATCTCTTCTAGCACTCACAACCCAGATGGCGTAAATCAAGTTCAAGAGTATTTAAAAATTAAACTCCTTGAACTAGGCTTCAGAGTTGATTTCTATACAAATCCACTAGTCAACACGGGAAAGCTTCTCGTTGCAACTCTCAAAGGGAAAAAAGACCCTAACACCACTATCACACTCGTAGGTCACGCCGATACGGTAGGAGTTGAAACTCGGGACTTTACTTACCAAATTAAGCAACAAGAAAATCGAATCATTGGCCCAGGTGTTGCTGATAACAAAGCAGGACTTCTCGTAGGACTGAAGGCCCTTGAATGTTTTCTCAAAGAAAACCCCAACCCTGATCATAGCCTAGTCTTTGTCTCTTCTCCCAATGAAGAAACCGGATCGAATGGCTTTCATGATATCTTCCGAGAAATTGGTGCTCGAACTCATTTTGCTCTAGGACTTGAACCGGCCCTGAAAGATGGATCCCTCATTTCTTCAAGAAGCGGAAATCGTTGGTACAAAGTTGTAGTCAAAGGAAAAGCCTCTCACTCTGGTCGGTTTGGAGAATCTCATATCAACGCCGCTCATGAGCTTTCAAAAAAAATCTCACGCCTCTCGGAACTTACCAATGAAAACGAAAAACTAAGAGTTCACGTCGGAAGCTTTAGTGGAGGTAACGGAACTTATAACACGATCTGTGAAGAAGCGATGGCAATGATCGATGTTCGGTTTCCCTGTTTTGAAAAACGCGAAGCCCTTCATCGAAGTATTGAATTTATCCTTAACGATCATCAAAGTGCTTGTCCTTACACAAAAGAAAAACCAAAAGTTTGTTATCTCATCGAAGATGATTGTCCACCTCTTAACTACAATCCTTCCCACAAAGAATTTATCGAATGGTACAAAAAGTGTGTTTCAAAAGTTGAAAGCAATGAAGTCTTTGACCGTGCTTCAGGTGGAGCAAGTGATCTCAACTATTTTTCAACTCCTCATAATTTTGTTTTAGATGGCCTTGGACCTATTGGAAGTGGTCTTCATACAGAAAAAGAATCCATTGTCTTATCAAGTCTTTATACGAGATCAAAGACTCTTTCTCAATTTATTAAACATATCGATTCGCATACACACAAAGGATTGGAATGATGAACACACAACTCACCTCAATGATTCAAGGCCTAGATATAAACTTAGATCTTGATCTTCTCCCAAGAGGATGGGACGTAATCCTCTCGCCAAGGTTCATCACCTACATGCCTTATGTCGAAATTCTCATCGAAACTCCCAACTACATTTTAAAAACAGCAAAAGCTTCACGGGAGCTTATTGACGTTTTTGATCTTCGCTATAGATGCTTTCTTGAAGATAAAGAGACGGGGTCAAATGATGCTCTTGATATCGACGAATGGGATCATATCTGTGACCACATGGTGATCCAATGTCGTGAGTCGCAGAAAATCATTGGCACTTATCGCATGATTAGCTCTGATCGTTCAGACAAGTTTTACTCTCAATCAGAATTTCAAATGGATCAATTCCTAAACACCGAGGGAAAGAAACTTGAACTTGGAAGGGCCTGTATCGATCCCGCTCACCGAAATGGAAATGTGATTGATCTTCTCTGGAGAGGGATTGCGAAATATATTAAAAAAACAGAAACTCGTTTTCTCTTTGGCTGTTCAAGTGTCCACACTCTTAGTACACAACTTGGAGCAAACCTTTATAGTCTTATGCAATCAAAGTCCTGGGTTGATGAATCATTTTCAATTGTCCCAACAGAAGAGTTTCGTTTTGATTATCAAGATGCTGAAGATGACTTAAGTAAAGCAAAAGATCATATTCCAGCTCTTCTTCGAAGCTATATTATGGCCGGTGCTAAAATTTATGCGCCACCTGCTCTTGATAAAGACTTTGAGTGTATCGATTTTTTAACAATTCTTGATATGGAAAATATTACAAGGCTTTACAAAAAAAGGTATTTTAAATACCTTTTAGAAGAAAACTCATAGAGGCTTTTATTCTTTAGTGGTCTGAATTAAAAAGAATTGCTAACGTTAAGACATGGAAAAAAGCTCCGAAGAAAAGAAAGATTCCGTTTTTATTCTTTCACTTATGAGATTCATCATTTTTCTTATTATGGTGACGGCCTATTTTTTAACAGCCGCTCCCTTTCTTGTCGCCTATAGTGTCTTCCCATACCGCACAAGAAAAATCTTCAATATCATCTTAAGTACATATTCAAGGAGCCTTCTGAAGATTCTCAACTTTAGAGTTAAAATCAAAGGAGCCCCATTTGTGAGAGAAATGAACGGGGTGTTACGAGTTGGCAATCATCTCTCCTATCTCGATGTTTTAATTCTTGCCGCTTTTTACCCAGGCTGTTTTGTGACTTCTGTAGAAATGAAAAAAACTCCTTTTCTTGGACAAATCTGTATGCTCACAGGATGTCTCTTCGTTGAAAGAAGAAATAAATCTAATCTTCGAAATGAAATCAAAGACATCACGAATGGCCTAAAAAATAAACTAAATGTTTTTGTTTTTCCAGAGGCCACTAGTACTGATGGAAGTTCAGTCATTCGTTTTCGAAGGGCCCTTTTTCAAGCAGCCGTGGACGCAGAGACAAAGGTTCTTCCCTACACCATTAACTATGAAAAACTTAATGGGCATCCTGTGAATGTCCACAATAGGGATCAGCTCTGCTGGTATGGAGGAATGACATTTTTTGATCATTTCTGGAATGTCTTAGGACTTAAGTCAGTTGAGATGAGTATTGAGTTTCACCCACTTGTTTCAACTCATAAAGAAACAGATATCACAGAACTTGCCAATGCATGTCATAAACAGGTTGAACAGGCCTTTCACCCCTACAATTAACCTTCCCCCTCTGCTCAGCCTTTGCTAGACTCTTTTGATGCATTCATTAAAAAGACTCTTTCAAACCGCAAAAAATTATCAACCCCAAATTAAGCGTTCAAGCTTCTACGCATTTTTAAATAAAATTTTTGATATTGCTCCACCGCTTCTGATTGGACTTGCAGTAGAAATTGTTGTGGGTAAACAAGAAAATATTCTTCACTCTTTTGGAATCAACTCACAATTTGTCCAACTTATTATTGTCTCCATTTTAACTTTCTTCATTTGGTTCTTCGAATCCTATTTTGAATACCTGATGAATATTGGTTTTCGAAATCTGGCTCAGAACCTCCAGAATGATATTCGAATGAAATGCTACCGCCATCTTCAAACATTAGAAATGGGCTACTTCGAAGACCAAAAGTCTGGAAACCTCATCTCCATCGTCAATGATGATGCCAATCAGCTGGAAAGATTTCTCGATGTGGGAGCAATTGAAATTATTCAGCTCCTCACGACAATTATAGGAGTGGGAACAATCTTTTTTATTATCTCCCCTGAAATTGCATGGCTTTCCTTTACTCCCATTCCCGTGATTATTCTTGGTTCATTTTATTTTCAAAAAAAGATTGGCCCAAAATATAAAGAAGTAAGAGCAAAAGCCGGCAATATTGCGAGTAATCTCAATAATAGCTTACTGGGTATGACCTCCATTAAAGCCTACAATGCTGAAGAGTTTCAAGCGAATAATCTCGAGGCGGTTTCGAGAGAATATGCCGAAGAAAATTCAAAGGCCATTAAACTCAGCTCTTCATTTACCCCTCTGATCCGAATGGCCATTTTAGTCGGCTTCCTTATCAACCTTCTCTATGGCGGAAAACTCTGTCTCGATGGAGAGCTTACAGTCGGTTCTTACTCTGTTTTAATTTTCATGGTGCAAAGACTCCTTTGGCCTCTTACAAGGCTTGGAGCGACAGTTGATCTCTACCAAAGATCAGTAGCAAGCTTAAACCGGCTCTTTTCCATTATTGATACTAAAGCAAAACTTGTTCAAGGAAATCATGGTTTTGACAACCCAAAAGAGATTGGTGCCATCAGTATGAAAGATGTTAATTTTTCCTACGATAACGAACATCCTATATTAAAAGAAATTAATCTTGAGATAAAGCCTGGAGAAACCATCGGCTTTGTTGGTGCAACAGGCTCAGGCAAGAGTACTTTGGTCAAACTTCTTTTAAGGTTCTACGATCCTCAATCAGGTGAAATTACGATTGATGACAAAGAGCTTAAAGATCTTCGTTTTTTCGATTTAAGAGCTGCAATTTCTTATGTAGGTCAAGAAAACTTTCTTTTTGATGGCCCCATTGCTGAAAACATTGGCTTTGGTTCATGGGATAAATCTGATGAAGAAATCCTCAAAGCTGCGAAGCTTGCAGAAGTCACAGAATTTGCAGAGAAGCTTCCAAATGGTTTTAAGACTATTATAGGTGAAAGAGGTCAAAAGCTCTCAGGAGGTCAAAAGCAAAGGATCTCGATTGCCAGAGCTCTTCTCAAAGATGCTCCTATTTTTATCTTCGATGAAGCCACTTCAGCTGTCGACAACGAAACTGAAGCGGTCATTCAAAGATCGATGGAGTTAATGACAAAAGAAAAAACCACTTTAATAATTGCCCACAGATTGAGCACCGTCGTTAATGCTGATAAAATTTATGTTCTTCAAAATGGAAGCATTATACAAAGCGGAACTCATGAAGAACTTCTTAAGCACCAAAAAGGTGTTTATCGTGGTCTTTGGCAAGTTCAGACAGGTTTAGAACAAGAACTAAAAGCTGGAAGCTCTCAAAATGTTTATGACAGTAACCTTCAGGAATAACCTATGAGCATCAAAGCTTTTCTTATCACATTTGTTTTTTGTCTTAACTTTAACTCTTTCGCAGCGGAGCTCATTTTCAAAAAAGAAGGTAAAGAAATAAAACGCTTTACCATGGACGAACTCAAAAAGATACCTTCCAAATCAGTTTCCCTTTATCATTTTTGGAGAAAAAAAGAAATTCATTATGAAGGCTTAGACTTCTATCAACTTCTTAATCAGGTTTATGGAAAGTCATGGAAAAAGGCAAAGAGAATAAGTTTCTTTGCCCTTGATGGTTATAAGCAAATTGCAATAACTTGATCTCCAGAAATATAAAAATAAGATTTCGTATTAAATCCATAACCATCGGATTCATAAGTTACGATCTCGCCGGCTATGGCCACATTTAAGAAGGTAATTAAAAAAGGTAGTAAAGTTTTCATTTTCATATGCCCCCCACAAAGGTTAGTTTATTTTTGAGCCCCGTTAAGATCTGGATGCAAAGTAGCAGAATATGAAATTTGGAACTTGCTAAAGTTGGCCACAATTGTGTCAATTTTTGCCAAACTTTGAGGACTTTATGAAAACAGGTGTCGACATTGCCATTAATCATCCAGGGATCTTTATCGTTCATCACAATAAACCGGGAAAAGCCCTAGACTCACACACTCACGATGAGCACCACCTCATCATTCCTTTAAAGGGTGAAATCACTGTAAAAACAAGGACTTCTGAGATGACCTTAGGTCCTGGAAAGATGATTTATATAGCGCCAAATGCTAGCCATGCCTTTAATTCTTCTGAAGCCAAGGGCGAGAGGCTGATTTGTAATATTGATCCTTCATTTTGGCCAGACGGGCTCGAAGCTCCCCAAGATATTATTGAACTTCCTCAAAATCAGCTCATTAAAGAGATTCTTTTTTATCTACTTCTCAATGCCGAATCCCCTATTTCCGAGCACCTTATTAAGTCTCTTTCCTATACTTTGGATGAGGTTATCAAGACTCCAAAAAATTTCTACCTCAACTTTCAATCTCTTTACTTAAAAGCCAAAGATGAACGACTCAAACAATGTCTCGACATTATGGGAAAGGACTTTCATCACTCACTTGAGCATTATGCAAAGGAGTCGGGAATGAGCTCGAGAACAATGAATCGATTGTTTAAATCTGAGCTTGAAATTCTCCCCAAAGAGTATCTTCTCAATCTCAAAATTGAGTTTGCAAAATCCCTTCTCAAAAAGAATTTAACAGTAGCTGAAGTCTCTCTTGAGTCGGGATTTGAATCTCTTTCAAGCTTTATTAAGGCCTTTCGAAAGATGACAGGAACTCTTCCCTCTGATTGGAAGCCTTTATAGCTCGCCGTGTCTATTTTCTTTTCTTCAATACCTATAAACTAGATCTATGAATCGTGTTCTTCTTATTTCTTTGGTCTCTCTGCTTTCCCTTTCTTCGGCTATAGCCGATGAGTTTTTAAAGGCAAGCTCTATTCAAGGTAAAGTTCTTTTTGGAAACTCCTATTCCAAAAATTGGAAAGAAACTCAAACCAACGATCTTATCAAAGAGTTCTTCGAAGTTGCCACAGCAGAAAATGGAATTGCCTGTTTTCAATCAAGCATCGGTCACACCATTGCTCTTCTGCCAAACTCAAGAATGAAGTTTTCATTTTTTAATAAAAAATCAGAGGGCAAACAAGAAAAATATGAAGCCCTTAAAATCGAACTCATTCAAGGGATTGTCATGGCCCATGCGGCAGTCCAAAGACGAATCATATTACTCAATACAAAGTTTTCTCTTGAGTCCATGGAGAGCCGAGTTTTTGGAGCAAGGTTAAGAAAAGAAAATAAGTATTCTGTAGGTATGCTTACAGAAAGTGGTACTTTTTCTAACGTCGCTGATGCGAATTCTGAAAACTCATTAACAGGAAGACAATACGTCAACACAAGCTCTTTAAGTAAATTCACTCCTAAAAAAATGTCTTTCGAAGTTCAAAAACGTCTTAAAAGCCCATTAGATGTCTGTCTTTCACCAGATGCCAAAAAGATCTTCAATCGAGACGATTTAAAGGTTGG
>JBMYPC010000115.1:0-9882 GCA_049599895.1 Bacteriovoracaceae bacterium | reverse complement strand
AATACTTTAATAAGCTTCAATGCACTAGTGGGCAGAGTCTTTCTTGACATATTTACAGAATGTGTTAATTGGTAAATATGATTAAGTCTTTAAATGGGAAGATAGCAAAAGATATAGCAATAAAAGGTTTCTCTAGAAGATTTCCTGAAAGACTTAATAAGAGGGCCATTTTTCTTTTAATGGCCCTTAGTGATGTTGTAGATATAGAAGATTTGAAAAAAGTTTGTGAACCACCTTCGCTAAAGTTACATAAGTTAAAAGGAAGTATGAAAAACTATTGGTCGATAACGATTGAAAAGCCTTGGTGTATTATTTTTAAATATTCAAAAGGTGAATTTATTGATGTCGAAATTGGAGATTATCATGATTGAAATTAAAAATAGAAGATCTGCAGGTGAATTTTTGAAAGTAATGATACTTGAAGAAAGAGGGCTTACTCAAAAATGGCTTGCCCAGAAGCTTTGTTGTGCTGAAAGAAAAATTTCCGAAATTTGTAACAATAAGCGTGGCCTGAGCCCGGCTTTTGCTCTTCAGTTAGAGTCTGTTTTTGGTATAAGTGCTGAGTTTTGGGTGACAATGCAAGCGAAGTGGGAACTTCAAGTTGAGCGAGAGAAAGCTGCTTAATTTAATAGGACATCTCTCACAAGTTTTTCAGTTACCTCACTCAAGTTACTAAATTTCTAAGTTTTGCTCCACAAAGCAAGAAATAAAGAGTGAGAAGATTGAGTTTAACATTAGAATAATGAACTTAAAAAAACTAACTATATTCTTAATACTTATTCTAGTCCTGTGTGCTTTAAAGTTAATAGGAAATATTACGTTCTCAACTATCACAGTTTTAGTTATTGCTTCCGTCCTTGCTCCCTTCCCAATCCTTGCAATCAAAAAAGTTGAGCAAAAGAAGTACTTTCGTTTAACTGTTTATTCTATTTCGAGTTTTTTTTCTTCACTCACAACTATTTTTCTAGGAAGTGAGTTGATTGATTTCATTAGGCAGACGTTCAATATCAATGATCAATTTTATAGTGTTGAACTAATCACTTTTTTTCTTGTCTTTATAATTCTTTTATTTTTAGGACTACTTTATAAATATCTAGAAAGTAAATTTTTGTTACTTATCACTAGATAAAAAATATCATCCCTAGATCAAAACTCTGGGAATTTCGATACTCTCATAATTTAGTTCACTAGAGTAGTCTTTGTGAATAAACATTCCCGACAAGAGATACTTTTCCATCTTGGGATCCTGAGAAAGAATCAGTTGCTTAATTTTTTGTAGGTATTTCCAAAAATCTAGTCTTAAAGACAAAAAGAATTCATAAAGAAACTTAAAACTGATTCTTTAATTTCTTTTATATTAAGATCTTCTTTTTGTTTCATATTCATAAGAAGTGGCCAAAAGATTTGTCCTTTAATCAAGCTGTGAAATTGGTCGGCAATGTGAGCGGCTTGAAATTGATTTGTGATTTTTTTATCTTTTTGGGCCTCCATAATCCATTTTAAAAAATCCGATTCAGTATTGTTTAATCTCTCCATTTGTTTAGGAGTAGGGCTTCGTCCTTTAAAAAGTTCCCCAATGACAATTCGAGAGAGCTTTAAAAAAGTGTCATCAAGGGTGAGCTCGAATTTCTTATCGAGAAATTCAGAGATTTGTTTTTTAAGATCTCCTTCTTTTTCATAATGAAACTCATACATCCCTTCAACTTGATTGAGAATCTCGTCAATAAGAGCATCGTAGAGATCATCTTTTGTGGGATAGTATTTATAGAGAGTCCTTTTTGAGACTTCAGAGGTTGCGGCAATATTATGCATTGAGGCCGGCTCAAAACCTTTCGAATGGAACTCCTCAATAGCCGCATTTAGAATTTGTTTCGTTTTTTCAATCTTTTGAGACATTTAAATACCTAATATTACTCGGAAATCAAATAAAGTATACACCTGTGTTTACTTTGTGCTTGAGTTCTTTTAAGTTTCTCTGTAAAGTATACACACCTGTTTACTTTACAGAGAAACTTAAAAGAGAACAAGAGGAAAATATGAAAAACAAAAAAGTCATACTCATTACTGGAGCAAGTGCAGGCATTGGTCACGCAACGGCTAAAGATCTCATTCTAAAAGGGCATATTGTTTATTGTGCAGCTAGAAGCACAGATAAAATGGAAGATCTTAAAAGTTTAGGTGGTCACATCATCAAACTCGATATCACTAAAGAAGAGGAAATTCAGTCTTGTGTGGATCAAGTAATAGCTGAGCAGAAAAAAATCGATGTTCTTTGGAATAATGCAGGGTTTGGTCTTTATGGATCAGTTGAAGAAACAAGTATCGAAGACGCTCGTTATCAGTTTGAAGTGAACCTTTTTGGTCTTGCTCGAATTACTCAGCTTATTACACCGTACATGCGTGAGCAAAAGAAAGGACTTATTATTAACACTTCTTCAATGGCCGGAAAAGTTTATACTCCTCTTGGGGCCTGGTATCACGGAACAAAGCATGCCCTCGAAGGATTCTCTGATTGTTTAAGGTTCGAGTTAGCTCCCTTTGGAATTGATGTAGTTCTTCTTGAGCCAGGGGCCATCAATACTGAATTTGGTGATGTGATGATTGCTCCTATGGTTGAGCGATCTGGACATGGGCCATATAAAAAATTAGCAAGAGCCATGGAGAAGGCCGCCAATGAGAATTACTCAAGGCCAAATGGTGCTTCACCTGTTTCTCTGATCTCTAAAACCGTTCAAAAAATTATTGATTCAAAGAAACCTAAGACAAGATATTTGGTAGGAAAGTACGCAAAGCCAATGGTGGGCTTAAGAAGAATCTTTGGTGATCGAGTTTATGACTGTGCTCTTAAAGTGATGGTGAAAGCATGAAGGTTTTCATTGGTGGTCTTATTTTAATTGGAGTCATTATGAGTGGATGTGCAGAGTTTGGAACGAACCCAAGTAAAGAAGTGAAAAAGACTTTTCACTCTTCAAAGCAATATAATAAAGAAAAAAATGAATTCCAGAATCGAAGAGCGAGAATTTTTGAAGAAATGAAAAAAAGAGGGATTGGATTCTCTACCATCTGGAATATGATCTCAAAACAAAATGAGAGAAAACCTAAAGAGAAAATGCCTGAGATTTCTCCAGATCTTTCAAAGTTCATGGCGCTAAGTGATGAATTAAAGATTATTTGGTTTGGTCATTCTTCATTTGTTCTTAATATTGAAGGGAAGGTGGTGCTTGTGGATCCTGTTTTTAGTGGGACGGCCTCACCATTTAGTTGGATTGTTAAGCGTTTTCAAAAACCAGTTTTGAGTTTAAAGCAATTACCAAAAGTTGATTATATTGTCATTTCTCATGATCATTATGATCACCTTGATATGAAAACGGTTGAATTTTTCAAAGACAAAGAAACAAAGTTTTTCACCCCTTTAGGAGTAGGCTCTCATCTTGAAGGTTGGGGAATTAAAAAAGAAAATATTATTGAAAAAGATTGGTGGGAATCTGAAATCGTTGATGGAATAGAATTTGTCGCAACTCCTGCTCAGCATTTCTCTGGCCGAAATGGTATTAATGCTAACGAAACTCTTTGGGCCTCTTGGGTTATTCGAAGTCAAAACCACAATGTCTATTTTAGTGGTGACACTGGTTATGACAGCCATTTTAAAGACATTGGTGAGAAATACGGCCCCTTTGATATCGCTTTTCTTGAAAGTGGACAATACAATGAAAAATGGAAAGAGGTTCATATGCTTCCTGAAGAGGCGATCATGGCCTTCAAGGACCTTAAAGCGAGAAAGTATTTTCCGGTCCACTGGGGGATGTTTATCCTTTCTTTACACCACTGGAGTGAGCCTGTTGAGAAGCTCACAAAACTCTCTGAAAAGCATGATGTTGATCTTGTGACTCCAAAGCTTGGACAGATCGTCAATCTAAAATCTGATACAAAGTTTGAAAGGTGGTGGGAGAAAGTTGTTGATCAAAGCATTGGCGAAAATTCACTTCAAGCCCAATCTCACGTAAGCATAACAAAGTTTTAAGTGCAAAGCTGATACGAATCCTTTATGATAAAATAAATTTATTAAAGGATTCGTTTTGGCCCTCGGTGCTTCGATTTATAAAGCTCATATAAATCTTTCTAATTTTAATCTTCATCATTATGATGATTTTAGTTTAACGCTTGCTAAGCATCCTTCAGAAAATGAATCACGAATGATGTTTCGACTTATCTGTTATCTTTATTTCGCACAAGAAGGACTTGAATTTACCAAAGGGCTATGTGAGACCAAAGAGCCTGAGCTCTGGAAAAAAGGTCTTTCTGGAGAAATCCTTCACTGGCTTGAGCTAGGCATGCCAGATGAAAAAAAGATTCGTCAAGCTCTCGGGAAATCCGAACTTGTTTCAATTTTTACCTATCATGATGAAACGGCAAAAAATTGGCATGAAAAAAGTCAAAAAATTTTTAATTCACATGACAAACTCAAGGGGCATCACCTTAGAGTTTTTGAAAATGGCCCTCTCGATAAGCTCGTTGAAAAGTCTATGAAATTAAGTTGTATTGTCGAAGATGACCATTTGTATCTTGGGAATGATCACGAAAGAATTGGAGTCCAGGTTTTAAGTGGTCCTCCAGAGTTATGGTGAATTTTTTTGAGAGATGGATAAAGAGATTTCTGAAGTTTGTCCCAATGGTTTTGCTTTTGACATAAAAGATCCTGACGGAAATGAACTTGGGATTTTTGAAGATAAAAACGAAGTCTAATTTTCGTTTAAGAATTGAACTTCTTGGAGACTTAGACCTGAAGAGGGAGCGATGTCTCCAAGTCGTTCGTTGTCACCACCTGTGAGTGATTCTTTAATATCGTCTAAAGTGATTTTTTTCTTTCCAAGTTCAAACAAGGTTCCAATGAGGATACGGACTTGATAACGAAGAAATCCTTTTCCTTGAACACGGTAAATCCAAGATTTCTTAGGAAAAAAGTTGGCGGTGTATTTTGTATTTTCGATGATTTCGCTTAGCTCAATTGTTCGAACAAAGTTTGTCATAAGACTTGGTTTATAACAGTATTTTTGAAAATTGTGCTCTCCTTCAAAAAGAGCGGCTCCTTTTTGCATGAGTTTAATATCAAGACTATCGCTGATGTTAACCATAAAAGGGGAGCAATAGGGATGAGTTCGAGATTCATTGCTAAAAAGATAGTTATACTCTTTAACTTTAGGATCAGAGATTATATTGAATTCTTTTGAGACTTCTTTAACTTCAAGTGCTTCGATGTCAGACGGGAGGTTCTCGTTGAGAAGCTTTAAAAGACTTTCTTCTTTATGGCGTTCTTTAGTAAAGAGTTCAAAAGCAAAATCTTCAGCAGAAACCCTGCTGTCTGTTCGACTACAGCCCAGGGTCTTGAAGTCTTCATGTTCAAATATACAACGAAAGGTTTTATTGACCATTTCTTGAATAGTCTTTGCATTTGGTTGAATCTGCCAGCCACTATAGCGAAAGCCTAAAAACCTGATTCTAATGAGGTAAAAAAATTGGTTTTGTTGGTTTAGCATTTTAGTTTTCAATCTCATGAAAGTTTCTAAAATCCACCGTGAAAGTTCCTTCCTCTGATGGCATTAAAATATCAGCAAACCTTTTCGCTTTCACTAAGTGCTCTGGAGCATAACGAAAATTAGAATGAATTGATTGAGAGAGCACATCATCAAAAGTTGTAAGGATCAATTTATTGGTGAAAAGAATCTTAGCACTTGGTCTTGAAAACTTTGACCAGGAAGCCTTTATCACTCTGTAATAGATATCATGGAAGAAAGATTTCTTTAAACCGATCTGGGTGACTTTTAATTTTCTTTTTGCCATAGGCTAATGATATGCTCAACAAAGTAGTGTTGGCTATTTTATTCTCGAATTCGGAGTTGAAAATTGTATACTGAAAACGGTTGAGTTTTCAGGCTTTCACTGGGCAGCAAAAGTGTCCAGCGGACAGTTTTGATGACCTGGGAATCTCTTCAAGCGTCAGCACCCAGTGTTTCGAAGCTCTCTAACTTGAATATAAAAAGAACGCTCGAAAATATGAAGGACGAGAAGAGCTTATGGAAGAGATTTCCAAGGCCCACCCCCTTGTAATCTATCATCGATTGAAAAATAGAAAAAAGAAAATAGAAGAAACCGAAGTGGTTTCTTATCAAAAAGATACTTATGTTGAGCTTAAGGAAGTTCCCGAAAATGGTGGAGTGTT
The DNA here is from genome assembly GCA_049599895.1 of Bacteriovoracaceae bacterium. Taxonomy (GTDB): domain Bacteria; phylum Bdellovibrionota; class Bacteriovoracia; order Bacteriovoracales; family Bacteriovoracaceae; genus JBMYPC01. Next base: position 3,665 of record JBMYPC010000115.1, on the reverse strand, counting down.
TTTATGGTTTCCCTATGTTCCGCATATTTTTGTTCAGGGAATAGTAGAGACTAAAGACTATGAGAGGTTGGAGCTTAAACTCTAAAAGTCCGTTATTTCAAGAGGTTAGGAGTTGAAACTTTTCCTTCTTTTTCTCGTATTACATAGTGACCAGAGTTTTAAAGTGATAAACGATTCGGGGTGTTTAGAGCTTTAAGGCAAAGGACAAAGTTTTAGAGGGGAGTCCATTGATTTGCAGTGAGATGTGGTGCTCCCCTTTATAATGTTTTCTTGTTGTGACCTTCTTAAAAGTAATTCTCTTTTCGATTTGAATCTCTTTATTGGCATCCACCGTGAAGTCTTTAAGGCGAAAAGGTTTTTTCGTATAAGAGCCATCTTTTTTTAAATAATGAATGACATAATCAATAATCACCTTTTGGGAGCTCTTTTCTTTGTTTTTTAAATTGAAACTCAAAACAAAATCATCTCCTTCCTTAATGGTCTTCTTATTGAGTTTGATATTTTGAGATTGAAGTTTTGCTTTTGGGTTATAGCCATGAAGCTTTAAAGCTTCTGGATGTCCCTTTTTAAGAAGTGTTCTCGTGGCATGTCGAACGACCCATTGTCTTTCTTTTGAAATTTTCCCATTTGCCCAGGACTTTGCTGTTTTTAACATAAGGTTTTCATCTAAATGAGAAATATCATTGAGGTGATTTGCAACACTTTTACGAACGTACTCTTCTGGATCATCTTTGAGCTTTGAAATGAGCTTGATATTTCGTTTTAAGTTTTTATTAAGGCCTGGAACTTTTAGACCCCAAGGTAGATTGGGACGAAGATCATCAAGATATGTCTTTGTACACTTCAAGGCTTGAGAAAGAAAACCAGTTAAATTACCAATTTTTAAAAGGAAGAAAAGGTTGGATTCAAGTTATTAGAGGAACAATTAAAGTTCAGGTCTTACATTAAGTGAAGGGGATGGACTTGAAATTAGAGATGAGAGGCAGTTAAATATAGAAGGACTGAATGAATCAGAGTTTCTCTTATTTGATTTAAGATAAAAGGGTAAAATATGAAAAAGTTAGTTGTTCTCGTCGCGAGCATGGGAAAAAATGTTGAATTAGGTAATAAAGTAATTGAAGTGGCGAAGTCTAAAAATTTTGAAACTTCACTTGTTAATCTTGTCGAACTTGGTCTGCCGCTCTATTCAACTTTAGAAGAAGAAAATGGAATTCCCGAAAAGGCCATTAATCTTGCAAATCAATTGGCAGACTCAGATGGTATTGCTGTTATTGCTCCAGAATACAATGGAAGTATCCCTCCTGTTTTAAATAACTCAATTGCTTGGATCAGCCGAAGTTCTAAAGACTGGCGAAATTCTTTTAATGCAAAACCGACTTTCATTGGAACCCATAGTGGTGGTGGTGGTGCTTATGTGTTGATGGCAATGAGACAACAGCTTTCGTATCTTGGGGCCAATGTTATTGGCAGACAACTTCTGACAAACTTCGGTAAAGAACTCAACATAGAGTCACTTGAAAGTTGTTTAGACCAACTGGTTTAGTTGGTAACCAGTTTCAGAGCGATAAATGGCACTATGTTAAAGAAAAAATTGAGTAGTTTATAAAGGGCAAGGTAGCTGAAATAGTAATGAGGAAGAGTCTCTTTTTCGATCTTGAAAAGTTTTGCATGGATATTAAGGACAAAAGTTTTAAAAACTGTTAACAAGAGAAAAATAATCATTAACATTATCATGTTGATGATAGCAGACCATCCAAAGAAGCATTGAATTTGCTCGAGTTCAATATTCACTTTCTGTCCTTAAGTTTTGTTAAGTATAAAGTTGACACTATAATATGATACTATTCGATGATACTTTATTTAAGGATTTAACTCATGGAAATTGGTGATTATCTTATATCGTTTAGGACTAATATTAGGCATCTTCGAGACATCATTGGTTTGTCTCAAAGAGAAGCTGCAAAGCGTTGCAGTTTTTCCTATAGAAAATATCAAAGACTCGAATCTGGGGAGACTTCTCCTGGTCTTGAAGAGATCATAAAGCTCGCCAAAGTATTCAATGTCAGCGTCAATAACTTGATTGATTTTAAAACCGAGCTTCCCGACTTTCGATTTTTGACTGAAGCAGAGATCTTGGCTTTTACTAATGGTTCAAAGTTTCTTGATTATATTCAAAAAGATTTTTTACCGAAGTACAGAAAGGGTGAAAACTTTGAGTTTGATGTTTCTCTTATGGAAAGAGATTCATTATTTATGGATCATGAACTGCCTTTAGCTGCTGCAAACTTTCAAATCAATCTTTTTAATGCCAAAGCTTCGAAGCTTCGTGGTGTACCCATCGGTAAGAAAAATATGACCGGAGATAATTTTGTTTCACGAAAAGAAGCTTTAGGTCTTATGAATTACGCTCAAAGATTTGATGAATGTTTTATTCACTTCACTCTTTCAATGAAAACTGCTGATGGGAAGGTGAGAGATAATTCTCTTATTACTTTCTTTTCTAAGGCCAAAGAGTACAATTGTATTGTCTCTTATCTTTATGATTTTCAATAAAAGCTTATCTTGGAGTCTCTTTGAAGTCTCTTCAGAGTCTCTGGTAAATAATCGAAACAAGCAGCACCAAAAATGCCTGGGCAATAATTGTTCCCAACCGGAAATTACTAATCTCTAGCAATATTTTGTGAATTTCTTTGTGACTAGGAGCTTTACCTTTTTTGGAGGATAAAGACTTTTCAATAATAGGAAAAAGTTTCTTTTGGCGAACCTTTGGTTTATAGAAAAAATACTGAAAGACAAAGAGGCAACCGATTAAAATGTAGGGGAGCCCCGGAGCACTTAATGTTGAGAAATGAAAGAAAGCTATTATTGGAACCAAAACGAAGATAGTCAAAACAACAAAATAGGGAAGCTCATAACGGAGATAAAGTTTTGTTTTATTCATAGATCTAAGAATAAAGTGCAGAGAAATATGTGTCTAGTAACAAAAAAGGCCCAATGCTGGGCCTTTTATTAACGATTGCAAACTATTTCCTATTATTCAGAGTAAATGGCCTGTCTAATTTCAGTATGTTTAAATGTTTCAAGATTGATCAGTACAAAAATCCCTTCTTCGCCGTAACCGCTGTAATACTCTGAAGAAACGGCAATATAATAAAGTGAGCAATTTGTTCTGTAAAAGCAGCTAAACAGCCTTGAGATTTCTTCTCTGTCCAGTGGATCTTCGAATTGTTCATTGAACTCTCTAGCTGTGTGTTCTTTTAAAAACTCAAGGTCTACTTTTCTTACCCCACTCCAAACATCGTCATGCCCAGATCTCCAAAGGTCTCTTCTTGCTTCTTTTGCAATAGTTTCAACAAGTTGTAACTGTGTGGCCTCATCATAGACTGATTCATCAGCGAAAAGGTTTGGTGTTATAATGAGTAATAAAGTTAAAAGAATTGATTTCATGATTGCCCCCCAAATGTTTTGTTGGACACTTTATAAGCTAAATCTCTTTATTTTAAAAGTAGATTGCATGTATCTTTATGATCTTTTTATTAGATGGTTCGAGGGAAGGGGAGCGAAGTGCTCCCCAGTGAGCTATTGAACAGGTTCTTCAGCCTTTTGGTCTTTTCGAAATGTCGTGTAAATGTAAACAGGAATATCGAGGTCTCCAAGATGTTTTT
>JBMYPC010000114.1:0-10015 GCA_049599895.1 Bacteriovoracaceae bacterium | reverse complement strand
TCAAAATATTGAAAGAGTGTTTCAGGTCCCTTTTTGGCGACTTCTCTAAATTCTTCAATCATGTCATATTTCATCATTGTCTCCATCTTTAAGAATAACGCCTAGGGGGACCCTTTTCTATGAGCAGAATCATGTTTTAGATTAACAGAGAGATCATTTTCCAAAAGTCTGGAGATCGAAATTTCATCGGAAGAGATTTTGCAATCTTATCATAATCAATTTTCCCATCTTCAGGGGGGTCTGATGTGATAATGGCATGAGAAAAGGCCTCACAAGAGATAAAGAACATTTGTATTTCATTGAGGACGGAAGAGAAGTTGTCTGTGTAGCCCACCCCTGTCGTCGCACCATGCTGAGTTCTTAAAAGAGACTCAATTACAGGGTTTGTCAGTTGTTTTGATTTGGCAAGTGCATTTGAGACGAGGGCAGCATGTTTTTTTATTCTTTCTCTGTCTTCTTTTTTTAATTCGAGGTTTTCAAGTTGATCGTTGGTTCGAATCAGTGCTTCTTGGTCTGTCTTAAGATAGAGATCATGAAAATAAGAAGCAAAAATAAGATCATTAAGGGTCAGTGTATAATGATCAAGAAGCTTTATTCCTACTTTATTAGTGGCCCATGTAAAGAGATAGCTCATGGTGATAACTTTTTGAAAGCGAAGTGAGGTTGGAGGGGATTTTAACTGGGCCAAAAGTTCGTGAAGCGTTTGATCTTTTTCTGAAACAATTTGCTCTACTGAATCAATTGAGAGTTTTGCAAGTTCAAAGTCTTCCTTTGAGAATTTTCCATTATCCAGAAGGTTCTCAACCATTTGATAAGCTTGTTTATTGATTTGAAATGCCTCTTTAAGACTTAAATCAGGGTTTGTGAGAAGGGATCGAAAGCGTGCAGTATAAGATTGTGTAAAGATGTGCCTGTCTTCTTTTTTGATAAAGACATTTTTTACACCTTTTTCAAGAAGTTTTTCTATTTCTGCATCATCTAAAAGATCACCCTTATGAACTCTTTTGAGGTATCTGAAGTTAAGATTACCTTGTTTTAATCTTAGATAGAGCTCACAGCATGGGCTTTGAAGGTAGCGAAACGATTCAATTGGAACAGGAAGATAGTTTGGAAAGATAAGGTATTGACTGGTTTCCTCATCAATACCAAGAATTTCAGAACTTAAATCAACTAATTTTTGAATATCAAGAGCATCATCAATTTGATGAACAGTAGGGTATGAAACTTCTTCTTTTACGCCAATCGTAATAATAGGAATGTCGGGGAGCTTCACTTTGAGATAACAGGTGAGTTGTTTAACGGCTTCAAAGTTTAAGTTTTTAGTAATGACAAGTGAGATGCAATCGAGAACTTCAAGGAGTTTCACGGCCTCTTGAAGAGTCTTTTTTACGATAACATCAGTTCCTGTATAAGCTTTAAGATTCAAACTATAAAGCTCATTAAAGTCTTGGTTATCATTAATTAAAAGCGTCTGTGCCATATCTCTCTTATCGGCTAAATGCCATGAATTCTTATTTTACCCTTAAGAAAGCTTAAGAAAAACGGAGCCTTTTTTGCCGCAATATCAGGCAGTTAGGACTATCTTCGTCTATTCCTGATAATGCTAAACAGTTTGTGTTCAGTTTTCTTTACCTCCCTGATTGGAGAATCTAAGTATCCTCGAAGCGTAATAAATCAATCAATATTCAAGACCTAATGGCGCTAAATCGTTGGCGCAAAAGAATGTGAGTATGAAGGAAACTATGAACATGACATACTTGAGTTTACTATTTTTAGGTTTGTTTTCATTTTCAGCATCGGCACTAGAGGTTGGTGAGACGGCGCCTTGTGTTGTCTTAGAACATATTAATGCTGATGGAAGTGAAACGAGTCAATGTATTAGAGAGGCAAATGAAGAAGGGCAGCTTAAAGTTCTTGAGTTCTTTTCAGCGTTTTGCTCTGCTTGTAAAAGAAACCTACCACTTTTTAGTTCTCTTAACAAAGAGTTTGGAGAGGATGTTACTTTTAGACTTGTTGGCATTGATCGAAATGAAAATGCTCTAAGAAGATACCGTACAAGTAATAAAAGTCTTATCAATTTTCAGGTCGCACTTGATACTGATCGAGATGCAAAAAGAGCTTACGACATCATTGCAACTCCGACACTGTTTGTTCTCGATGAGAATGACAAGGTTCTCTATAAGCACATTGGTGTCTTAGGACAAAAAGATCTTGATGCTCTAAGAGCAATCTTTAAAGCAAGTATCAATAAATAACAAAACAAAAGAGGGTCGCAAAATGAAGATTATCAAGATGAAGCTAATGTTAATTTGTATGGCCCTCTTGTGTTCTTGTTCTGGGCTGCCACTGAGTCAAATTGATAGAAGTCGTGTGAATTCACAAATTATGGATTTTGAAAAATACTCAAACCTCAACTCAACTTCTCCCCATACAGCGATGAGAAGCAAGGGGAGTTCTTCAGCTGGAGGGTGTAGCGTATGCGCGCATTAATTTTATTCCTGATCACTTTAAGTGCTCCGTTTATTCAAAGTGCAAATGCTGAGCCTATGAGTGTTGGAGTCTCCTCCACTCAAAGCTCTGGAAGCGGAAGCACTGCAGTCGGGGCAGAGTCGAGCTCTATTTCAAGTTTTACCCAATCTTTTAGTTTTAACTCAGGACTTATTGAAAACTTTGCAAGAGTCCGTGGGAGTTTCGACATTGTTGATCGTGACGTTAACGATTACATTATTCGAGATCGTACTGGAGCTGAAAGAAGATTGTCTGAGAGCTTTGATGGAAAAGAAAATAATCTTAGTCTTGGCATAGATTTTCAAAAGAAGAACTTTTCTTTGTCTATCGACTCAGGACAAACCTTGTCCGATTCGCCCCTAGAGTCAAAATCAACAAAAGTGGCCCTTGGTTATAGTTCTTACAATAGAGGCTTAAGCCTAAAATACACTTATTTTACTCAAAAAGCGAATAAACCTCTTAGCTATGTCACGAACCCCGAGACACGAAGACCTGTTGCTCTTGAGACCCAATTGAAAAGAAAGAACCATGAATTTCAATATGATCAAATTATTACAGAGTATTTAAAATCAAAATTTAAGCTAATGTTCGTGGAATCAAACGGAGAAAGACCAAAGTCCTATGGCGGACGATTTGAGACATTATTCGGAATCACTGACGAACTTGGATTGATTACTGGTTTTGAAAGGATTGAAGAAAGTGAAGATTTTCTTCCTTTAAATGGTTCAGGGTTTTACACTCTTGATTCTTATCTCATTGGGTTGGGACTTGAAGTTCATTATACCTATCTCTTAAAGGTTTTAATCTCGACCACTATTGAAGAAGAGTCAGCGAGAGGAACTATTGATCAACAACAAATTGGAACGGACTCAATCGCTCTAGGCTTTGATGGAAGGTTTAAGCGACTACTTCCCAGTGTCTTATTAACTTATGAAGAAACAAATACAGATTTAAAGAATTTTTTAATTTCAGGAGGTCTTACATGGGAACTATAACAAAATACTTATGCCTTTCATTCATCATCATGAGTTGTGGAAGAGGACTTCCTGTAACAGAAAGAAAAGCTTTTAATCCCGTTGAGAAAACGAATATTGAAACCCTGATGGGGACTTTTTCGACTCTGGATAATGAAAAGGTCAATCTCGAGGAATTAGACGCAAGACCAACTCTTGTAATTATCGCTGCTGAGTCTTGTATTACCTGCCGAAAAGAAGCTCAAGGCTTAGTAAAGCTTTTTACTGAGCAGGGTTCTCTTCCGCAAAATATCAATCTCTATACAGTGGTTCTCGGTGGATACCTTGATGATGCCAGGGCCTGGGCAAAGTCTCTTAAAATTAATTGGACTGTAGGAGTGCAGCTCGAGGGAGACTCTTTGTATGAAAATTATTGCAATGCTGAAGGAACACCGTGTGTTTTAGCATTTAATCCAACTTTAAAAACATTAACGAAGTTTGTCGGAGAATCTTCAATCGAAGATTGGCAAAAGGAGACAGGAAAATGGGAATTCTAAAGTGTGTAACCCTGTTAAGTTTAGTTGCTTCATTTCATTTATCGGCAACCGAAATAAGCCTAAAAGATTTTGAAAATATTAAAACGGTTCATCTTGAAAACAATAAAGAGAGTCAAAAGAAACTGCTTTATTTCTGGGCCTCATGGTGTCCTGATTGTAGAGGAAAGCTTCGCTCAGAACTCAGAGATTTAAAAAAACAAAATGTTGATGTGGTGACAGTGAACCTTGATCGAAACCTTAAAAAAGGGATGAATTTTATTAAACAAGAAAATCTTCCTTTTACAGTTCTTAGAGATGAAGAAAAATTTTTAAGGAAGACCCTTTCTGTTTATGCAGTACCTTCTTGGGCAGTCATCGAAAAGAAAAATGAGAAGTGGAGTGTTGTGAAAAGTTCAAGCGGTTCAGACATAAAGAAAATTAAAGAAAGTTTAGGAGTCTTATAATGAGTTCATTTGTTATTCAGTCGGCGACGTTATTTGGTGCGGGGGTTCTCACTAGCCTTACTCCCTGTGTTTATCCCATGATTCCTATTACCCTTGGTTATCTTGGAACAGAAGGCGAAGCCAAAAGAAAAAAAGTACGTGTTATAGGATTTATCTTAGGACAAATCCTCTGTTTTACTGCCCTTGGAGTTATTGCCGTTTCATTGGGGGAAATCCTCGGTTTCTCATCTGAAATTCCTGAAATCCAAGTGGGAACAGGATTTATTCTTTTATTGATGGCCTACTTTTCTCATAAAGGATCGTTACCGAGCTTTATGAATCGTTGGAATCAAAACGTTTCAAAGTCAGATCAAAAATTAAAAAAGACAATGACTCTTGCTTTTTTTCAAGCAATTCTTATTGGGATGGTTTCAGCTTTAGTTGCTAGTCCCTGTACAAGTCCAGTTCTTGGAGGGGTCCTAGCATCCATTGCGGGAGCAGGTTCACTTCTTGAAGGGGCCACTTTGATGTTTTTTTATTCAAGTGGCATGTCTGTTCTTTTTCTTATTCTCGGATTAGGCCTTGTGGGGGCAAAGAAATTGCCAAACTCAGGAAAATGGCTAGGTATCGTCCATAAATTGAGCACAATTCTCTTAATTTTAGGTGGTATTTACTTTATATCCTACGGACTGGGCTTGATTTAAGATGAAAGAAAGTGTTGAATCATTCCAAACCATGCCCGATGTTTGTCCCTGGATTTTAAGGGCCAAAAAAAGGAAAAGTGAAGTTGTGAATTTAAGTCGTGTTAGTGATCTTCGTAAAATATATTTTTTAAAAGCGGTTATCGAAGAGGGGAGTTTTCGTTCTGCTGCAAGAAAGCTTGGAGTGACTCCTTCAGCGGTTTCTCAGTCTATTAGCTCCCTTGAAGCTGTGATTCAAAAAAATTTAATAATTAGAGAGAAAAACTCGATTCGTTTTACTCCTGAGGCCACAGAGATCCTTGAAAAGATTGCTCCGGCTTTAATTGCAATTGATGATGTCTTCGATACAAAACCTGAAGCTTTAAAAATTGCTCGACTTGATCTTGGAGCTTATGAAAGTATCGCAGTTAAAATTCTCCCTCATCTACTTAATCATCTAAGAGAAGACCATGGAAAGTTCAAATTTAATGTGGTCATTGCAAGAACCCACTCACTTTTACAGAAGCTTCGAACAGGAGAGCTTTGCACAACAATCATTGTTGACTCTGAAGATGTCGAAGGGATAAAAAAAGAAGTTCTCACGACTGATGAGATGGGACTCTTTATCTCTTCAGATTCTCCTTATAAAGATAATCCCTATGAAGCAGCTGAAACTCTTGGGGTTGGTTGTATCAATTCAGGTCATAACGGCCATCCTCGATATTTGAGAAAATTTATCGATTCCTTTGGTAAAGAGTTTAGGCCAAATGTTTTAAGTGATAGTTTTGAAGTTCTCAAACAGACCACAAAGAAGGGAGGGCTAATTAGTTACATCCCAAAGAAAATTGCTCGCGATGAAAATGAAAACCTTCTTGAGGTGACAGATCTCATTAAAAGAGAAAAGCCTGAGAATGGTCATCATGAAATTGTTTTAGGCTACCTTGAAAAATGTAGTGATGAAGAGGCCAAGTATATCGCTAGCCTCGTTCAAAAGTATTTTCTAGAAGAAGCCTAAATCGCCATAAGAATTCCTATGATCATGACTGCGTAGAGAAAAAGTGCAACGTAATACTTTTTCCAGTTGACTGTGGCCACTGACTGATTATGGGCATTGGCATTTTTGATCTTCATTTCAAGGTTATGACCTTTTGTCACAAGACTAATTCCATAGCCAAAGATATAGGTGATAAAAAAGCCAATAACGTTCCACCACAGCCAAGAAATAGTTGGAGCTGCAATCCAAAGATAAGTATTAAAAAGAAAGCCAAGAAGGAAGCCTGCAATGACCCCTTTTTGATTGGTTCTTTTTGTCAGAATCCCAAGAAGAAAAACAGCAAGGATCGGGCCGTTAATAAGAGAGCCAATTTTGTTAATCGAAACAATAATAGAATCTGAAATATTCTCTACGAAGAAAGCAAAGAACGTACAAACGGTACCCCAAAAAATAGTCAGAAGTTTTGAATAGAGAAGCTCCTTCTTTTGATCAATGGAATCAAACTTTTTAACTATATCCTGCATTGTTGTAGCACTTAATGAGTTAATCGTTGAATCGAGAGAACTCATTGCGGCAGAGAAAAGCCCCACCATGAAAACCCCGATAATTCCAACCGGAAATTCTTTAAGAACAAAGATTGGTACAGAAAGGTTAAAGTTTGGGTTTCCAGTGCTTGTTTTTGGTAGAGAAGGAATGAAGTCGATATTTTTAGCAGCATAAGCAGCAATACAAATTCCAAGAAAACAATAGGTTAAAACCAGAGGAAAACGAAGAACACCGTTCACAAAAAGAGAATAGTTTGTATCATCTACGTTTTTTGTCGAAAGAGTTCTTTGCACTTGAGTCTGATCACAACCATAATAGGAGGCATATAAAAAGAGCCCACCAAACAGCATTGGCCAAAAGGAAAAGTCTTTTCCATCTCCAAAACCATGATGACTGAAATCGATGGCCTTCATACGTTCAGCCGGAACAGCTGCAAGGAGTTCTGAAAGACCGCCGAGCTTTGTGATGGCAAGGAAGATAACAAGGGCAATACAGATATAGAGGATCACCATTTGGATAACATCAGAATAAATCACCCCTTTCATCCCACCAATACTGTCATAGACAATTGTAAAAACACCGAGAATTAAAACAGCAGCGAAAAATGAGATTCCCATACAGTAGCTAACAACAAGGGAAATACCATAAATCGTTACTCCAGTTGAAAACGCCCTTAAAAATTGAAAGAGGATACTGAGAAGAAGTCGAGCACCATAACCGTATCTTTCTTCAAGGTAACCATAGACACTGATAAGATTGAGCTTTCTATAATAGGGAAGCATAAAGGCCATGAGTATGATCATGGCAAGGGGAACTGCAATTTCATATTGAAGCCAGAGAAGTCCACCGCCCACAGAGAAGGCAACAAAAGCAGGAGCTCCTAGGATACTATTCGTTGAACATTGAGTTGCCATTGTCGAAATCGCTATTGGAAAAAAGCCAATATCGTTTCCGCCGAGATAATAATCTTTTTTACTTTTTTGACTTCGAGAAAGATAAACGGCCAAACCGATCATTCCCATAAGATAGAGAATAATAATAATCCAATCGATGGTACTTAACGCCATAAACATTCCTTGTTAAACTATTAGCGATAGCCTAAGGGATAAAATGAACTCTCAACAAAACAAAAGAATTCCCATCGAGGAGCTTAAAGATAAGCTCATTCCCGAGAGTCTTTATCGCAGTAACCTGTCTTACGACTCGGGTATTCTAAAGTGTAAATTAGAGGAGTTCTCTCTTAAATCATATAGCGCCATTAAGTTGCTGGCCATAGGAAAAGCAGCAGCTAAAGAGTGCCTTGTTGTGAAAGAGTTGTTGGGCTTAAAGAACTCTGATCTCTCAGTCATCACCAAAATAGGTCATGGACTTAATGAGCTATCAGATGTGACAGTAGAATCAGACCATCCCTTTGTTTCTAAGAAGTCTTTATTAGCTGGTGATCAGGCTTTAGAGTTTGCGAGGAATTGTAAAAAAGATGAGCTTCTCATTGTTTGTCTTTCAGGTGGGGCGAGCAGCTTAGTTGAGAAGAATTCTTCGTTATTTGAGTTTGAAGAAATTGAAAGAATTTCAAAATTCATGCTGGCTTCAGATTTAGGGATTGAGTCAATCAACTTTATTCGTAAGTGCTTTTCTTTGATAAAAAATGGTGGGCTTGCAAAAGCTTGTCCGGCTACAGTAATGACATTGATTAATTGTGATGTTTCAAACTTAGCGGCCTCGGATGTGGGCTCTGGTCCAACCATTTATAATCCGTTAGATCCAGGAGTATTAGAAAACTTGTTAACTCAATCGAAGTTAAGGGGTTTAGAGAATAGTCTAAAAGAGAAACTAAAGAAATCTCTCATTCAATCGAGGGAAAGTCATGAAAACCGAGAGTCCGATGCTCATTTCATTGTAACGAGTTATAAAGATCTCATTGATCTCATGGATATCAATTTTTCAGAGAGCTTCAAGCTGACTTTCAATGAACAGGCCCTGGATGAACCACTGGAAAGTGGTTTTCAGAAAATTTGTACGTCTTTGAAAAGTTATGTGCCTCAGCCTCGTCACGTTCACGTAAGCTTTGGTGAACTTACGATCCAAGTAGAAGGAAATGGTCTGGGGGGACGAAATTCTCATTTTGTCCTCTGGGCGGCTAATAAAATCTATGAAGAGAATGTTTTAAACTTTGAGATCTCTGAACTTAAAAATCTTTATATCTTTAGTTTTGCAACAGATGGATCAGATGGACCTACGGACTCTGCGGGAGCTTGGGTTGATTACGATTCATTTATTCGAACAAAAGATGAAGCTCTTAAGGCCCTTCGAAATTTTGACAGTTACCATTACTTTAAAAGCCTCAAACAATTATTAATGACCGGACCTACTGGAACCAATCTTATGGATATTCGAGGTATCGGGTTTTATTGATCGTTTAAGCAAAGAAAAAGTGCCGCTGACCAGGTAAAGTTGTCAGAGCCAAGTCCTTCTCCCGTAATGGGATCAAAGTATTCATAGAAGCCAGATTTTTCAATAAGCTTGATTGTTTTTTCTGCAAGACCAGTGACTTTCTCTTTGAAAAACCAATTTGTATTCACCCAACAAGGGCCACGCCAATAGCAGCGAGAATCGAATGAGTCATCTTTAAGAGAATGTGTACTGAGTCCATGTTCTCCAAGATGCTGCTTGAGGATCGCTTCTGCTTGCTCTTTGTCCTTGGTGACAAGTAAAGGAAATAGTGATGCCAGTGTATTGGAATGATACTGTTTATTTGTGAGGGCATCAATATAAGGAGATCTTCCATCTGGAGATTGGATTGACTCAAGAGAAGAGACTAGTTTATTCGCTCTTTCTTTTGCATGAGTTTCAATTTCAAGCTTTTCGCAGACATTCGCTAAGGCCATCTCTGAAAGGGCCAGCACAGTTGTCATCATGGGGTCGTAAACGCAAAAGCTTGTGGGTTTAAGATCATTTTGATTGAGGCTTTCAACAATATGAATGTATCTTGCATATTCATCATCACTTGGTCTTTGCGAAAGGTCTGTGACTTTTTTTGTATCAATTCGATTAATTTCATTTTTTGTTACTGTGGAAACATTCTTAAGTGGTCTGTCCCAAGAGACGGCATTATCCATACCGCTTTCCCAGGGATGCACTATGGCCACAAGGTTCTTTTTTAATGGGTCTCTGTTTTCGTAAAAAAATTGATGGGACTTTTCAATTTTTGCCACTTGTTTTTTTGCCCATTCTCGGTCGGCATTTTTCTTTAAAAGATACTCTAGGCCAAGGGCCGCAACTGGAGGTTGTGTGATGTTGGAGCTTAAGTCATGTTCGTAAATGTCGGGCCCTGGGAAATAGTCAGCGATATATTTTT
>JBMYPC010000113.1:0-10145 GCA_049599895.1 Bacteriovoracaceae bacterium | reverse complement strand
TCCAACCTGTACACCACATTCTTTTGCAGCGGTTCTGACATTCTTGATTGTTTGGGCATGGGCCTCATGAGTACCATGACTGAAATTAATTCTCGCGACGTTTAGGCCAGCTTTGATTAAATCCTTAATAACAGCAACTTCATTTGAAGCCGGACCTAGGGTACCGACAATTTTAGCTCGTCGCAAAGGAACTCCTTTAAGGGTAATTTTCGTAACATCTGGAACTTACCAAAATAAAGGTGAATTGAAAAAGGATTGATTGAAGAAAATGAGCTTAAGAGACGTCTATTTTATCCGGATCAACTGGATCGAGGTACTGTTTTCGCTCCTCGTTAAGCTGTCGGATCTTCAGGTTCTCTCGCTGAAGATCTGAAATTCTCGTATTTAACTGAACTCTAATATTATTTTTCTCGACTTCTGAACGATTTCTTAAATTTTCTAACTGACGATGGGCTTCAGTGAGCTTCTGCTTAAGGGCTTTATAATAGTTCTTTCTCTCAGTATTAATCTGCCGCTCATAACGATTGGTAATATCCATCACTCTAAGCTCTTCAGCTTCTTTCGTATCAGTAAGCTTCTTTGCAAACTCTTGCTTCATTGAAGTCTTCTCATTAATACGGTCTAACTCTTTTTGCTCAAGTACATGTTGGAAATTCTTCTTTTGAATATCCATTTGATCTTTGGCGAGCTTCTTAAAGTCTTCAAGTTCTTGCATGCCTTGGTTCTTAGTTGAAACCAACAATGCTTCGTACTTTTTAATAGTTCGATCAAGAGTGTCTTGAAGCATCTGAACTTGCTGCTCTTGTCTCTGCTCAAGTTTTGAAATTTTATCACCAAAAGTCTTTCTCAAATTGAGGTCTGTTTTGGCCACTCGATCTCGAGTTTCTTCCATGTATTCGATTTTCTCATTTTCATGATTTTCTTGCATGGCCTTAAGAGCATTGCGGTTTCTTTCAGAAACTTCACTCATTTGCTGGCTTCTTTCGATTGATCTCTGTTGGAGCATCTTTTTATTGGCAAGATTTGCTTCAAATAAACGAATCTGATTACTTCTTTCTTGATCTCTTAATTGCTGCTGATACTTTGAAACTTCAATTTTGTTGTCCTGCTTTTCTCGATTAACAGTGGCGATTTTATCAGTGATAATTTGGTTTTTTTCTTCATTCGCTTGAGAAAGTAAAGCTTCACGCTCTCGAATACGGGAGTTTTGATTTTGTCTTCCTAACTCATTGAGTTGTTTTTGAAAATTATCTTCAGCGACATTAATTTTATCATTCCCTCGTTGGCCTACAAGCTTGATCTTGCGTTTTACCTCACCCATCATCTGTTCATTAACTCTTTGATTTGTACGATTGGTGGTTTTGAGTTCATTAACGACAGTATTATTTCTTCGACTTCTATCGAAGGCCTGCTTTTTAACGTCATCAAGTTGATTTAAAAGATCTTTTTCAGTTGTTCGTCTTTGTTGCTCAGCTTTAGCTGCATTATTTTGAATAATTCCTGAATAATTCTTCTCCATCTTGACCTGTTGAAAGTTTTTATTTTCATTGATGGCCTTAATATTATTTTCAAATGTTTCTCGCATCGCACTCTTTTCATCTGTGTTTTGGTTTTTAAGCTTTCCTGCATAATCCATCAGATTTTTCTTAAGAGCTTCTTTTTCTTGAATATGTCTTGTATTACTTGCGAGAAGAAAGTCTTTGTGTCGATTGTTCAGATCTTTGATCTCTTTGGCATTTGAGTTACCAAGCTCACGCATACGGTCTTTTGTATGTTCCTCATAGAGTTCCATGTCTTGAGAAAAACCAATACGATCTCTTAGCTGTCTTCTGTCAGCTTGTCTTTTAACTTCAAAAACTTGGTCAAAGGTTCTTTGATCAAGAGTTCGTTCTTTTTCATTGTATTCGTTTGAAATGCGATTGAGTTTTTCTTGAACGCCTTCTCTATCTTTTTTATTAAGATTCTCGTAGTCTTTTTTCATCTGACGTACGCTATCTTCATAATCCTGGCTTTTCTTGCTCATGGTTTCGGAGAGCTTTTCTTTATACCTTTCAATACTTTCAAGGTTTTTTTGTTCAATCCTTTCGCGATCTTTTTTGTAATTATCGACAGCGGTTTGATTCTTGGCCTCGTAGCTTTTTTTGAGCTCCGACAGGTTTTGCTCATTCTCTTTACGCACGTCTTCAATCGCATCTTGATAGCGCTTTCTTAGACGATTTACTTTTAGATTTACCTGATCAGTTCCTGACATTTAGCGAAATTCCCTTCCTGGAAAAGTTGCCATTATGTTTAATTATAAACCTGATTGAAATTGGATAATACCAAGCAAAAACTGCTCGAATATGCCCCCATTACCGATCTGGTCGCTTGGTTATTTCTTCGCAAATTCGGCATCTATAATTTCAGAAAAGACCTCAACAGGTTGTGCCCCATTGATCATTTTCCCGTTAACATAAAATGTAGGTGTGCTTCTCACTCCAGCGGCTTCTCCATCTTTCATATCTTCTTCGACTTGGGCCCTGTATGTTCCTGATTCTAAACACTTATTAAACTGTGGCATTTTAAGGCCAATTTTTTTGGCCTTTGCTTTTAATCCATTAATTTTAAGCCCCGCTTGATCAGCAAACATCTCATCATGCATTTTCCAAAAAGCTTCTGGTTTTTGCTCATGGGCACAAAGGCTCGCTTCAGCTGCAAGCTTTGCATCTTTATGAAAGTGAAGAGGAAAATGTTTAAAAACGATTTTCAGTTTCTTTCCATACTTTTTCTTTAAATCATCAATGATCTTGGCCCCCTTAGCACAATAAGGGCATTGAAAATCTGAAAACTCCACAAGAGTCACTTTTGCTGTTGCATCTCCGGTAAACGGGGCCTTTCCCAACCTTACATTGAACACAGGTCTTGATGGTTTCTTGAGATAAACTTCAACAGGAGTTTTCTTAGTTTGCTTGGCAAGCCAAAGATCAACCGCCTTTTTCTTATTCTCCATCTCAAGAAATTTAATAATTCTTGGCCTATACTTTTCAATTTGGTTTTTAGGAATGTTTCTTTCTTTGACAAATTTCTGAATGTCTTGCTCGGAAACCTTCATATCTTTAGCAATGTACTTATCGAGATACTCGTCGTTACTAAGGCCCTTTTTCTTTGGATCTTTTTCGATAATTTTTTCAATCAAAAGTCCTTGAAGACGGTTCATTTCAATTTCATAGACTTTCATGCGGGCTTCATAAAGCTCCGACTCAACTCCCTTATGAAGTTCGTCGTAATTAATTTCAACGTCGCCAAATTTTGCAGCAGTCGTTTTGTTTGGAGCAGGTTTGAAAATAAATTGTGGCTCAGATACCGCTTCTTCGGTACAAGACCAAAGTCCTAGTAAAACAGTCCCCAATAGTGAAACTACTAAAAATTTCGTCAAATTCTTACCTGTCATTTAAAAAGCCTCCTAAAAATACTCCTTCTAGGTTAGCTTCATTTCGGGTTCCTGTCATGCTTGTTTATTGATCAAGACTTAACCTACTTAAAAATTGACGATACCTTGAACTGTTGCTGACAAGATCTTGATGGTGGCCATCTGCAACAATCCTCCCCTGCTCTAAAAGAAAGATCCTATCCGACTCAAGAATTGTCTCAATCCGATGGGCGACTATTAAGGTAATGGAATGAGTTTGAATGAGTTTAATAAGTTCTCTCAAAGCGACTTCAAGTTCTGAGTCAAGAGAAGCCGAGATTTCATCAAGAAGAATCACCGGCTTTTTAAGATAACAGCAGCGAAGCCCACTGATTAATTGTCTTTGACCTGCTGATAATTCACTTCGCTCAATTCTTTCTTCTAACTTTCCCTTCCACTTTTGAAGGTAGGGAATCTTTGAGCAAGCAAACTCCCAAAAATCTTCAAAGTCTTTCGTGGCTTCATTGGAAAAGGTTAAATTAAAAAGAAGGCTCTCCCCAAAAACATGGGAGTCTTGAGAAACCAGCCCAACATATTTCTTTAAAAGACTTGCGTTATCTAATGAGTTTTCAGTTTTCTGTGTATTGAAAACTTCCGTTCCATTTTGACCTTGGAAAGAAAGAAGGCCATCTTCGAGAGGGAGACGTCCAACTAAGATTTTGAGTAGAGTTGATTTTCCACTTCCCGAAAACCCTGCAATCCCTAGAACTTCACCCTTTTTTACGGTAAAGTTAATTTCTTTTAATGCAAAAGACTCTCTTGATTTCGAGTTTTCATATTCAAACTTATTAACAGTAATTTCAAACTTCTCAACTTCGCTCACATCTACTTTAAACTGATGACCATTTTCTTTGGCACCACTCTTTTCAAGGAATTCACTAATTCGAATAAATCCTGTAGCCGCTCTTTGTAAGTTCGCCACCTTTCCCGATATGTCTTTTACTGGATTAATGGACCTTTGAATAAGATCAAGGATTGCAAAAATGACAGCTGTTTCCGTAATAGCGCTATAAGGAATCAGAAAAATAACTAAAAGAAGAAAGAGTGGATAAAGAGATTCTGCAAATGAATAATAACTCGCATCCCAAAAATTTGCGACCAACTGTTTCTTTAAGAAATCATCAAAGCGTCTCTTTGTTGAAACACTGGCATAATTTTCATTGGGGTTGTAATACATTTCACGAAAGCCCCCTGAAGCATTAGAAATTGATCTATAGACATAGCCCCGAGATTCTCGAACCTTTAAGAATATTGAACGCATGTACTTACTACCAAAAATTAACCCTACCGCTGCAGCAAACTCAGCAATGGCAAGGATACTTCCGGTTTTCGTATTAATACTAATGAAACTGATAAGTGAAGAAACCACAAAACTCACATCAATAAGAACACCAAAGGTTCCAGAGGTAATTAGCTCCCTGATCGCCTCTGTGTCACTCATGATCCGAGCAATCACTTCCCCCATAGGAAACCGATCTTGTTTGGATTCATTATTCTTAAAACGGACCCAATAGCCGTAACAGAGATTTCGAGCATTATGCATAAGAAGTTTGATGAACTTATTAATACAAAGTTGATAAAGAGCTCGATTGGCATACACAGCAAAGAAAACGAAAAAGAGAACCTTTATTTGTTCATAGAATTTAGCTTCTTCTCCATAAACATCTCCAAGTTTCTTTATCTGAAATGGAACAATACCACCAAGAGTTGCTGATAAAATCAGACAAACACCTATCGCAGGTAAAAGCCAAGAAGCTTCTTTGAATTTAAATATTATCCACAATCTGTGCTTTGAAATGCTCATATAATCTTGAGTTCTCGTTTGTTAAACTAATTTTTGTTTTATCTTTTTCAATTTCTTCAATTTTTTGACTTAAGTAAATATAATCATCGCAGAACTTAAGCGTTGATAACCGGTGAGTCGTTAATATGACTCTCCTTTCTTTAAGAAGACCAATTTCTTTGATCTCCTCCATAATCTTTCGTTCCATCACAAGGTCCACCGATGAAAAAGGATCGTCCCAAAGAATGACTTCGGATTCACTTAAAAGGCTTCGAATAAGACAAACTCTTTTGGCCTGCCCACCAGAGAGAAGTTTTCCATTCTCTCCCACCTCTAGAGAAAGTAAAGTTTGAGGATCACCAGTTAAAACCTCAAGATCAAAAACTTTAAGAAGTTTTAAAGCAAGATCAAGTTTTCTTTGATAAAACTCACCTTCACGATCCTTCGTCGACTTTAATGACTCGCCTAGAAGAAGATTTCTCTCTAAGGTGTCGTTAAATAAATAAGGCTCTTGAGCAACATACGATGAACTCACGCCCTCAAACTTATTAAGATAGGCAATTTGCTTCATTACCTCACTCTTTCCGACTCCCGTTGGACCCACAATACCAAGAATTTTTGAATCACCTGCGACTCTTAGAGATTTCCCCCAAAGCATAACTTCATAGGCATTTCTCAAATCATGATTTTCAAGGGTCTTTAATTCTTTTTCTTTTTCACTTTCATCATCGAGGTCCAAAACTAACTTTTTAATTCGTTTCCAAGAAACAATGGCCCTTGTAAAGACAACACCAATCCATGAGAGAAACATCAGAGGCTCTAAAAAAAGAAAGATAAAGCCTGAAAATAAAATTAAAGCCTCTGCTCCCAAAGACTCGCTAAAGATAATATGGGCGCCCCACAAAAGGGAAACTCCGACACCAAATGGAACTAAGGGAATCGAAAAGGCAATATTCTTTCCTGCTTTGTAGAAATTCAAAAGTTCTCGATAAGAGTATTTATTAAATAAGTTAATAAAGAGCTTTTCGACCTCATAGTTTTGGATAGTGGTCTTTCCATCATAACTCTCAACAAGATATTGCTGAATCTGTCCTTGATACTCCTGGGTCTTTTGATAAAACTTTCTATTTCTTGCCACTAAAACGGTGAAGAAAACAAATGCTGAGAACAAAGGAATCAAAGCAATAAGCAGCCTTGGATTAAACCCAGCTAATCGGGGGATCAAAATTGACAGAGCAATAATAATATTTCCAATTTGCAATAATCCAAAACCGATGAGCCCTCTGAGATTATCAAGGTCATTAGATGTGATCTGTAGGATTTCACCTGATGGATAAAGCTTTTCATAACGAAAAGGAGGTGCCTTTTCGAGTTTCTCGATAAGTTCAACTCGTACATCTCTTTGAAGAACTCTTGCTGGGTAAAAAAAGAGGAATCTTGAGCCGGTTCTAAAAATAATGATTCCGACAGCAAGAAGAACGTAGAACCCTGTACTCGTTTCAAGAACCTTCCCTTCCACGAGCCCTGCAATATCTTTAGCAAGAAATGGTAGCTCACTTTGAATAAGATGGGTCATAAAAAGACAAACTAAGGCCAAGAGATAAAAGAAGAAATATCCCGTAAAGGCCTTGTAAATGAAATAGGAAAGACTCCCACTGAGGATCGATTTATTACTCATTGCCCAATTTTGTTTTGAATTAGAAACCCTTATAGCAGCCAGGAAATGCCGTGTCACACATTTCTCATTTGATGTAAGCTATTCTAAACTCTAAGAAGATGAAATCACTGACAATACAACCTTTTTTCTCCGAATCTTTTATTGGATCACCTGAGCAGACTTCTGAAAAATACCTCTCACACCTAAAAAAGATATGTTCGATCTCTCTTCCAGCAAAGCGAAGTGACCCTGATCAACAAAAACGAAAAGATGCTCCCACGCTCTTTTTTAATCTCGAAGAGCCTTTTTTTCTTCAGAAAGCTCAAATCGAGAAGCTTGAGGAACTCTCTTCTTCGAACTTTAGATTCACTTATTATTGTGTAAAAAAAGATCAAATGCTTCAGAGTTCTCATTTTCTTTTAGTTAATGATCAACAAAGATTTCAAGATTTTGCCCTCTTTCAAACGATCCCAGAGGAAAATTTGAATGATCTTAATAAAAGGGCCTTATTCCTCGACCGAGATGGAATTCTCATTCATGACACTCACTACCCTCATAAGGTCTCGGATCTTCATCTCAAAGAAGAGGTCGTTCCCCTTTTAAAAAAAGCAACAGCTAATGGCCTTGAGCTTATTATTCTTAGTAATCAATCTGGTGTGGCAAAAGGAAAATTTACTTTGAAAGAACTTGAAAATTTTCACCAAGCAATGCTCAAGGAATTTCAAGATCGCTATCAAATTCAATTTCTTGATGCTTTTTACTGTCCTTATCACCCCGATGGAAAAGTAAAAGATTATGCAAAGATGAGTTCACAAAGAAAACCTGAACCGGGTATGCTTATTAAGGCCATAAGAAAATGGAATATTGACCCTCATTTAAGCTTTATGATTGGAGACAAGCTCTCTGATGAGCTTCAACTTCTTGGACCAAAGTATGCTCTTTTGCAGTCCGAGTATATTGAACAAAAAAAGAATAATGTTTTTGAGAACTTCAAAGAAATTGAAAATTATTTTTTTCAGTAAGCAAGACCGACATTAAATCCTATCACTGATGTTTTATTTTCTGGTTCATAACGAATAAGTGAATCACTACCAGGAACAGGCTCATAATCACTATCTTCTACAGACCAAAAAGTTCCGTAAGCACCAAACATAAGTCTCCCATAGCCTGTATTAAAAAATGAGTTCAACTTAAGCTCTAAACCTCTACCATTGGGTTGTTGAAAGACAACATCTGTTGACTCTGGGTTGACTTCAGACGAGCGAGTGTCAGTTTCTCCTTTAAAGAATGTATGAAGTTTTGCGATGGCCTCAAAGCGAAAAAAATCAAAGCTCTTATTCACATACTTTAAGGTGAAGGGAATGGTTTTATAGGTCGCGTATCGAGAATAGTCATAGGGATCTGAGGGAAGTTCAGGGTTATCAAGCTTTCGAATATAATAGCCTATTCCCATGGTCCAAACTTGTCCCGCCCCTATGTCGTAAACACGGTGGATTCCTAATTCGTAATTTACAATTTTATTTTTTGAATCAGTATCATAATCTCCCGCATAGTTTCCATTGGAGTCCTGAAGACCCCCTTCATACCGAGTACTACCTGAAAGATACCTATATGATGAAGTTAATTGAAGAAAACCAACTTGCCCCTGAAGCTCTGAAGAAAACCCTGTGAGTTTCCCATAGTCTTTCATAAGCTCATCACCCGAGCCAGTAAACTCTCGGTATTCCCAATCAACACTTTCATAATTAAATCTCAAGTTGCCAATCACTGCTGATTGAGAGCTTGTTGAACTTTGCGCCAGCAGACTCACTGGAAACAAACTTAAAAAACTAATAATGAGTATTAAGCGAATCAATTCTAACCTTTTGCCCATCCCTCCTTTTATTCTACCCCTAGAGCTTTAAAGCTCGAAAGACTTGGAATTTAATTTAGCCTATTGAGGGTCTTGAGGCTTCAGGTTTTCAAGTAGATACATTATTTCGCACCAGGCATTTACGTAAGTTGTGCGTAAGTGTATCATATATTTCTATGAAGCCTTCTCCTTTTATAAAATCGGAACTCTACCTTGGCGAGGTCCTCTGTGGCCTCTTTGGAATAGCTGAAGACTATGATGAAAAAGAGCTCGATCTTCATCAGCTTTTAGTAAAAAACCCAAGTTCAACTTTTTTCATGAAGGCCAAAGGCGAATCCATGTCTCCTACAATTTCTTCAAATGATCTTTTGATAGTAGACTGTTCTCGAACTCCTCTTACAAACGACATTGTCGTCGCTGAATATCTTGGAAAAAGAATTTGCAAACGGTTCATCCAAAAAAATCATCAAATAATGCTTCAATCAGATAATCAAAAGTTCTCCCCTATCATTCTTAGCTCTGATTGTGATTTTAGTATTTTTGGAACAGTCAGCGGAATTATTCGAAGGCTTTAATGAAAAATGTCATGGCCCTTGTCGATTGCGATTCATTTTTTTGTAGCTGTGAGAAAATCTTTAGACCTGATCTAAAAAAGAAGCCTGTTATTGTCCTTTCAAATAACGATGGATGTGTGATCTCAAGAAACCGAGAAGCGAAATCTCTTGGGATCCAAATGGGTGTTCCTTACTTTAAAGTCAAAAGCTTTTGCCAAAAGCACAAAGTCGCCATTTTTTCCTCTAACTTTTCTTTATACACGGAGGTTTCAAAAAGAATCATTAATATCCTTAAAACATTTTCTTCGAACGTCGAAGTCTATTCCATTGACGAAGCCTTTATTGATCTCACAGGAGTTTCAAACCCTCATCAATTCTCTTTAGAAATAAAAAAAACGGTTGAACAGTTTACTAAAGTCCCCGTCTCTATTGGTGTTGCTCCAACAAAAGGCCTTACAAAAGCCGCTTGTTTTATCGCTAAAAAAGATCTGTCTTTCAATGGAGTCGTTTCACTTCTCACTCAAGAGGATCAAAAAGAAGCCCTCAAACAAATGCCTATTAACAAGCTTTGGGGAGTTTCAAAAGGACGAGAAGCTCGCTTAATTTTTATGGGAATCAAAACAGCACTTGATTTTCGAGATTTTGAAAATCAAGCTCTGATCAAAAAAACGTTAACAAAAGTTGGCCTTCAAATTCAAGATGAGCTCAGAGGAGTTTCATGCTTTCCAATTGGAGAGACTCAGCAAAAGAAAAAAGAAGTGATGAGTTCTCGTTCATTTGGAAAACCGGTCTACGATCTTAAAACATTAAGAGAAATTGCCGCCAACCATGCTCATGAAGTCGCCGAGGAA
>JBMYPC010000112.1:0-10177 GCA_049599895.1 Bacteriovoracaceae bacterium | reverse complement strand
CTCGCTTGATATGGCGATGAAAAAAGTTGGTCCTGATGCGGAAGTGATTTTTCATTCTGATCGAGGATCGCAGTATGCGAGTGAAGCCTATCGAAAGATGCTTAAGAATCACGACATTAAGCCTAGCATGTCTCGCAAGGGAAATTGCTATGATAATGCTTACGTTGAGTCGTGGTTTGGGAGTTTGAAAAAAGAATGGATTTATCGTCGCTCTTACTCAACAGAGCAAGAGCTTCGAGCTCTCGTTTTTGAATATATTGAAGTTTGGTACAACAAGAAAAGAAAGCACTCATCACTTGGCAATCGAAGTCCATATGAGTATAGATTAAAATTATTTCATTTTAACTGAGTTGTTCTTGGTTCTGAAATTCTTATTACAAGCGTGACAAGCAATCCTCATCTGCTAAGCTTGCTCTTGTAACAATACTAGCGCGATCTTGTATTTCATATTCGTATACATGAACTTCAATCTCTTTATCAACTTCTTCATCCATAGTTTCTTTACTCATGATGCTAACCTCATATGATCTCCGACGATTCCTTTTGCATTTTCAACAGTAGTCCCATAGACATGAGATACTTCAAGTACAAGGCTTTTAATACACCTTGAAAGCATTTCTCTACTTTCCACAGTAAATGAGTTCTGATTACTAAGAGAAGCAATTACATTAACTATGAATAAAATGTCCAAATTAGAATTTGATAGACGGTAATAATTTAGTTCAAACTTAAAGTCTTCACAATTCAACTTCTTACCTAAGTCCACTAATGCCTGAGATAAGACACTCAAGCTTGAACCAAGTCGAATTTTATCATTAGATCGTATTGGAAAATACTTTTTCTCATCCTTATTGGTAAGCGCTCCATGATCCCACCTATCTTCATTTAAATTTTTAATATAAGATTGTAAGTTTAGGCCAAGAACTGGTCTTTAAAGGGAAGTAATCGCTGATAATCCTCAATAGTTTCAGCTTGAGGCAGTTTATCTAACATTTTTGATAAATAGTCAAAAGGCTCAAATCCATTTGCTTTTGCTGTTTCAATTATTGAGTAATACATTGCACTTGTTTTCGCTCCATCAACGCTTATACTAAATAACCAGTTTTTCCGTCCAACGGCAAATGGCCTAATCGCATTTTCAATTTCACAATTACTTATATCCACTTCTGGTCTATTCAAAAATACCGTTAAATACTTCCATTCATTATAAGTATAATTTATTGCTTTACCTGCTAGAGATGATTGCCTATTAAGGCATTAATAGCAAACGAGCTTTATATTCTACAATTACACACTGTTAGAACAAAGAAGGAGGTAGAAACTATCTACCTCCATTTTTAATTAAAGGAAAAATTTGGAATCTTTGGCCAGTTTTTCATAAACTGACTTATTAACTTTATAAACCCATGCACCTTTTTCCATATTAATACGTTGTGCATCTCCTTGGGCCTTAATAACATCTTCAATTTTTTGAAGTTCTTCTTTACCATCATCCTGTCTTACAACAAATTGCTTTGGAGCTTCTTCTAACAGGGCCGTAAGTTTAACAAAATGATCCTCTTTATCCTTAGCAAGACTAACCTTATAAATAAGTTTATTCTTAAGCTTGATTTTTATATCTTTATTAAAGTTAAGTGTTTGCACCTTTGGCTCAGTTAAAGAGTAAAAATCATCAAACCTTACTGATGAAAAACTTTTGGCATATTCCTCAGCTTTTTCTTTCTTGTATTTCTTATCTGTAGGAGCTTCTACGACGAATTCTTTGTCCTTTTTAACTATTTCCATGGTTTTATCAGAAGATAAAGATACTTTTTCAATATCATCCTTTTTAACCTCTAACAAAACTGTATTAATGAAGTCCTTGTAGGAAGAATTAAGCCAAAGGTTTTCTTGAGAAAGATAAATTTCCTTTTTTCCTTCTTTATAAAGGTAATTTCCTTTTCCTTTGTGAGATTTTCCAACACTAAAAGAAACTGTCTTCTTTCCATCGTTATCAAATAACTCAACAAGATACTTTCTCTTATCCTTGTTCAATTCATAATTCTTCAAATCGTCTTCATCAGCACCAGAAGTTATTTTCTCTTTAACTTGAATACTCGCTATTTTGTATATCAAGTCATTAACTTTGTCTGTAGAAGCAGGATAAGATTTATGATTCTCTAAGACAAATCTATTAGAGTCTCTAGTGAAAGTGATTTTTTTATCTCCACTAAAGCTTAATGAAATTTTCTGAACCTTATTTATATCAAGCCCTTTAACATAGTCACTCCCTGTCAAAAGGTCAGTTCCTCTTTTGTTCTCATTCATATAAACAAAGATAGAGGCTGCAAATAAAACCGCTGTAAAAATTGATAGTGTCTTTAATTTCATACATTCACCTCCGCCTTTAAATTATCGAGTCGAGCTGACTGTTTATTATCTGTTCCATTCTTTTTAGTTAACCTACGGCCCTGCATCAAACGACTTCGCTTTCTGTTGTAGTACACACCAAACCCTATAATAAAGATTGGAACAAATAGTGTATTAAGGTATTGAAAGAACTTTCCAATCCCTTCAACTTTCTCACGCCCTTCTCGCTTTACAGCACGAAGCTCTTTTTTAAGAACTGCAATCTTCTTTGCAAGTTCCTTCTTCTTTCTAATCCCCTCATTTTGCAGAAGAGCAATATTTCCTTCGTTTGCTTTCTTACCAAGCTGATTTAACTCTGCTTGAAACCTTCCAATACTTGCATTGATTTCTTTAACCTTATCAGCAGTTCTCTTCTCTGCTTCAAATTCTATTTGGTTAATAACATCAAATGAGCGATTGATACGCCCCTTTGATCTAACACTCATTAAATCAACATCACCTGTGAGGGCCTCAACACTATTCAAGAATAGAGTGCTATTATCATTTGCCGCTGCCAATCCTAAAAATGTCTTTTTAAAAGCAAACTGGTCATTAATAAAATCGACATCAGAAAATACGATTACAGCGCTTTCCTTAGTTGATTCTTTAACGACGTCAACTTTCTTTTCCTTTTCTTTCTTTTTTGACTTCTTTTTCTTTTTGTCATCTTTAGCTTCAGTAAGCTTAACCCCATCAGGGAAAGCAGTCTTATATTTCCCCATTGCTTTGTATGCGATAACAACAGGCTTAGATCCCTCTGAAAACTTATTCCACAGAGCCCTCGGATTGTTTAATTCATACCCCACTGCAGTATAACTGTTACCTTTAGCGGTCGTTGACATGATAGGAGTATGTTTTACGCCTTCAATAGTTTTAGTTTCCAAAACTCCAGGATATACAAATGTCGAATTATTAATTCCTGAAGTAACATTATCTTTATACTCATTTGTACAATGCTCATTACAGTTTAAAAGGGCAAGAAGTCTTCCTGCTGGCATATTTGGATTGAATCTACCAACTCCACTTAGGTATTTATCACCAGCGTAGGAATTGGCCTTTAATTCCACTCCCCATTTATCCATTAGCTTTTTAAAGCCTGCATCTGGTGAATTAGATACTCCACCATACATTCCAGCACTCCTATCACTAACAGCATTTGGATCAACAAAGACAAGGAGATTTCCACCTTTCATTACATATTGGTCTATCGCAAAAAGTGTTTGCTCTGAAAACCCTTTTGGGTGAATTACAACTAATGAATCGACACCAGAAATAGACTTAGTATCTTTTTCAATCTTCTTCACATTGTAGAACTCAGACAACATCTTAGTAACAACCCAAGATTCATTAACGTCCTTTCCTTGCATTCGCATAATTTGCGCCATATAAGGACTTAGGTTTTCAGTCATAACCTCCATTGAAGAAATAATACCAATATTTTTCTTTTGAGGATTAAGTACCGTATAGATTAGTTTTGTTAAATCATATTCGAGTTTATCCTTTTGGTTGGGATCAAAAAACTCTATGATTTTTTCCGTACCAGACTCATTTTCAGCAACAAGGCCAAAGAAATATCTTTCCGTTTCTGTCAGATTAAACTTCTTTAACCCATAGGCCGTTGCATCTTCTTCTTCGGGAGTGTCAGGTCGAGGGTCGATAACTTCTAAGCTGAGGTTATTTCTTGAGTTGCCGACATATTGACGTAGAAGCTCCTGAACATAGAGGTAATGATTATTAAATGCTCGTAACCCCTCAGTCCCTTTGTTCGCCGCTGTCTTTGAGTAATATAACTTCAATTTTATAGGCGAATCCAATTTAGAAAGAATAGATTTAGTACCATCCGAAAGTGTATAAAGATTTTCTTCAGTAAAATCGACTCTTGCTTTTTTAAATAATGTTGATCCAATGTAAATCATCAAGGTCATAGAAAATAGACCAAGAATGACTTTTAGATAATTTTCTTTATGTTTATCCATTTTCATGTACTCCTAATTAGCCTTATTCTCATTTAAAAGAATAATATTTCCGTACAACCAACAAGTAATCATCACTGCAAAAAACCACAAATTACTCATACTAAAAACACCTCTTTCTATTGAGTCAAAGTGATTTAAAACACTCAGTGATTCAAATAAATCTACGAGATATTTTGGCGAAAATGCTGATATAAACTCTAATATTGGAGGCGACCCTGCCATAATGAGTAAGAAACTCACACAAACCGTTAATATAAAACTAATAACTTGGTTCTTAGTTAAGGCCGAGAAAAATCCCCCTACGGCAAGAAGCGCTCCGGCCATAAGAAAAGAAGCGATATAACCTAGAAAGGCCACGCCAAGATCGGGATTTCCCAAGTAGACAACGGTTAGAACCATCGGAAATGTTCCTGCTAATGCCACTCCAATAAATGCCCATGACGCTAAAAACTTAGCAATCACAGCTTCTTTTACTGTTACTGGCATAGTTAATAGAAGCTCTATAGTTCCAGATTTTCTTTCATCAGACCAAAGTCTCATGCTAACGGCAGGAATTAAAAAGAGAAACATCCAAGGGATGTATCTAAAGAAGGAACTCATAGAGGCTTCTCGCATATAGAAGAAACTTCCTCGGCCCGGTTCAAAGGTTAAATAACCTATACCAAATAAAAATATGACTAAAAAAACATATCCTAAAGGGGTTTTAAAATAACTTGTAAATTCTTTTATAAAGAGGTGCTTAACAGATTTACTCATCATATCGCCACCCCCTGAAGTTCACTACCTGTAGTAATGACTCTAAACACATCTTGAATTCGCCCTTTATCTGACTTTGACTTTAATTCACTTGGAGTACCTTCAAATAGCTTTTCACCTTCGCCTATAATGATGCATCTATCGCAAACTTCTTCAACTTCTTCTAATATATGAGTAGAAATAAGAATGCACTTCTCTTTAGCTAGCTCTTTTATAAGTTCTCTAACATCGTGTTTTTGATTAGGGTCAAGTCCATCAGTCGGTTCATCCAATATCAGAACCTTTGGATCATGCACTAATGATTGGGCCAATGAAACTCTTCTTTTAAAACCCTTTGATAGAGTTTCTAATTTTTGAAATTCTACTTCTTCAAGAGCACACATCTTAATAACTTTATTGACCCTCTCTTCAATTAAAGAGTCTTCAACTTCACGCATTTTAGCCACAAACTCAAGAAACTCACGAACAAACATCTCTTCATAAAGTGGAGCATTTTCAGGAACATATCCAAGATTTCTTTGAGCATCGAGTGTCTCATCTTGAATAGATTTCCCACAGATCGTTGCATCTCCTTCAGTGGCATCAAGAAAGCCAGTTATCATTTTCATAGTGGTAGATTTCCCTGCACCATTAGGCCCTAAAAACCCTAGAACCTCTCCTTGCTTGGCCTTAAAGCTAACCTTACTTACGGCCTGAAAATCACCAAATTTCTTTGAGATTGAATTAACTTCAAGCATTGCTTAACCTCCTTATTTTCAACCTTAAATTCTTTCTTTAGGAAATTTGATTACGATTTTATTATCTTCAGTATCAATTTTTACATTCTCTTCACTCACTCCATAAGGAATGTTAAAGCTTCGACTAAAGCTAGAAACATAACTCGACATTGAGCGAGAACCTGATGATTGATTATCCTCAGTTTTTCTAATCTCTCCTGAAATAGAGATCATCCCATTGGCTATATCTATTTTAATTGAGTTTTTATCAATCCCATCTGCAAGAATTTCAACATACTTGAAGTCATCATCCTCATGTTCTTCGACCTTAATACCATCTGATGAAAATCCTCCAAAGGAATCAGAATCAAAAAAACTATTTCCAAACAGACTTCCTCCTAGAAAACCTCCGCCAAGCATGCTACCACCAAAAGCCTTATCTATTCTTTTTCTCATTTGATCGTGAATTTTATCCATTTGCGCAAAAGGGTCATTATCTTGGTCTTTTTTCAGAAAGTTATTCTGTTTCATAGAAATCTTGGGTTTACTGACTTCTTTAGTCTGTGACACACTTTGATTTGATTTAAGCCTTATGTAATCAGTTACAAAATAAGTAGATACTCCACCTAATATAAAGGCTAAAGAAATTGTAAAAAACTTGTTTTCTAATAACTTCATAATTTACCCCACTAATTTATAGTTATTTTCATATCCTCCTTTAAGAGTAGAGGTATTTTCGATTGTCTTCGGTACTAATTTTCTAAGAGTTTCCTTAATAGAAACTCCTACAGATTGAGCTTTAGATATTTTTCCATCGATCTGGATTAAAGCCTCGGCATGGATGCTCTCCCCATCTTTAAAAACATAGATAGAATTTTTCTCGTTTGAATTAAGAATTGGCTTAATTGGTTTTAATATATTGGAAAGCTCTTCTTTTTCTTGATTATTTATATAAATATTAAAAAGTCGAACTTGTTTGATTCGTGTTATATCACTCTGTGGAGAAATCATCTTGCACTCCTTGTTATCAATTACGCAAAGAGAGCACCCACAAAACAAAAATATATACCTAGTCTCTCTTTACAAATTAAAGGCCTAAGGCCCTGAAAAAATATTAAAAAATTAAGCATTTAGATTTGATTTGTTTCTTAGTAAGTTATGAACCTCCTATCTATTCAAAATTACTAA
This sequence comes from Bacteriovoracaceae bacterium, assembly GCA_049599895.1. Lineage (GTDB taxonomy): Bacteria > Bdellovibrionota > Bacteriovoracia > Bacteriovoracales > Bacteriovoracaceae > JBMYPC01. The sequence continues at coordinate 3,153 of JBMYPC010000112.1, read as the reverse complement.
TCAATTTTTTCCGTCTTCATTAAAATGTTGGTATCTGATAAAAATTTGTCAAGGTACGAAATAAAAAAAAATTTAATCTAATCTTGACGATAAATTTTTAAGTACCATTTTATAAAATGACAGAGGTAAAACCTTCTATTTTCAACCGCTTAGGTTTCAGACTTATTTGGTAGGAATTAGGACTTTTTATCAACCTGTTATTCCATTTTGAGTCTAAGCCTTCGTTAGAAAGTAGAAGTTGTTTCTACCATCAAACTAACACAAGGAGGCTTTATGTTGATGAAAAGAGACTCGCAAATCTCAAATGATCCAACCGTTACTTACTTTGGTATTGAATTAAATCAAACCCAGTACCAAAAGATTAAAAAGAAAATGGACTTACTAAAAGAAAAATGTCCATCACAGTGCTCATTCAAGCTGGAATTTGAAAAACGAAGTTCCTGTTTGGTGGGAGAAATCACTATTAAGTCATTTTCCGAAAACTTTTATTCTAAAAAAGTTACTCATAATCTGAGAAAATCTATAAGCCTGAGTCTTTCGTCGCTGATCCTAGCAATCAAGTTTTAGAGAATATCGACAATATAGAAGAAGTTGATCAAGAACTTGAGTCAACTCTTCTCTCAAAATAAACCATTTTCAGGTCAAGGCCGGAATATATTTCCAACTTGGCCTGTCAATATTTTTCCCAAACAACTATTTTATAGAAGTAGTTATCCAAAACTATAAATAGTTTTCAACTTTAAAGATCAAGAAACTTTGGAAATAATCCATTTTGAAAGACCTGAATCAATGGCAAGTTCTGCTACCTGATCTACAAACATCAACTTAAGTCGAGATTCGCTCTCCAGTTTAGGAGGTTCGCCTTTAAAGGTATGGCAAACATAATAAAATTTGTCATATTGATCCATAGACTCAAATCTTTTGAGATATTCTGATAACTCTTTGTTGTTGGAGCTAGATTTAATCTGAACTAAACATTTCTCTCCTGTTACAGGTGCTTTTAAGTCCAAATCAAGTGTTTTAATTGTCTTCCCTACAGAAGATACCCTTTGCCAGCCTGCTTGAGTAAAGATCAGGTCAATTAAAACTTCAAAGTCTTGCCATGTTAACTCTTTAATCAAATTGGACATATCACTTTTCAAAGTGCTGTAGCTTTTCTTGGTAGCTATTACATCTTGAGACTCTTGATTATTAATTTTTCTTAATACGCTCCGGAAGTGGAGCTTTTTAAGATTAACTTGGTGGAGGTTCGACAATGCTACACGAACTCTGTAGCTCCCCACATTATGTACCTGTAATCATAGTACATTTCTTCAATAAACCTATCCAAAATTCAGAACTTTTGCGGAAACTGTACTTAGAAAAAGACCTTTCTAGCTATGAAATTTCAAAATTAACAGGCTGGTCTCGCTCTTCAATAAGTGATGCAACTCGTGCCCTTGGATTCAAAAAAGAAGAAGTGAAAGCACCAACTCTTCGCTTCGGTGAAAAGCTTATTGGGATTAAGCGTGTTGTTCATAAGGGTGAACAAAAGGTAATTGAAAAGATGATTTCCCTTCGAAAAAAGGGTTATTCATTCAAACGAATCTCTGAATACTTAAACGATAAAAACATACCAACTAAGCTCGGTGGGTCATGGTATCCATCGACAGTAAAAAACATTGTTAAGCGAGAGCTTAAGAAAAGGGAGGACTAGCATGCGTGCGATAATTGAGATATTTCTTGCGATATTATTTACATTCATTTCAGGAACTACGGTTTTAAAATTTTCAAGTAGTGCCATAAAAAAGGAGGCTATCATTAAAGTTCACACAGGCTTACCATCACTAGAGGCTTTTACTAAAAAGTTAACGAAAGAATAAAATTAAGCTGTCAAAAACAAATCATTAGAGGTTTTAAGACAAAGGTAAAGTAAAAACTGCTTCATCACTCATTCTACCCTTAACTTCTTGAACTTCTTTATTTACTTTAATTTTTGAAAATCCAAGTTTCTCAGCCAACTTAAGAGAGGATTCATTCAACGTATCAATTTCAAGCTCTATTGTCTTCACCTTTGGGCACTTCTTCTTAATCTCTTTAATCACGGCTTTGCATGACTCAAGTGCATAACCCTTGCCCCAAAAATTAGAATTAAACATAAACGCCATTACAGCTTCCTCTTTATCGAAGATAGCAACTTCTATATGACCAATTAAATCAGACTCTTGATTGAAGACGCACCAATTCAACCAATCCATTGATGGATTGTCAGGCGAAACTCTTGGGATCATCCCTTCAAGCTTTTCTTTAATTTCATCAAACGAAAGAGCATCTTCTGCTACAAAGCGATACATGTTTTCATCACTCTGCATCTTATGAAATCCCTCTACATGAGAAAGCTCCACAGGTTCAATAACCAGTCTCTTAGTATTAATCACTGATAACTCTATCATTCAATTTAACTTTAGGACCAAAATAGTGCTTGATTAATACGCAATAAATTATCTGAAAAATCTTCAATTTTCCCAGAAACAGAATGAAATTGCTTTGCTTCATAAAAAATAAGTCTGTTAAACTTTGATTCAACACTCAAGCAACTGGTCCAATTATCATTTTCATCACTAAAATAAATCTCATCATTTGCAGAGCAACTACTATGGTTCCAAAAATCAATAGGACAACTTATCCCATACTCTAATGAGATATCATCAAGTTGCCTTTCCTCATCTTCACTTAGAGAGCTTCTAGAGCGATCTGATACCGGCATAAAAGAAATATTGTTCAATGCTCTGTTTCTATAAAATGAAGTGCCCGAAACTTTATCATCATTACTATTCAAATAAACCACTCCCGCAAACACTGAACCAACAGAATCTACATGAGGAACAGTCAACTCTGAACCTTTAAACAGCGACTCTTTATGAAGTATATTTGAAATGAAATTATCAATGGAAAGCTCATCTGTTTCTTGAAAGTATCGAGGGAAGTATTTTACAATTGTGTCGTGTAACTCATCTGTTATATGTGATAAGTCTAATGATATATCAGAACGGAAAGAAGGATAGCCTAGTTTTTTATTATTATACCTCGAAGCCGGGGCATTTAATAAAAATTCCCGAACTGGAGTGCGGGCGTTTGACCGGACATCGACCAGCTAAAGTTTAAATATCGGTC
>JBMYPC010000111.1:0-10188 GCA_049599895.1 Bacteriovoracaceae bacterium | reverse complement strand
GGAAATGAAGGATTAAATTTCTCCTCGTCAATTCCTTTCGCCCCTTCAATCATTCCTAGGATTGATTCACGTAAAGATTTTTTCCCAAAGGGGGAAAGAGCAAGGTCACAGTATTGTGAGAAAGTTTCAGGGAGAATTCTAAAATATTCATCATCAAAAAGTGTTACTGGAGAGTCAGGGTTTCCGATGTCAATGGATTGGTAAGCCGAGGGACATTCCCCTGGATTCGTATAACAAATTTGAGCTGCATCCACTACCATTTGCATTGAATCCCAAAGAGTGGTTTCTGCTTTGACGATTCTTTCTTTTTGTTTGATGTTAAGGCGGACAATACTTCTTTTGTTTAAGCTTTCAGCTGTTGCGAATTGGCCTAAGACTTTTTCAAATAGATCTGAAGTCTTTCTTCTTGCAACCTTAATTTGCATGGTCATTTCAGGAGAGAAGGGTGAGTAAATTCCAAGATCACTATAGGGTCTTGCGAGAATCTTTAAAAGAGCCGGGCCTCCATTCTCACCAACTTTGACATCAGGATCAATTTGACTAGGAAATCCATTTTCAATATCTGTTGCATATTGAATCATATTGGCGAGGACTTTTTCACATTTTTGAAGGTCTCCTAATGAGCATTGAACAAACTGAAAAGGTGCATCGTTGCCACCTGTTGTTCCACCATAGAAAATTTGTGAAATTTTATCGACTTTTCCACCGATTTGAAGAGCTTGAACTGTGACTTTAGTCTCCTTAGAGAATTGATTCTTGGCATTCTTAATCTTTCCACCCACATCAAAAGCTGGGCCAGAGACATTGAAGTTGGCCTGAAAACTTCTTTTCGCGAGTTCTGATTTAAAGTCGAGGCGGATACTAAAAAAGAGCTTTGCCCCAACGACTTGTTGAGCTGCATAGTGATCACCACAGGTTTTTTTCCATCTCGTGTCGTGGTTTTGCACTGATTGCCCTACCGAAGTGAGCTTGGCATCAGTATCAAAAAGGCGATTCTCAAAAGTGTATTTTGAGACATAGTTAGTCGAGATTGAAAGAGAGTTGGTTTTAGTATTCTTTAGATACTTTGCCGAAGCTGATGCAGTAACAGCTCCATAGCGAAATTTTGTGTTCATGGAAAAACCAAGTTCTTTTGATAGCTCTCTTTCGGATATTGAAGAGGTAAGATCAATGGAGGCTTGAGGTTTTCCTTCGTGAATAATTGTTCCTTCGATACAAGGCCCTAAGAACTCTTCTTTTTCAGAGTTATAACCTGTTCCGAGAAGTGCCACGGTTTTTTCAGTTGTTGGTATTTCATGTTGAGCGGCTTGAATGCTGCTAAAAGGTAGTAGTAATAAAGTGAATTTAAATAGTTTCATTTTGACTCCTGTCGTATTCGTATCTGTTTTTTGCGTATTTCAATAATTTCTTCATTCTCTCTGTGGCATAATGAGCTTCGATTTCTTCAATCAACTCAGGAGCGTATTCGAATGAGACAATGAGAAGATCGATTTTGTCGCCGATCACACTTTTCTTTTGAATGTCGTTATCAAGACTTTGAAAACGATTATCCAAAAGAAAGTATTTGATGTTTGATAAGATGAGTTCTCTGTTGTGGTTATTCTTTTGCTTTAAGGCCGTTGCAAGAAAGTTTACGGCTTCAACTCGTCTTTGCTCTTCAAGGACCTCATCACTAAAGTCATATCTTTTTAAAACTCGATAAGCCTTCTGAATGTTTGCTTCGGACTTATAACTATTGGCAAGAAACTCTTTTTCCTGCTCTGTCTTGAGGACTTTGAATTTTAGGCGTTCAAGCTTTGGAAAAAGAGCTTCAATTTGTTTCTCCAAAATCTGCTCTTTTTCGACTTTCACCATTTCTTTAATTTCAACAGCAGAAGTCTTCGTTTTTGTCCTTTCTTTAACTTTGATCTTCTCAATGCTCTCATTTACTTTAGGTGCTTGCTTCTTTTGATCATTTCTTAAAGTTAGAAAAGCAAAGGCGAGCAAAGGGAAAATTATTATTTTTCTATTATTTAAAACCATGAGTTGAGTCTCCTTTTTAATTTCTCATCACTGAGGGTGGGCTTATATCTAAGTTCTTTTGCAAGTTTCTCTGCATTTTTTGGATTAATCACACCTTTACTTTTTGAGTGTTTCACTTTCCAATTCCACTCCCTCTCAGCGCCTAACATAATCGCTCTTTTGGCGTTATAAGGAGAGAGCTTATATTTATGGATAAGTTTTGCAGCAAGATTTGAAACCACTGTGGCAGCTTGTGAAGTTGAATCTTCCCAAACATAAATATCGACAAGAGACTCACCATAGTTTGAGTTACTACGATTCCAATCCGAGCTTACAAAGCCGACGACAATGCCATTGTCAATTCCTGCGAGGGCCCCTTGGGGACAATAAGAAATATTTTGAGTTTCAGCGTTGAGGTTGTCGTTACCTGCACCTGTAACCCATAAAAATTCATTTTTTGTATTGTTAAATAAAGATGCTTCCTTACAGAAAGACTGACCCCGAGAGTTAGCAAAAGAAAGATTAACAACTTTTGCGTTATGCTTTCTTGCTGTTTTATGCCAGTTTTTAAATTCCTTAAAACAAGAATCAATTGTCATTGGCATGATGTTAACGTCAGTTAAGTTTTTGCTTATGAGTTCAGCATGGCCACTGCCTGGATATTGAGGAATGCCTCTTTGGCTTAGTGTATGAGTTCCGGCAAAAAGATCTTTTTGTGAGTGAGTAAAACCAACTCCCCAATAACCTTTTCCTTCACCTTTAATGATTCTTCTTTTTTGATTATAGGTAAGGTTTGATGGAAGAAAGCCTGTGTCGCAAAGAACGACTCCACCGAGGCTTTGATTCTTCCAAGTTCTATCGGCGAGATCTTGTTCGTCTCGAAGATCGCCTAGAAAGTTTGAAGAATATTCACCAAGCATTCTTTTATTGTGAGAATAGGCAGAGGCTTTAAAGTTCCCCGCCTCATCAAGAGATGATTTGATATAATGAGAGAGCTTATTTGAGGGATAGAGAAAGTATGTCTTCTCAACTGAACCATAAGACTTTTTAAAGACTTCAATAACATTAACTGTGAGAACACCCCAGGTATGAGTCTGTTTCCAAGTTACAGTATTGTGACCAACTTGAATTGATTTATATCTTGTGCAAAGTTCAAGACATCCTCTTTGTGAATAAGTGTCAGAAATAAATTTTTTTGTGAGAAGTTGTTGATAAGTATCAGCCCCTAGCTCTTGCTTTAATTTTTGATCGAGTTGAACCTTGTGATTTAAATCAAGATGATGAATGTCGTTTGCATGGGCCTGATAATAAAACATTTTAAATTTAATTTGTGCCTCTGGTTCTTGAGGAGAAAGAGGAATCTCAAGGTCTTTAAGCTGTAATGCGATGTCAGAGCTACTTAACTTGTCTTTGAAGAGAACCTTTTCATGAGAATAACCAGGGGCTTGAATTGGGACACCAAACTTAATAAGAAGATTGTTTTTATCTTCACTATTTAGATTTGTGACCACTTTTGCTCGATCACGAAATTGAATATATCGTGATTCATCATCTTGCTCACCAATAAAATAGACTTGATCACCCCTATGTGTGAAAGCTTCTGTTTTAATTTGTACGCAAGCAGGTTGAGACTCTTTAATTGTAAATGCATGACCTTCTTGGCAGTTGCAAGTATTGGACTTCTGATTATAGTTTCCCTGAACAAATGAACAGGCCCTTTTAAGACAGGTGAAATCGTCTTTGTTTGCACAAATGAAACGATTCGCATTGGGGCTGGCATACTGCCATTGATGATTTTCAGCACCACAACTTGCTGAAAGAAAAAGAAAAATTAAAGCAAGAAAGTATGTCGCTTTCATGATGTCTCCTAAAAGGGGGCACGGATGTGCCCCTGAAGTTTTGATTTTATTGAATGAGTTCTTTTGGTAGATGAGTTCTCATAACAAGCTGGTTGAGAAACTTTGAGTTTTCATTTTGAAAACTAATGTCCCCGGAGAGATAACCATTAGCGACTACAAGTCTTTCATTTCTCGTTGGTGCCTTAACAGCAACATTCCAGACTTTTCCATAGAAACTCTTTTTGGAGATCGAAACAATTTCATCTTTTAGGGCATCTTTTGTGACAAAGGACTCGCCAACTTTAAAACTTTGAGCTTCTTTCATCATTCCACGACCAGAGACCATAGGATGAGTTTCTGTTACTTCGAGAGTTTTTCCTGAGGAAAGCTCAAACTTAAGAATAGAATTGTTCTCAGCAACAAGTGATTCGGTTAACTTTAGTACTTTTCGATATTTTGGTTCAATATTGTTGAGACTTGAGTTGGCTGCAACAGAAAGAGCATACTGTGGTTTAATTGTAAAAGCTTCATCACGATTAAAGGAAAAAGAACGACCTTGATCTTTTGAGAGACCAAAAGAGAGTTCTTGATTTGGAGTGTAGCAACCAGCAACACAAAAAGCGACAATCTCGTGACCTTCAGGGATGTTACATTCTGCATCAGCTTTTGTAGGAGCAACGTAGCCAGTTAGCTTAAAATCTCCAGTTTCATAATTTTCAACTATTCCAAAAATTGGATAACTAACTCCCGATCCAGCGTTAGTTTTCTTAAACTTCACATTGTAACGATAAGAAACAGGATCACATTTTTTCACCCATGCCCAACGAGCCTTGGCCTTCTCTACATTTAAGTTTTTATCCATTTCTGGACAACGTCCTGTAATAAACTTTGCGTTTGCAATAGATGAAAGTAGAGTTACTGCTAAAACAACTTTTTTTCCTAATTCCATTTTTTCCTCCGTTTTTTAGTTGCTTCCGGAAAGAGCAATGGTAGTGCCAGTTTTTAATTTGTATTTTCAGTGGTTTAAAAGAGGTGTTTCGTTTCGGATATGAAATAGACGTTTCATTTTTGAAATGAAAAAGCTTATAACAACTACTCAATTGAGCAGACAAAAAGAATTTCTCGATCTTCTTTTATGCTGCAATCATTCACTTCCTCTGCTGTTATTATGAAATCATCTACGGAGTATGTTGGCATATCATTTTCAACAATGCGGCCATAAACAGGGTATGTATTGGGATTGTGATATCTTAGAATAAACTTGATAATGTTTTCTCTTTCGCATGTTTTGATCCATTTCCATTTATTTTTAATTACTTCGGATGTGAGCTTGCTTTTTTCATGTGGGCATGGAAATCTTCGGACCAATGTTGCATTGACATCTGTGAGAATGAATATTTGAAATAAAAAGATATTGATAAATTGCTTCATATGTTCTCCCTTTATTAGGAGAATAAGCAAGTTCTATACCATAAATTTTTGTCTTAATTGCAGTACTGGTTTCCATAAGGAACATTCACACAAGCAGCATGACAAGAGTTGGAATAAACATTTCCATCAGCGCCACAGACAGGCTGAACTACTGCAATACATGTGCAGCTCGAAAATTTATAAGAGTCATCACTGCCGCCGTTATCAGGGCAGGCACCATCAACAACCTGAGAAGCTCCTTGAGTTGAAGCAATACAAGAATTTGAATAAGTGATATTTCGATTTGTGTCGCAGACAGGTTGATAAACCTGAGGGCAGAGAACTTGGTTGCCATCATTTACAGAAGTGTTGCGATCAGTTGAAACAGTAGTTTGTTTACTAAGACCCATTGGATCGCCACAGCTAGAGGCCAAAAATAAAAGTGAAAGGATTGCAAAGATCTTCATACTAATATTTTCGGAGTAAAGGACTTCTAATCTTATGAATTGAGATGGGGAGGCATGATGGAGAAATTTTTGCCCCAAAAATAGCTGATCTCTGCGTATGTGTTTGCTTTAAATACCGAAAATCTTGAAGAAAGCCCTTCTTTAATGGCCCCTTGTTCATTGAGGCCTAGAGATTTTGCAGCATTAAGAGTAATTGAAGACCAAAGTTCGCACTGATTAGTTTTAAACTGAGTTGCTGCCATTGAGGCGATCATGAGAAGGTTATCAAAGTGACAAGAGCCAGGGTTGTAGTCTGAGGCGAGAGAGACTCTGGCACCTGAGTCGTAAAACTCTCTACCTTTAGCGAAGTTTTTTCCAAGAAAGAGAGATGTCCCTGGAAGGAGTGTTGCGACGGTATTAGAGTTTTTAAATTTCTTTATTGTTTCGCTTGATGTTTGTAAGAGGTGATCAGCACTTAAAGCTTCAAATTCCATTGCAACTTCAGCCCCACCGCTATCACAGAACTCATCGGCGTGAATCTTTAAGGGAAGTTTAAGTTCTTTTGCCTTTTGAAAGACTTTAATGGTGTGGTCTTTGTTGAAGTAACCCTCTTCTTGGAAAATATCAACCGCATCGATAATATTGTCTTTCTTTAATTCTTCCATCAAAGGAACGACGACTTCATCAAGATAGCGATCGGCATCTTTATTGTATTCTTTTGGGATGGCGTGAGCTGCCATATAGGTATTAAAGATTTGAACTTCTGGAGCGAAGGCTTCTTTGAGTCTTTGAATGACTGTGCTTAGTTTCTTTTCACTTTCATAATCAAGACCGTAACCACTTTTGATTTCAATTGTACCGATACCATATGAGTAGAGGTTTTCTACTCGCTCGAAAGCGACTTCAAAAAGATCATCTTCAGAAAGACTTCGTGTTGAATTTACCGTGGATTGAATCCCACCACCCGCCTTGGCGATCTCTTCATATGACTTGCCATCAAGTCTCATCAGGTATTCGTTGGATCGGTTGCCACCAAAAACAAGATGAGTGTGAGAGTCGACAATTTCAGGGGTGATGATGAGCTTGCTTCCATCAAAACGCTTTTCGATTTCAAACTCAGATTTTTTAACATCAAGGTATTCTTGGTGATCTCCAAGCCAAAGAATTTTTTCTTCATCAAAGATTATGGTTGCATTTTTTCTTACAGAGAGATCTTCTGGTAAAAGGTTTCGGCCATCTTTTTCAAAGGCCTTCCTAAGTGTGAGGATCTCTTTTACATTTTCGTAGGTCTGAAACATTAATGCCCCATTGGGAATTGAATATTCGTTTTTGGCGCAAATTCTTTTGCTTTTTCGTAACCAGCATCCACGTGTCTTATAACGCCCATACCTGGATCACTGTTAAGAACTCGCTTTAACCTCGTGTCCATTTCTTCTGTTCCGTCAGCAAGGATAACCATTCCTGCATGCTGAGAATAACCCATACCAACTCCACCACCATGGTGAAATGATGTCCATGAAGCACCGTTAGTTGTATTGATCATTAAGTTAAGAAGTGGCCAGTCACTGATAGCGTCACTTCCATCTTTCATCCCCTCTGTTTCTCTGTTGGGAGAGGCGACGGAGCCACAGTCAAGGTGATCACGACCAATAATAATGGGAGCTTTGACTTTTCCCTCTCTCACTAGCTTATTAAAAAGAAGACCTGCTTTTTCTCTTTGACCGTATCGTAGCCAACAGATCCTTGAGGGAAGACCTTGAAATTGAACCATCTCAGAAGCTTTTTTAAGCCATTGATGAAGTTTTTTATCTTCAGGGAAAAGCTCCATGAGGGCTTCGTCGGTCACTCTGATATCTTCTGGGTCTCCAGAGAGAGCAACCCAGCGAAATGGACCGCTGCCTTCACAAAAAAGTGGTCGGATGTATGCGGGAACAAAACCAGGGAAATCAAAAGCATGTTCAAGCCCTGCGATCTTAGCCCCTTCTCTTAAGTTATTTCCGTAATCAAAAACATGTGAGCCTTTCTTTTGAAACTCAAGCATGGATTCAACATGTCTTCGCATCGTTTGATAACTTAGTTCTGTATAGTGCTTAGAATCCTTTTCCTTTTCACTCATGGCATCTTGTAAAGAGTAGGTATCGGGAACATAGCCATTAAGAGGATCGTGAGCACTTGTTTGGTCTGTGACAAGATCAGGAAAGATTCCCTTATCAAGAACATATTTAAAAAACTCAGATGCATTTCCAACCACGGCAATAGAAGTGGCCACTCCATCAGCTTTCGCCTTAAGTGCCAGCTCAATGGCCTCGTCATAGCTCTCGCAAAGAGTGTCGAGATATTTTGAATCAAGTCTTTTTTGAATTCGATCGACTGAAACATCACAGCCTAGAAAAACTCCATCGGCCATTTTTACAGCAAGAGGTTGAGCTCCACCCATTCCACCGATACCAGCGGTGAGAACGAGTTTGCCTTTAAGAGTTGCGCCTTCTCCATAATGCTTTTCAGCTGCGGCCATAAAGGTTTCATAAGTCCCTTGAAGAATTCCTTGTGAGCCAATATAGATCCAAGAACCTGCTGTCATTTGACCGTACATCATAAGACCTTCAGTTTGAAAGTGATTGAATTGATCCCATGTGGCCCAATGAGGGACAAGGTTTGAGTTGGCGATGAGAACTCTTGGCCCTTGAGGGTTACTTGGAACAACGGCAACTGGTTTTCCACTTTGAATGAGAAGAGTTTGGTCGTCTTCGAGGTTCTTTAATGCGTCAATGATGGCCTTGAGGGACTCAGGGTTTCTTGCAGCCTGTCCGTTGCCACCATAGACAATGAGACTGTCTCGGTCTTCGGCAACTTCAGGGTGAAGATTATTAAGAAGGCATCTCAAAGCGCCTTCTTGGTGCCAGCCTTTACAAGTCAGCTCCGATCCTGTTGGAGGAAGTGGAATTTCAAAATGGCTCATAATAATTCTCCAATTTCTTCTTCAATAGTTTTAATAATTTCACCAGAGTCGATAAGATTGCGAATGCTTTTAATATCTTTATAGAACACACGATCTTTTTCAATAATAGGGACATGCTTTCGAATAAGTTTATGAACAGCCTCAATGGACTTTGATGACTTGAGCGGTCTTAGAAAATCAATCGCCTGAGAGTTTGCGAGAAGTTCAATGGCAAGGACGTTTTTGAGGTTATAGATAATCTCCCAAACTTTTCGACCAGAAGTGAGACCCATAGAAACGTGGTCTTCTTTATCTGTTGATGTGGGAACAGAGTCCACTGAAGCTGGATGACAAAGGATTTTGTTTTCGCTTGTCAGTGCTGCTGCAGTTACGTGAGCAATCATAAGACCACTGTTTAGTCCTGATCGAGTGGTGAGAAAACTAGGGAGGTCACTAAAGTGAGGATCCATCATTTTTTCAACTCTTCTTTCTGAGATACTGCAAAATTCAGCGAGTCCCATGGCAAGATAATCCATACAAAAGGCCAGGGCCTCACCATGGAAATTTCCACCAGAGAGAACTTCGTCTTGCTCAACAAAAATAAGTGGGTTGTCGGTAACAGAGTTAATTTCCACAGCGACAATCTCGGCTGCGTGATTAATGGTCTGGCGACAAGATCCGTGAACTTGAGGAACACATCTTAAGCTATAAGGGTCTTGAACTTTTCCACAATCTTCATGACTTTCATTAATTTGCGATTCTTCGAGAAGTCGATTGAGGTTCGAGCAGACATTGAGTTGACCGACGTGAGGCTTTAAGCTGGAAATAAGAGGGGAATAGGCTTTTGATGTCCCTCTTAACCCTTCAAGGGTCATACAGCTAATAACGTCAGCCATTTTAGCGAGCTTTCTTGCTTCATAAACAGCATGACAACCATGAGCGAGCATGGCAGCTGTTCCGTTAATAAGAGCAAGCCCGTCCTTGGGCCCTAGCTTAACTGGTTTTTTCTTAATTTGGTCAAGGGCAAACTGAGAGTTTACAATTTTCCCTTCATACTTCACTTCCCCTTCGCCAATAAGTCCAAGAGCGATGTGAGAAAGTGGTGCAAGGTCTCCAGAAGCTCCAACGGAACCTTTGCTTGGGACAACGGGAGTAATATTAAAATTAATAAAGTCGTTAAGTCTCTCAACGGCTTCAAGGGAAACACCTGAATGACCTGAGACAAGGCAATTGGCCCTTAAGATCATAATGGCCCTTACGATGTTATCATCCATAGGACGACCAACACCGGTGCAATGTGAGCGAATAAGATTGATTTGAAGTTCAGAAAGATCGTCACGATCAATTCTTTCTTCTGAGAGAGCACCAAAACCTGTGTTGATTCCATAGACAGCTTCGTCATTGTTGGCGATGTTTAAAACGTAGTCTCTTGCGATTTTCATTTTTTTGATTGATTCTTCAGAGATTGCAACCTGAAACTGATCAGGATGATTTGAGATTTCAACAACGGTGTCGATATCTAAATTTTCTCCATCTAAATAGATTGTTTTTCGCT
>JBMYPC010000110.1:0-10325 GCA_049599895.1 Bacteriovoracaceae bacterium | reverse complement strand
GGTCATTGAGAAGGTCTCTTGAAAATGGTTCCCCTTCGGCAGTTCCTTGGATCTCTACAAACTTTCCAGTGTTTGTCATAACGATATTCATATCTGTTTCACAGCTTGAATCTTCTTCATAATTAAGATCGGCAATGACATTTCCATTTTTATCAATTCCAATACTTAATGCTCCAAGCTGTTCTTTGATTGGATTTGTTTCTAAAAGGCCATCTGCCATTAATTTTTTAACTGCCAGTGATAAAGCGAGCCATGCTCCTGAAATTGATGTGGTTCGAGTTCCTCCATCAGCAACGAGGACATCGCAATCAACGACAACACTTCTCTCCCCTAGGGCCTTAAGATCGATGATAGAACGAAGTGATCTTCCAATTAATCTTTGAATTTCTTGGGTTCTCCCTCCAACTTTTGATCGCTCTCTTCTTGATCTTGTATGAGTTGAACCGGGGAGCATTGAATACTCAGCTGTAACCCATCCCTGACCCTGGCCTTTTAAGAATGAGGGAACCGTTTCTTCAACAGTGGCCGTAATATGAACCTTGGTATTTCCAAATTCCGCGATGACACTTCCATGGGCATAGGGATTAATATTTGTCGTAAATCGAATTTCTCGTGGGTTAGACCGTGTGATTGCGCTCATAGATTCCTCGCAGTTTTAAATTAAAATTTTTGATGTTAAAGATAAAAGGCAATTTATCATGGTCATCGAGAAAAGGAAAAGCCTTGTATGATTGAACATATTCATCTTCAAAGCTGTGATTCGACGCAAATCGAAATTCAAAAAAGAATTAAAGACCTAACTAGCCGAGATTGTAATCTTTTAGTGAGCACAAGTGAGCAAACAAATGGTCATGGCAGACGTGGCCGAGGTTGGCTGCAACCAAAAAGTGGTCTTTGCTTTTCCTTTACAATCACTCCACCTACAATCCCCACACTTCTCTCCCTTGAAATAGGTGTCCTCATTTCTCAATTCTTTGAGAAGACTTACCAGCAATCCATAAAACTTAAGTGGCCAAATGATCTTCTCTGCGTGAAAGCAAAGAAGGTTGGAGGCATTATAATTGATCATATCGATGGAAAGTATATTGTTGGTATAGGAATTAATCTTGAAGAGGGACCCAAAGAACTTTCTGATATCTCTTCGGGTTTGCACCTTGGTGACTTCCACGATCAAGACTATTCAAAGATCCCCGAACTTATTTATCATTATTGTTTAAGTAATCGTTGCCAAGATATCATTCAGAGTTGGTCAGGTCGATGCCTTCACCTTAATCAAGAAGTTTTGATCGAAGATGACGACACAAAGATTGAAGGAGTTTTTAAAGGACTTGGAGAGAACGGCCAAGCTCTCATCCAAACACCTGAAACTCTTGAAAGTTTCTATTCTGGAACTTTAAGAATTAAAGCTGCTTTTGAGATTGAGACGCCTTAACTGAGTCGATTTCTTTTTGAATAAGCCTTTCCGCAATTTCTGGAACAACTTCCCAAACAACTTTTTCAATGGCTTCTTGGCATTGCTCTTTAATGATCTTCTCAACCTGAAGCATAATTTCATCTCTCATACCACTCACATCAAAAGAGCTAAGGTCTTTAGCTTCACCAAGACTTTGATGTACCTCAGGTCTTTCTTCAGGCCCAGGTGAGATTGTTTCTTTTTCCTCAGAAAGACTTCCAGAAAAACTTACAGATGATGAATCTTTATCAATCTCCCAGAAACTTTCTGGATCAAGATCAGCCTCTACAGCCCTTTCAAGATCACTTCGATCAATATTCTCTTTTGTTTCTTCTTCAAAAGAGTAATCTTCAAGAGGGGCAAGAGTGAGTTCATCAGCACTTGTAAACACAGGTCTTCTGTCACTCGCCTTTACATGAGAAAGATCTTCAAGTTGAATATCGTCAGTGGTTGAATCCGGAAGAGAATCAAGAGAGATCTCTGTCATTTCTTTTTCGACAATTTCTGTTGGTGAGTCTTCACTAATCGTTTCAAGGCCAAGATCAGGATAATCAAGATCACTTGATTCAGGATATTTAATATCAGAATCCTCTTCTGCCTCATTCATGACAAGGGCCTCTTCCGTGAGATCAATTTTTGTCTCAACTCCGGTTTCAACTTGGGCCTCAACTTCATTAAGTTCTGAAAATGTTTCAATGGTTTCAGATTGAATCTTTGGAGGAAGCTCCATCCTTTGGTCATCAAAAGAATCTCCTCCCATAACTTCAATTTTTCCAGGAAGCTCTATCCCCCAATCAAGTGCCGCTGACTCAAGGTCATTGCCTGAAGTCGTTTCAAGAGGTTCAAGCTCATCGAGACTAAAGGAAGAAACTGTTTCGGTTGGAGTTATTTCAGGAGCATTTGTAGTCCAGCTGTCTAATTCCTCGTGAAATGGTGTTGAATCATCCATTGGAATATCAAGAGACACTTCTTCTTTCTTTGCTTCTATTAAATCTTCCACTTCTTCAGAGACCTCATCATCACTTTTATATTTTTTAACAATGGTTCTAAACTTATTAAGAAACTTAGAGCTTTCAAATGGTTTAACAATTAAATCATCAGCGCCATGCTCTAAAAGCTGATCTTCATTTACTGAATCAAAAGTCCCGAGCAAAACAAAAAGACCAGAGTTTGTGAGTTTCTCTTTTATGGATTTTGTTAACTCATAACCGTCGAGTTTCTCTGAAAGATTATAGTCGAGTAAAACGATGTCATATTGTTTTTCATCGAGCTTTGAAACTGCTTCTTGCTCAGTATTGCACTGATCAATATCAACCGACTCATTTGCAAGGGTAATTGAGATTACTTTTTGAATTGTTAAACTATCGTCCGCTACTAATGCTCGAGTCTTCATTCTCTCTCCGTAAGAATTAAAAAAGATCAGATTATTCTCTCTCAAAGGATGGGACTTATCAAATTTTTGAGTACTCAATTTAGAAACAAAGAACGATGCCTGACTGGTTATCTCTGTTGCCTTTATCATTGGCAAGATTTGTCAAAACTTCGATGACATCATTGTAATGATAACAAGTAATGGTTTCTTTAAGATCTCCCCAAGAAAGCCTCTCGTAAATCCCATCTGATAAAATAATCAGCTTATCTCCCTCTCTTAGAAAAAAATCTCTAATCGAGAGTTCCGGATCAGCAGTGAGACCAATGGCATTAAGAACAGGGTTCACTCCATGTCGAAAGTTAAAGCTAAGTTCTTTTTCAGGAGCATTGAGAAAATGAATATTATTATCTCGGTAATGAATCACAAGGTTCGCTCCAACAGAGCAAAGATGAGCGTGCAGCCCATCAATTGAAAGTGCTGTTAAAGACAGACCTCCAGAAAACCTTGGATTTTCTTTTTGATTTTGTTTCCAAACATGCTCACTCACCCTTTTTGTCGCATTCACTAAGGCATTGGATTCAATGCTATAAAGAGGATTATAATAAAAAGGCAGAGTTGAATCAGGGTCATCCGTAAGATTATGATAAAACCTTCTAAATTCTGTTTTCACAAAATCACAAATTTTATCACCTATTCCCTGACCTCCAAAAGCATCGATAAGAAGATAGAGGTTAGTGGAAACATCACATTCAACTGAGTCTTCATTGATTTTTAAAAAAGGTCCTTGGTGAGAACTATAATGATAAGATTTTAAAAGACTCATTAATCAATATACTCCTTAAGCTTTTCTGTAGCCTTTTTATAGTATTCACTATCAGAAGGAGAAATTTGCTGAACTTCTTGAAACTTTTCTTTGGCTTCATCAAAGAGGCTTAAACTCTCAGAGACAATCGCCTCTCGATAAACTTTTTTAGAGCGGATACTTAGAACCTCTCGAATACGATTCATTTCATTTAAAGCCACTCTATGAGTCGGGTCATACTTTAAAATTTCATTATAGGCTTCATATGCCCCTTTAAGATCCTGCCCTTCAAGAAGCGACTTTGCCTTTCCTTCAAGTGGAGAAACAAGGCTCTTTAATCTATTCTTTGATTCAGTTAACATCTTTTGTGCTTTGTCTTTAAGATCATCATCAGGGTTTTCTTTATCGAGGAAAGACTCAAGCTTTAAAATCGCACGGTACCAGTCTTCATCATCATAGTAGCGCTGGGCAGGCTTAAAAGCTTTTTCTTGTCGGTCTCGCTCAGCTTTCTTTTGTGCCTTTTCAATCGCAATTTTATCTTGTTCCTCTCGCCATGCTTTCATTTCCATCACGAGAGGTTCGATGTCGTAATTATTAGGATCAAGCTCTTTAATTTGATCAATTTTGGCATTAAACATTCTTTCTTCTCGATTTTTTAGAAGTTCTTTTGCCTCTTCCACATATTTTGCGATCTTTTCTTTTCGAATTCTTTTTTGCTCTTCTTCTCTTAGTCTTCTTTGATTGGCCTCGATTTCAGCAAAACGTTCTTGAATTGTTTGTTTAAGAGTGAGAGCTTCACCATTTTTTGAATCGATAAGAAGAACACCCTCAATCACTTTTAAGGCTTGTTCATATTCCTGGCTTTCGGCCATCTCTCTGGCAAGTTTCAATTGTTCGCGAATTTTTTCTTTTCTTTTTCTCGACTCCTCAGTTTCTTGAGGTGTTGCCTTTTTAGGAGCTTTTCTTGCAGTGTTTTTCGTGGGTTCATCATCTGGTAAAAGCATTAAAACAGCAAAGAGCGCCCCTAAAACAATAATAATCTTTCTTTTTTTAGGGTCATTCCAATATTTTTTAATAATAGAGTTCTCTTGCTCAAGCTCAACTCCACCGAAATCCTCTCCTTCAGCAAGACCTTCTTCAAGATCCTCATCAATTTCAACGAGCTCTTCGACTTCTATTTCTTGGTTCTCTTCAACAGGCATTAAGGATTGCGCCTGTTCTTTTAAAAATGAACTTTTAACCTTTAATGAAAATGAAGTGCTACCAATGAGAACTTCATCACCATTTGTAAGAGAAATTTTATTTATTCTTTCGCCATTAACAAGTGTTCCATTTCCAGAGTTAAGATCTTCAATCGAAATATCGGTCCCTTTTCTCACAACTTTTGCATGAGCACTGGAAACTTCTGGATCACTTAGAACAACTTCACACTTATCAGGATGTCTTCCAATGACAACTTCAGAATTATCTTCAAGGGTATAATGATCATAGGGGGCGTATTCACCAACGATTTCAAGAAAATATTTGGCAAAACCTCCTGCGACCGTTGTTTTATCCCCACTATCTTCATAGGAGTCAACTTCCATTCCATCATTGTAGTCGTCGAACTCATTATAGCCATCTTCACTATAGTCTTCGGAGTACTCCGCTGAAGAACCATGCTCCTCACCTGTTGAAAATTCCTCGCTGGAAAAATCAGATCCTTCTTGATTATCAAAATTAAAATTTTCTTGATCACCTTGAAAATCATCATCTGAAGTTTCTGTCTCAGTCTGCATTGCTTCTGTTTCAACGGACTTTGGAGCTGAAGAAAGATTTGTTTCAGTTGCTCCTTCTTCAACAGTTGGCATAGGGGTCAGCGCAGGTGATTCCTTAACTTCACTTTTTAACTTTTGTGCTTCTTCACCATCAATCGCAAAAACCAGATTATAAGGACCAACGGTAAGTTGATCTCCATTTTCAAGATTTCCCTCACGAATTTCAATGCCGTTTAAAATGATTGGATCTTTAAGAGTTTTAATTTTCCAATAACCGCTTTCAATAAATATATGAGCATGCTCTCGAGAGACTTGTCGGTCATCAAGTTGGATTAAGGCCTTATCAGATCGTCCAAGAACGAAACAGACATCTCCATTTTCATTAAGAGTAAAAGGAGAAAGATCCACCCTTTCTACACTTTTGTTATGTCTGTTGACTTCGACTCTCATATTTTTCTTTTTAACCCCTTAACATTAGTATACAGCGATACTGGTTTAAAATCATTTACCATTAGACTTATTAAAACAGTCAATTTCACCTTTTTCTAAACCAAGTTCCGTTTCAATATCTGCAAGTTTTTCAAGAGCACTCTTATAGCTGGGATCTTCTGGGAAGTTTTGAAGCAACCGTACGATCTCGCAATAACTCACCTTCGCTTTATTGAACTTATTCGCATCAATCTCTTGCTGACCTTTTTGCAAATAAGTATCGATCTCATCGTGTAAACTTTGTTGAGTTTTATCTCGATAAAATCGTGCTCGACTATTATTAGGATCAATAATCAATGCCAAGTTGAATTCATTAATCGCACGAAAATAATTCTCTTCTCTATATTCTCGAAGTCCTCTTCCAATAATCACTTGAAGTTTTTTGGCCTGTTCCTGATCATCTTCTCGTTTTTTGGCTTTTAATTTTTCAGCAAAGTTGTCTCGAATTTCAGGAGCAGCTGCCTTTCCTTTAATCCGCTTTTTCTGAGAAGTCTCCTCATCTCCTCCCAACATGAACCAAGCAACAATTCCAAGAATTGCAATAATCGCAATTCTTTTATTCACTTTTTCTTTATCTTGAGTGTTCTCTGCTTCATCATCTTCTTCTTCATTTTGAGAAGATGCCTTTTTCCCTGAAGCAATAGAATCAGTCGATTTCACAAGAGAGAGTTCAGGTTTTTCATTTACAATCAGGTCGTATTTATAAACAGTTTGACCAATTATTATTTTGTCGCCATTGACAAGTTGATGTTGAGCAATCTTAAGATCATTGACGATGACACCATTTTGCGAACCAAGATCCGAAATAACATAACCATTTTTAAAGAGCTTTAATTCTGCATGCTCTCTTGATGACTTTACATCTGCAATTTGGATATCAACGGTATTGGAACGACCAAGGATGATTCGATTAGATTGAAGATAATAAGAAAGACCTTTGTTTTTTCCAGTTAGACACAATAAGCGATGGAAGCTCCCTTTTCTATTCGGAACTTTAAATCCTTTAATGATTTTAACTTTCGCTTCATTTGCGGCCATCTAGCCCTCTAACCTTTCAAATTATTCCTCTCTTAATAGCGTGACATAAAATGCCTTCGCAAAATTATCTTTTCCTATTAATGAGACCACATGAACTTCATATTCATGTCCTTGAATTTTATAATCACCTGATTGAACTGTACCTGCGTTATTTCCTGATTGATCACAGAGTTCAATAATTGTTGCAGCAAAACCTTTTTCACGAGCACAATTTAATAACGACTCTCCAATTGAAGTGCTTTGGCGAATCGTTGTTAAGTCTTCTCCAAGCTGATTAATCGCCGCAAGTTCTTTATTTGAATTTAATACAAGTGCCGGAACACCTGCCCCAACTAAAAACTCTTGAAGATGAGCAACATAAGTTTCATCACTCTCTTCATCCATAAATTCGTTTTCTTGATCTGATTTCGAAGCTTCACGCCATCTTTGAATGATGGAGTTTACAGTATCTTTTAAAGAACTCAATTCTCCCATAAGAAGTCGTCCTTCAACTGATCGCCTTTTTCCTCTTACAGCTTCTTCAATTTGAAACTTAATTTCCTCAATCGGCCTTAGAGTCAGATAATAAACGATGCCAAAGAAAATCACCGCAACAATGAATGATGTCACCAAAGATTCAAAATAAGCATTTGAACTATTCGCTGCCTCTTGGACAAGTGACTTTGGAGCAAACTTAATCACAATAAGCCCAACAGGTTCGGTTGAGCCCGTTTTAGCATTGAAGGCCAAGATTTTTTTACCAATCCCAATAATTCTCCCACCTTCCAAAAGCTTCTTCCGACTATCTTTTTTTGTTACACCTTTTGCCCAATTAAGGATCTCGGCAGAAAAAGGATCATTGATGTATTCATTTCTTTTGCTGATAGGAGAAACAATTCGGCCTTCAAGATCAAAAAGCTCGTAGCTATCAACGCTCTCGTCATTCTCAAGAAAAGCTGTGTTTACTTGATCAAGTTTTCCCTGTTCAAGCGCACGATAGTTTGTACGACTAATTTCATCTGCATACTGACTTCCCCGTCTCGCTACTTCATTAAGAAGCAACGTTTTGCTGTCAGAAAGAATCGGGAGAATGGTCAAAGTGACATTAATGATGACAAATACAGTGATAAAAATTCCAATCAAGGCTCGCCATTCATACTCTTCATTAATGCCATGGATAATAGGCATGAATTTATACTTAAAAAGGTGAAGTACTCTTTGGCCCAAATTACTTGGAGGAGCACTAGGAGTCAGAAAATCTTCTGGTCCATCATCTTCTTTTTTCACTCTTTTCTTAACGACAATTTTTTTCTCTTTAACGTGAACAACTTGAAGAATGACGTCAGGAAGAGCGATCTTATCACCATTTTTAACGGTGGCCCTTTTTGTTGATTTACCATTCACAAAAGTTCCATTAGAACTTCCAAGATCTTTGATATAGGCAACATCGTCTGTCACCGTGATTGAAAAATGTTTTTTTGAAACACCCTGAATCGGAATCTGAATATCAGCCCCACCATCTCGACCAAGAACGTTCTCTCCATTTTGGAGTTCAAATTCTTGACCTCTTATTTTTCCTGCAACTGCAACTAACTTATACATAAATAATTTCTAACTCATCTCCGATTTCAATTTCCGAGTTGAGTGTCCCCCCAAGAAACTCCAAGACCTTATTACTTTTAAAATAAATTGGAGTAGCTCTCCATGGTCTGAAATTTCTGATTATTTTTACGACCTCATTTTTTCGATTTAAAAAAACAACGTCGATATCAAACTTCATAAAAAATGTATGAATCGATCGACATGGTTCAATTAAAAGTGCATCCATATCTTCCATCGATTCCTTAAACATTAGCCCAAAGGCCCTTTCAGTAAAGCTTTTGGCATGTCTCACCTTATTATAAAGGGGATTGCCATTTTTTCTTATCTTTAAGTACTGACCCATCCTAACCCTACTGATTTGTTATATAATCCACCACAACTGGCCCCATAATCACCGCAAGAACTGATGGCACTATAAAGAAAATCATGGGAATAAGTATTTTCGTAGCAGCCGTCGCTCCAGCTTTTTCAACATCTGATGAACGTTTATTTCGAATTTCTTGCGATAATGACTTAAGGATTGGGCCAATAGGAGCACCAACAGAGTCTGATGCAATTAACGTTGCTGAGAATGATGAAACCTGAATCATATCAATTCTCCAGGCCATATTTCTTAAGGCCTCAGCCCGGGAAGCTCCGATTCGAATTTCTTTAATCATAATTTCAAACTCTTCTGAAAGAGCCGTTTTTCTTGCTTTCTCAATCACCTTTGTCATTGCGGCGACAAAATCAAGACCTGCTTCAACAGAAAGGGCCAGCATATCCACACAAAATGGCATTGCCGCCATCACTTCTTTTTGTCTTTGAGCAATCTTTCCTTGAATCCACAGATCAGGATAATAAAAACCCACAATCGCTGCTGCTGGAATATATTCAATTGGCCAATCCATTTCCATAAAGACTTTCAGAAAATAATAAAGAAGAGGAAACCCAAGAATCAAAAAGATTTTAAATGAATAAAAGTCCTCTGGAGTAAGTACCGAAGTAAGTCCTGCACTTGCCAGTTTTCTTTTATACTTTTCACGAATCTTTTTCTTGCCTTTCATTCCTTGAACAATAGGAGAAACATATCGCTTAAAAAATGGTCTTGAATATTTTAAAACGATTCCATGTTTTGCGATTTCATCTTTTTTGCCAGCTGATTCTTCAAGTTTTTCAGTTGTCTGAAACTCATCTTCATCTTGAAAAATATTTCGAGCAATAAGAAAAGCCGCAATTCCTAAAAAGAGGATCGCTCCCCAGTAAATAAGCGTGCTGTCTCTTTGTGATTCATGCTCAAGAATCATCTCACTTGCACGATCAGATTTTTTCATTGCATTTTCACGGTTCTTGCAAGCTTCAGAATTATCATTGGCACAATCATCAGAAATTCGCAGACAAGAATATTTCTCGGCATTGACACAGCTAAGATACAACAAACGGTTTCCAAAGAACTCTAGAGCACTGTCTTTGAGTCGATAGATTTTTTGATCAGAGTTAACAATTTCACCTTGATCATTTTTAATTTTTCGAAAGCCTTCATTTCGATAAGTTTTTTTAACTTGCTCCAACTTATCTGCTGCAATCTCAAGCTTTAGAAATTCTTTGTCTTCAGCTTCTCTTAAAAGAATTCCTTGAGCAGATTCATCTTCGAGATATTTAAGTGCAAGTTGATAGCAATTGGCATACTCTTTTCGATCGCAGGCAGATTTTAAAAATTCAATCTGCTCATAACGAGAGCGGTTCTCTTCCGTCACTTGAGCAAGTGCAAAATGAGATATGACAATAGTGAGAATTGGGAGCATCCCTCTTAACATAAAATTTTCCTATAATATCAATAATTTAACATTGCGC
>JBMYPC010000109.1:0-10370 GCA_049599895.1 Bacteriovoracaceae bacterium | reverse complement strand
AATTTTTCGTCAACTAAAAAACTTCGCAAGCTTCCTCAAGAAGAAGAGGAAACTTATTTCGAAGTTCTAAACTATCCTCAAATTTAGCTTTTTGATTTTTTTGAATCAGTTTTTCACTTGAGCTTCCAAAATTTGGAAAGTCCCAATTAACTTGAGCTTTCACAATGACCTCTCCATCACCACTGTCGCTTAAGGCCCTAAAGTCAATTTCAATTTCATTCAAAATTTTCGGGTTATCTTTTTTAGAGTGAGATTTAGCAAACTCAATGAGTTTTTTTCTCAACTCTTTATCCTGAGTTTTAAGAGCATTAGCAAGATTAGTTTCATAGAACTGAACAGTAATGATCTTTTGTTCTTTAAAGAGTGGTTCAATCTTTTCATCTGAATCAAAGTAACGGTAAGCAAAGTTGTTAAGATGATAAAGAAGAAGTTCTTCGACAGCGTTTAAATTTGAAAGACGCTCTCTTTGTTTAGAATCATTTTCTAAAGCCAAGCGCTCTTTTTCATTATCGTCCATGTTGTGTTCCATGCTCATGTTCCTTTGATTCTTTAAGCTGCCTTAAAATTGTGGAATTTCACCCAGAATAGCGAAAAATAGGCCATTTGTGCACTTTTAAAGCCTTAGAATCAGCTAGACAGTAGCAAGTTTTGCATGTGTTTTTAGATATTTAAAAACTGCGATATAATAGTGATAGTGAAGGTTTTGAGTGTTTTATTTCTCACTTTTTCCCTGTTTCTGATTAGCTCAAATGTGAGTTCCAAAGTTGTCGTTACTAAAACCACTTATCTCTTTGATTCCTGTATAAAATTAATCTTTCACAACCCTATCACCTATTTTCATCATCCTCATTTTCAGCAAGAAGAAAACAAACAAAAGGAAGTTTTGAATTATTGCCGTTGCCAATCTGATGCAATCGAAAGTCTTGTGAAAACAGAGAAGGCCAATGGAACTCACTCAAAACTTTTCCCCAAAGTCTCTGATCGGTTAGAACTAAGAGATCAATGTGCTCTTAAAAGTCTCGATGAGTTTTATCCCGAAACTCTTTATAACATTTATCTCACAACCCAAATGGATGCCTATGTTGAGGATAAAATTAAAGTTCGCTATAGCGGCATACAAAGAGCTGTCGCTTCAAAGTTCTCTAAAGATCAAAAGTTTTCTTGCCTAAAAGAAAAACTTTATTCGCGATGTGGGAAAATTAAATCCCTTGCTACAACATATTCTTGTTTGAAAACTCATTTCAAAGATATTAATTTCTTCGCCTCTCTTGAGCAGAAATGTCCCGAATTTTCACCTGAAGAGGTCATTGAAAAAGAAGAAGGTACTTACCTGTAGCATTTCTTAAGATTCGATTTTGATTCTTCCTGCCATCAGCTCGCTGAGTGGTTGTAAGCTTGGAATTCTCCCAAGAACAATCTTAACTAAGGCCGTAATAGGTACCGCCATGAACATACCAGGAACATCCCAAACAAGTCCCCAGAAGATAAGAAAGATCATTATTGTGATAGGGTGAAGGTCCATCGACTCACCCATGACCTTTGGCTCAAGAACATTCCCAATAAAAAACTGAGTGATCCCCATTGCAATAAAAGCGGATATAAACTCCCAACCAAACCCAAACTGAAGCAGTAAAACAGGAAGGGGGACCAGGGTTGCTATAATCGACCCAATAGAAGGAATAAAGTTTAAAAGCATTGTCAGTAGAGCAAACATAAAAACCAGCTCTCCCCCAACAATCCAAAGAATGACCCCAACAATGACTCCTGTTGATAGAGAAGTAAGAAACTTTGTGGCGACATATTTTGCAATTTTATTTTGAATTTCTTCAAACAAAGGATGTTTTTCCTTACTTTGAAAGTCCCCAATAAGAAGGAACATTGAAAAGATCAGAACAAGAACAACATTTCCGAGAAGAGAAAAAATATCTCCCGTTAAGTTTTGCATGATTTTAAACACTGGAAAATTTCGAAGTTCTTGCTTTAGATATTGAACATTGAAGTCGTAACCCATCGTCTGAAGAAACTCTGTTGCCCAGTTCACAAACTGAATCACCTTCTGTTTATAAATACCAGCGCCTTGAATGAAGTCTTGAATTGAAATCGTAATCAAAAAAACCACCAGGGTTGCAAATGAACAAACTAAAATGATGGTCAGGATGAGTGAAAGCCACTTTGGGACCTTAAGCTTCTTCTCAAGAAGAGAAACTGTTGGGGAAGCTAAAGCATAAACAAAGAGACCTATTGTAAAAGGAAGTAAGGCAGCCTTGGTGTAAATAAGTACACCTGTTAAGGCCACAAGGGCCAGTATCACCAGGCAATAGCTATTGATCTTCTGAATTGATGTTTGCATCCATTGGAATTTTATCGACATTAAGGGGATTTTGCCAATCAATGATTCACAGAACTTAAAAGATTCGCTAAATTATGCCCAAAATAATGACAAAAAGGTGAAAGCAATGATCTTCGAGGGCTCGGAGAAAAAACTAGAAGTTGTTTTTAATGATGGTGGACTCTTGAAAAAGCCCACTGCGTTATGGGATGAGATTGTCCAGGCCTCAAAAGCACAGATTTTAAATGATGTTGAAACAAGTGATCTCATAGCTTTTCTTTTATCTGAGTCCAGTCTCTTTGTTTGGGATGACCGTATTTTAATGATCACATGCGGTACAACAACACTTGCCAATGCTGCTGATAAAATCGTTGAAAAGTTCGGCAAAGAGAATATCCAAAGTCTTATCTTTCAAAGAAAAAATGAATACTGTGGGCATCTTCAAAACTCAAGCTTCTTTGACGATCAAAAACTATTAGACGAGCACTTTGATTCAAAGGCCATTCGCTTTGGCAACTATGACGAACATCACCTTTTTCTCTACCATCTTACAAAAGAGTATATCCCAGAAAAAGATGATGAGACTTTCGAGCTTCTCGCTTATAACTTAAGATCTGACATTATTGACTTTCTCACAAAGTCTCAAAGCAAAGAAGATTTGCGAAACTTCTTCGAATTTGAAAAACACTTCAAGGACTATATTCTTGATGACTTTGTTTTTAAGCCTTATGGATATTCCATAAATGGTATTAAAGGTTCAGATTATTTTACTATTCATATCACACCTCAGGACTGTCACTCATACGTAAGCTTTGAGTCCAGTCTTGATTTAAGTGAAATTGCCGAGACATTCCTTCCCCACTTTCTTAAAGCTCTAAAGCCCGATTCCTTTGACTTTATATCCTTTTCTCCTGAGAAGCATTTTACTTATGAACATCCTAAGTTTCAGGTCAAAAAACGTGTGGAAGACAAAATTGACTGTGGCTATTATGTAAGTTTCACTCATTATTTTAACCCCAAAGTTCAGGCGATAAAGCCGATCAATCTAAAATAGAGAGGATTTAATGTATTCAGACCTGTGGATTGAAGAAAAGCATTCAGATTATTTAGGGAATCGTTACAAAGTCGAAAAAGTTCTCTTTTCAGGACAGAGCCAATTTCAAAAAGTTGATGTTGTCGAAACCAAAGGCCATGGAAAAATGCTCCTCAATGATGGGTTGGTCATGGTGACTGAAAGAGATGAGTTTATTTATCACGACATGATTGCCCATGTTCCTCTGTTTGTTCACCCGAACCCACAAAAGGTTCTTGTCATTGGAGGCGGCGACGGTGGTACCGCCAGAGAAGTTTTAAGGCATCCTAAAGTGAAAAAGTGTGTCATGGTCGAAATTGATGAGATGGTAGTCAATGCTTGTAAAGAACATATCCCTCAAACTTCTTCGGTTTTTTCTCATCAATTGTTAGATCTTAAAATCGAAGATGGATTGAAATTTGTAAAAGAAACAAAAGAGAAGTTTGATGTCATTCTCGTTGACTCAACAGATCCTATTGGTCCAGCTCAACCACTTTTTGGGCCTGAGTTTTATCAAGACATCTCAAACTGCCTCACCGATAATGGGATTGTTGTCTCCCAATGTGAATCTCCTCATTACGAAGAAACAATGCAAACGAAGCTTGTTAGTATCCTGAATGAGATTTTCCCTATTTGCACTCTTTACTCTTATCACAATCTAACCTACCCAGGAGGGCATTGGTGCTTTAGCTTTGCTTCCAAGGGACTTCATCCTATTCATGATTTTGATAAAAAAAGAGTTATCGAATCAAACCTTGAGTTTGAGTACTATAACGAAGATATACATGTTGGAGCTTTTGCTCTTCCAAGTTTTCTAAAAAAACGACTTTCAAATCTTTTAAAATATTAAAAAAGGAAATCCTTATGGCCAAAAAATACTGGTTAATGAAATCTGAACCCGATGTCTTTTCAATTGATGACCTGAAAGACGCACCAAAATCAACTGATCATTGGGATGGTGTAAGAAACTATCAGGCCAGAAACTTTATGAGAGATGACATGAAAGTTGGTGATCAAGTCCTCTTTTATCATTCCAATTGTGACGTTCCTGGAGTCGTAGGAGTGGCAAAAATTTCTCGTGAGGGTTATCCCGACCATACTGCTTTTGATAAAAAAAGTAAGTACTACGATGCCAAGTCTGATCCTGAAAATCCAAGGTGGATTATGGTCGATGTCACCTATGTCAAAAAGTTCACAAGAACAGTCGGATTAAGGGAAATGAAGGAGTATGACGAGCTTTCAGAGATGCGCGTGCTTCAAAAGGGATCGAGACTTTCTATCACTCCAGTGGAAAAGTCAGAGTTTGACTTTATCGTTAAAGTGTCGAAAAAGGCTCCTAAAAGCTGATTTGAAGTATTTTTAGTGTTGACGTGAAGACCGAAGCTTCCTATGATTTTTAAAACTTAAATAGCCAAATACTTCTAACAAAGGAAATCTCATGGCCAAGAAAAAAGCAAAAAAGAAAGCAGCAAAAAAAGCAGCAAAAGAAATGCTATTAGTTGGATCAAAAACTAAAGAAGCTCTTAAAGGTTCTGGAAAGAATACTTTTAATGTTTCTGCTGATGCACTAGATGCAATGAACGAGTATGTTTACTGGCTAGTTGATCAAGCTCAAAAGAAAGCTGCTGCGAACGGAAGAAAGACAATCCGCCCATACGACATTATGGCATAATAAGTTATAAAATTTATTTTTGTTATAGGAAGCTAGGTCTAAAACCTAGCTTTTTTTATTTTAAAGCTGACTTAACTGAAACTTCTCATCAAGAAGACGTCCAACAACTCCTCCGTGAACTAAATGAAAAGCATAATGCATATGAAGACATCTCACCTGTTCAAACTTTTGGATGCCACCAATGCCGCGCTCTTGAAATGATCTTAAGATTTTTTCTGGGATATCTTTTTCAATCCCATCGTCTTTGATTGAATTCATTCGAGACTCGATACATCTTCTTTGGTCAGCTTCAAGTTCAAAAAGAAGGTCGCTTCCTTTAAGGAAAACTTCTGACTCTAAGTGCTTTATAAAACCCGAAGCTTCAATTTCATCAATTCTCTTCTTTAAGATAGGACAAACAAGCCAGTAAATTGTAGGAAAAGGAGTTTTATTGAAATAAGCCGAAACTCTAATGACTCGAGGATTTCCGTTTTTATCTCGCACTAAAACTTCTTTGGATCCTTCAGGATCACGACCAAGGAAGTTTTTGACTTTATTAAAGTCTTCATCAGAAAGCATAAGCGTTTGACCTAATTTAAAGTTCTAAAGATTTTCGATTTCTTGAAACATTCTTTCCACTTGTGGTGCATAGGAATTACCAAAAAGATTGTAGTGATTCAAGATGTGATAGAAGTTATAAATGATAAAAAGTGGCATCACATGATCGCCATTAAGCCCAAGACCTTTAATTATAGTTTGATAGAAGCTATCAGGGAGTTCTCCAAACAAAGATGTCATGGCAATATCCACCATAGGGTCGCTATAGGAAACCGCAGGATCAATGAGAACCGGTTTTCCGGTTTGATCAAAAAAGAAATTCCCATTCCAAAGATCTCCATGAACCAAACTTGGTTTAGGATGATGCTTGGTGATAAGGCCTATCATTTTAGGTTTCAGCTCTTCAAGCTTCATTTTCCAAGACTCATCAGCGGTTTTTTCAACTTGAAAAAGAAGTCTTTCATTATAAAAGAAACTTCCCCAATCATTGGAAAGAGTATTTTTCTGATCATTGAGACCAATATAATTATCTTCGTCAAAACCAAAGCTTGGTCTATGAAATGAATAAAGTTCCAATAGCCCTTTTGCTAATTGGTCATAGGAGTTCTCTGATCCAGCTGGGATGTACTCAAGAACGAGCATATGATCATTATGGCCATAAACTTCAGGAACTCTTAAGGTTGTGCCTTTTTTGGCGAGAAATGACAGAGATTTCAGACCATTGGCCTCTTTAAAGAAAAAGTCCTTAGGTGGCTTCTCATGGCTTTTGACAATGACTTCCCCTGGAAGCTTTGAGCTTGAGACTTTTACAAGATAGACCTTATTAATTGAGCCTCCAGAGATCTCTCGAGCAAGACCAACGTTTAAATTGCTCTCATCCATAAGATCTCTTAAGCGAGATTCTAGGTCTTTTTCAATGTTTAAACTTAACGCTTCCAAAGCAAACCCTCTTTAAGTGTCCAATATCACTAAAGATTATCTTAATCCTAGGTTTAGTATCACTAAATCAATAGATAAGTTACTGAAAGTATAGCGAAATATAAGCTGCGTTTCAAAAGAAAAGATTCGACAGCCTTTTAAACAAGCTGAACCGGTGCTAATTGTTAAAAGATAGCAAGTCTAAAAATACCAGGAACTAGAGAATGAATGACTTTAAAAAGCCTTCCCCAATAGAATTAAAGGTAAAGCTTACTAAGCTGCAATATAAAGTAACTCAAAAAGATGGAACGGAACCAGCTTTTAAAAATGAGTATTGGGATAATCAAGAACAAGGAATTTATGTTGATATTCTCTCCGGAGAACCACTCTTTAGCTCCCTTGATAAATATGATTCTGGAACCGGTTGGCCTTCATTTACAAAACCATTGGTTCAAGACAATGTTGATTACAAAGAAGACCGTTCTTTATTTTTAAGAGCTCGAACTGAAGTAAGATCAAAAAACGCTGATAATCATTTGGGCCATGTCTTTGACGATGGGCCCGCCCCCACAAACAAACGTTATTGTATGAACTCTGCAGCGATGCGATTCATTCCTGTTTCGAAGCTTGAAGAAGAAGGCTATGGTGAGTTCTTAGAGCTCTGGTCGTAGGAAGTGACAACCTGAATTAGGGTTTTTATCGAAGTAGTCCTGATGATATTCTTCGCCAACATAGAAGACTTCACCAATCTTTACTTCAGTCACGATTTTATTTTCAAAGATTTTTTTCTTATCAAGTGATTCAATAAAGTCTTTTGCTTCATTTAAGTCTGTTTCACTCTCAACATAAATTGCCGAACGATATTGACTGCCGATATCAACACCCTGACGATTCAGTTGAGTGGGATCGTGAAGTCGAAAGAAAACACTAAGAATCTCCACAAAAGAAATCTTCCGTTCATCAAACTCAACTTGAACAACTTCAGTATGACCTGTCTGCCCTGTACAAATGTCTTTATAGCTTGGGTTTGAAATAATTCCACCAGCGTAGCCCACAAGAGTTTTTGCGACACCCTCTTGCTTTTTCAAAATGTCTTGGACACCCCAAAAACATCCCGCACCTAATAAAACTTTTTTCACGATCTCATCCTTAACGTATGATATTGACTTCAATTCCTCATTTTTTATGATAGTGGTTTTACTATGGCAACTGAAGCAATGAAAGATAAGATCTTAAAACTCCTCGATCAAAAAAAAGTGAACTATAAAATAGTAAGACACGCAGCTGCACCAACCTGTGAACTAAGTGCCGAAGCTCGCGGTGAGCCCTTAAAAAATGGAGGCAAAACCCTTCTCTTTAAAGGAAAAAAGTCCTTTTTCATTGCTGTTATTTCCGCTGAAAAAACTGTTGATTCTAATCGCCTAAGAAAAATCATAAAATCCCAAAGGCTACGCTTTGCTACAGACGAAGAGTTTCAAGAGCTCACAGGAGTTCCTAAAGGTGCTCTTCCTCCCCTTTCTTCGTTATTTGAGTTTGACTTCTTTGTCGATACTTCGATTTTAAATTTGGAAAGAGTCGCATTTAATGCGGGAGAGCTCACCACTTCAATAATTCTTTCTACTGAAGATTATCTCGAGCTTATTAGGGCCAAATACTGTCATTTTTCTAAGAATTCAGAATAGTAAAAAACCTATTAGATCAAAGCTTGGCACACGGTTAATTTGATCTAATAGGCTCTTTGTTTGAGTACCTAATAGTATGCACTTAAGGTGCCAAACACATCCTCTACAATTTCAACCAGTTAGAAGGGCTGGTGTGTCTAAAATCAACACACCCTCTCAAAAATTAGTGGTTTTTAAGCTTCTCAGAAGTAGGTAAAGAGGCTCTTGTCTTGGGCTCCCCAATAGGAAAATATTTTCGATCGCCTTGTATAAAAGCCTGTATTGAATATAAAAGTAGGAACTTATGCAGACTATTCTGCTGGACTTGCTTCTTCAGGAGCAGCTTCTTGAGTTGTTTCCTCGGCTGCTTCTTCAGCTGGTGCTTCTTCGGCTTTCTTTTCCTGAACTTTGATAAATCCTTCAGCGGCCAGAAGCTTAACTTTGTCTTCTCCGTTAATCCACTGACCTCTAAGAGTCTTCACTCCATAACGTCCGTTACGCTTTTTAACGAATAAATACTTGTCTGTTTTCTTTACGATTTCCATGCATTCTCCATGCTTTCCAAATGTACTCGCTCGGGCCATATCTTAAACTTTCCAAACCACGTGAAATAATACGAAAAAATAATCAATTTTCTGCTGTTTAGCAAGCTCGAAATCTTAACTAGAGGCACAAAAATGATGATTGATTCTTAAACTGATTTTAGCAAAACTCGCAACATTATCAAGTGCTTAACAAGCACGATTAATAACGAACCCCCCTTGACCCCATTTAGGTGATCTTGTATGAAAAGTGATGAAGCAGGACACAAAGCAAAATCAATCATAAACAATTCACCGGTTCACTAACATGGATATCATCGCTCAAGGCCTTTCCAAAAACTTCGTAAGTTACAAGAAAAAAGAAGGTCTTTTAGGATCCCTTACTTCTTTTGTTAAAAGAGAAGCTTTTGTTAAAAATGCAGTCCAAAGTTTCGATGTTGAAATTGAATCAAACTCTTTCGTTGGACTCTTAGGACCCAATGGAGCCGGAAAAACAACCCTCATGAAAATGTTTACTGGAATCATTGTTCCAAGCTCTGGGGAACTTAAAGTTATAGGATTTACTCCTAGTGAAAGAAAAATCCCTTTTCGAAAACACCTCGCTCTTATCATGGGACAAAAGTCTCAGCTCTGGTGGGATATCCCGGCAATGGATAGTTTTCTTCTTCTTCAAAAATACTATGAGGTTGAAGATGCTGAATTCAAAAAGAAAGTTGGTGAACTTTCTGAAATGTTAGGAGTCAAAAACGAACTTCACACTCATGTTCGGAAACTCTCTCTAGGAGAGAGAATGAAAGTTGAGTTAATGGCCTCACTCCTTCACTCCCCTAAGATTCTTTTTCTCGACGAACCAACAATTGGTCTTGATCTTGTTTCTCAGAATAAGATTCGAAGCTTTTTAAAAGAGTATCAAAAAGAAAATAAAGTGACAGTGATCCTCACCTCACATTATATGGCGGACGTTCAGGCCCTATGTCCCCGAATCATTCTCATCCTTAAAGGTCAAAAAGCTTTCGATGGACCCATTCAAGAGTTTGAGCAAATCCTTGGTAATAAAAAAGGCTTGAGTTTTAATTTTAAAACCACACAAGATCCAAGTCTCGAGATTTGGAAAAACCTCGAACCCGTTTGGGAAAATGAAAACAAAAAGGTCATGCTCCGAATTCCTGAAGAAAAGATTCGAGAGATTTCAAGCCAGATTCTCACAGACTTTGATGTGATCGACTTTGGGACAGAGAAGACACCCATTGAAAATGTCATGGAAACCCTTATGCACAACCCTCAAATTCTTTTGAAAGAAGAAGGCTGATTGTGTATCTCTTTGAAATTCGTCCATCCAAATGGTTTCAAACCATAAAAAATCAACTCTCAAATATTCTCGCTTATCGAGTTGACCTCGTCTTAACAGTCATTGGACCAGCTCTTGGTTTTTATTGGATCAAATATAATCTCTGGCAAACTGTTTACGGAGGGGACCCTAATCTTGTGATTAAAGGCTATTCCCTTGATCAGATGATGCTATATCAGATTTGGACATTATTAGTGGCCCTCCTCGCTCAAAGTCATCACAGTCGAAACCTTTCTGAAGATATCCGCCTAGGTCGAATTTCAAGTTATCTGGTCTATCCCTTTAAGTTTT
>JBMYPC010000108.1:0-10497 GCA_049599895.1 Bacteriovoracaceae bacterium | reverse complement strand
GGGGATGTTGTTAATGAATTTATTGAAAGGCCAAAAAGCCTGTTTCGACCAGGATATACAAAAGTTGAATCCGATCCCGAAGCAAAGCCACTAGCACAAAGAGTTTCAAGAATTGACCACATCACCAACAATGTCCCAAAAGGTGAAATGAAAAAATGGGTTGAATTCTATAAACAAATCTACGGATTCAAAGTCACTCGCTACTTTGATATTAAAGGTCTAAAAACTGGCCTTCTTTCAGAGGTTGTTCAACTTGAAAATGGCAATGTCATTATTCCTATTAATGAACCTGACCGTTCTGACTCAAAGTCTCAAATTCAAGAGTTCATCGATCGTCATAATGGACCAGGTGTTCAGCACATTGCTTTAACAACTGCCGACATAACCGAGTCTGTAGGTGATCTTCAATCTCGAGGTGTTCGCTTCCTCGATATTCCTCACACTTATTATGAGGCCATACCAAACCGAGGCTTTAAAGTTGAAGAAGATCTTAAACTTCTCGAAGACCGACAACTTTTAGTTGATGGAGATGCTGAAGGCTATCTCTTACAAAACTTCACTGACACTTATATTGGGCCTTTGTTCTT
The DNA here is from genome assembly GCA_049599895.1 of Bacteriovoracaceae bacterium. Classification (GTDB taxonomy): domain Bacteria; phylum Bdellovibrionota; class Bacteriovoracia; order Bacteriovoracales; family Bacteriovoracaceae; genus JBMYPC01. The sequence goes on along the minus strand of JBMYPC010000108.1, from coordinate 9,910 downwards.
TGAATTAATTCAAAGAAAGAAACATAACGGCTTTGGTGAAGGTAATTTTCAAGCGCTGTTTGATGCCATTGAAAAAGATCAAGAAAAACGAGGCTATCTTTAAAAGGGCTTTAGAGGCTAAGACCAACCCCATTAAGGAAGTCCTCAATAATGACTTTGACCTTATCAGGGTCTTCGAGAATGGCATTATGAGAAGACTGAACTTCTGTAACTTTTTGATTTTTCAAACTGAAAATTGGAAGACTTTTGATGTATTCAGAAGAGACGATCTCGTCATTTGCGCTAAAAATATTAAGATAAGCAATGTTTGAGTTCTTAAGAATTTCAATCTCATTTTGAAAGTTCCCTGACACAAGAGACTTCCCTAGTTCATCACGAGTTCGAGGATCAGTCTTTACAATCATCTCTGAAACTTCTTTTACATGCATTTCAGAGTCCAAACATGCTTTGGCAAGAAACTCAACCTGCTCTGAAGAAAGATCACCAGTTACAAGCGATGGAAGCGCTTCATGAGGATGGAACGCTTTTCCCATTGAATCCACGTCACTAACAGGTGGAGTTGCCAATGTAATTAAAGCTTCAAACAAGTCCGGTTTTTTTTGAAAAAGATGACTTCCGATATGTCCAGCAAGACTATGTCCGAAAAAAGTAATTTTTTGTAGACCAAGTATTGAACAAAAATCTTTAAGCGTTTCAGCATAATAATCTAGTGAATAACTTTCATTCTCAAGTCGCTTTGAAGACTCGCCATGACCCGGAAGGTCCACAGCAATACAATAAGCCCCTGTCTTCGCCAGGCTTTCTATCTGTGATTGAAAAATATCTTTTGATAAGGAGTTCCCATGAACAAAAAGAAGAGCTTTTTCTGGGCCCTCGTTTTTTGTTAAAAAAGAGAGCGTCTTTCCCTTGATTTCGATCGTATTTTTTTGCATGGGTCACCGATAATTAACTTACTTTCAGAGAATAAAGAGTTGAATTTAATTGCTTAGATTTTTTAAGGATATTTTGAGACATCTCACCTCCATAAGAACAAAGGTTTGAATAGAAGAAATCAAGATGCTGAACCATATTGTCTCCCCAGAAATCTCCTGGGGTAACTTCAAAGTCGAGCCTCTTTTCATCTGAATAAACAATCTTTTTGTTAAGGACTGACTCATATTGATCTGAAACTTCAAAGTACTTTTTAAACACCTCAACTGTGTTGAGACTATTTTCAAGATAATGATGAATCTCTCCATGGAAAAGATCACTTTTAAAGTTCTCTTTATAAAAATCCCTAAAAGATTTAGAGCCAAACCTCTCGTCTTTTATAAGCTCGACAACTTTAGCGTTAGGAATTTCGCTATCGAGCAGGATCAGTTCAAGATCACTTAATCCAACTAATTCATTTACGGCAAACCCAGAGACTTTCGCGAATTGTACGTATGGCATTAAAAAACGTGACTTAAAGGCATTACCAGTTTGTGGAGTTCGAGATATCGTCCCTTGTTGTCCTAAGCCATTTCTTTGATGAAAAACATCAATATAGCCCTTCTCAATACAATCAAAGTTAATATCTGCGTAACGACACAGGCCAACATACTCAATGGCACTTAGTTCAAGATTTCCAGACTCAATTTTTGAGATTTTTGATTGAGAAATTTTGAGAATTGTAGCGAGCTGGGACTGGTTTATCCCTTTCATGGCCCTTACGGCTTTTAATAACTGACCGGTTAAATGGAGAAAGTCTTCTCTAGTTCTTTTCATTCTTGTATTTTCAACAACTTATAACACTTAGATAATCGTTAAATTTATCACTAATCTATTCTAATGAGAATAAATCTATCAAGTAAAAAAATCTTATAGTGCATTTTTATTCATCCTGGAAAAAAATGCTGACTGTCGCTCTATTCTATTCCTTATAGAATAATTCCATTAGATAGAAATAATCTTGCCAATCACAGCAAGACTTAAGGAGTTAATTATTATGGGTTATGTCCTCGAGAACTCAGGTGAAGGCCGAAGGCTAGAAAAACAAAGTCGCCAAAAGCATTACAGCGTAGATCAAGAGTTGTTAGGCGTTACATTTTCAGAGAACGAAAAAGTTTTAGATGCAGGATGTGGAACAGGAATCGTCTCTAAGTTTTTATGCGAAAATTATCCAAACCACAATCTTGAAATATTTGGTGTCGATCAATCCTTAGATCGAGTTGAAATTGCTAAAAACTCTCAGCTGGGAATCCATAATAATCAAATTCATTATGCAAAACAAAACCTTTTTGACTTAGAGTTCGCTGATAATACTTTCGATAAAATTATCTGCCGTTACGTCATTGAACATGTTGATAACCGTCAAGGTCTTATCAAATCTCTTAAACGAGTTCTAAAACCTGGTGGTCAATTAATCATTATCGACTTTGATGGCCTTTTTCTTAATATTGGAACCTTAAATCAAAAACTTCAGTCAGACCTTGAAAGTCTCAATACAAAACTTGGAGTCGATTTATTTATTGGTCGCAAACTCCCTCAAATGTTTAACCTTGAACAGTTTAAAGACATTGAATGGAAGACAACTTTTCATGATTTTAAAGGGAAAGATAGAAATGAAGAAATAGAGAATAACAGAAGTCGATGTGAGCTCATTCGCCCTTCTCTTAATAGAGTCTTTACAAACAAAAGCTCGATTGATGACTTCATTAATGCCTATCTTGAAGAAATTCAAAATCCCCTAACCCCACTGTTTCATACAAAGTTTATTACAAAAGGAACTAAGTGAATTGACTTTTCCCAGGAAGGGAATCGGCTTAAGGAGTAAGCATGTCAGTAATTAATATTGATAAGAAATCAAATTATCAAATCGTTATGGTTGATAATCCATTAAAATTTATGCACATACCAGAATTCAGAGATTTCTTTGGAAAAGTTCTAAAGTTAAAGTCTGATGGTTTTCGCACATTAGAAACAGGTTATCTTGCCATTGATACAACAGATACAATTGGCACCCATCTTTTAGTCTGCGAACAAAATGATGAAGGCTTAGAACCATTACTATGTACAAAGGCCATCACAAAAAATGACAGTAAATTTTATAATCTTCCTTTTGGAGGTTATGAGATGATCAAAAAAGCGAACATAAAAGAACATCTTAAGGCTATTGAAAGCTTTATCGAAACGGTTGTCGAAAAAACGGGAGATGTTGCTTATACATCGAGTTTTACAATGGCCCCAAGAATTAGAGATCGCAGAGCAAGAGCATCGCTTCTGCGGCTCTTTCTTCCTTTGGTAGCTCAATACCATTATGAGTTTGACACCCCATTTTCATTTTGTGTTGGTAGACTTCGCACTAAGGCCAATACCATTATTCAAAAAATTGGCTATGAACCACTATCACTTGAAGGTCGAACATTGCCTGCAGTCCCTCTTGAGCAGCTTATGAATGATGATTTTGAAATTTTAACCTTCGAAAATCCTAGCCAAGACTCCCTTGATGCCATTGTGGAGTATCAGAATGTTTGGGACCAAAGAATCGTTGTTTCCAAAAAGTCTGAGGAAAGTATAGCTCGTATTTGCAAGTTGAATCACCGTCCTGGACACAAGATCGTTTCTTTACCTCAACAGGCTGTAGGCCAATAAATGTCGTAAAGTTAGAAAACCAAGACTTTATATGGAGGTCCATATTTGGGCCTCCATAATGTTCTGTTTGCAATGATTCAGAGATTGAGTCTTTTACATTGTGAGAAAAAATTATGCTATTGGAATCAGATTTATGAATTTTGTAATCCTGATTCGTCTCAACGATAGGAGTTAATTCTTCAATAAAATATTCTAAGGCTTCCTTTGCTCCTGAATAATTTTTTAAATGTCCAGCAAGTTCGCTTCCCTTAAATGCATCTGAAGCTGAATGACCTAAAATTTCAAACACTTTTTTCCCAGAAAAAATTGGTTGAGAGTCAACATAAGAGTAAATATCGAGAAGCAGTTGTCCCCCAATTAGCTCATCTTCATTTTCAAGAATTTCTGGTGTTAACTGAAATTTACGAAGTAAAAAGTCTTGGTTCTGCTTTGACATCTTCCCTAGAAGACTTAAAGCACTTTTAATAGTTCTTATGCGGCTTGAAAAACAACGATTATAGCGATTTGGAAGAGTTTGCTTTTCGCCCTCAATATAATTGCAGGCAACTGGTAAATCATAGTTTTGTGAAAGAATATTTTCGACTGCAATGTTGAGCTTCTCAGAAATATGAACCAGGTCATAAAGAACAATATCCCCTCTTTCTGTTGCTGATGATAAGGTCTTTCGTGAAACTTCAAGAAGATCAGACAACTCGGATTTATCAAATCTCTGATTAAGTTCTCGAAACAGATATTTTATATTCTCTTTTTCTAACAAAATGAATTATCCCTACTTTTAGCCTAAATTCTCTTAAACAAAGATGTGACAAGTGTCGTAGATTTAGAACTTTAAGCTTTTAAGAGCTAAATTTTCGACTTTATACATCAAAGTTTGCCCATTTAAATGGCTTTTTGGTATCTTTTTATACGAAAAAACACATCTTTTCAACACAAAGCACTATTTAGGAGACCAAGCAGTGCCTATAGAGTTCGAAATAAAAGAGAACATCCAAATCATCACTATTAACCGCCCAGAGGTTTACAACGGTCTTTCGAAAGAAAATAAGCTTCAACTGGCGGATATTATTAACAAGGCCTCTGAAGACTCTCGTATACGCTCAATCATTCTCACAGGTGCTGGTAAAGCCTTTTGCACAGGTCAAGATCTCAATGATCGTAATGTTGGAGGTGGTACAGACCTAGGAACAACCCTCGAAACAGAGTGGAACCCTCTAATTGAGTCCATAAGGAAGAGTTCAAAGCCAGTAATTGCCGCAGTAAATGGTGTGGCAGCTGGAGCGGGAGTCTCAATTGCTCTCAATTGCGATCTTGTTTATTGTAAACCTCAAACAAAGTTTGTTGGTGGTTTTGGAAAACTTGCCCTTTGCCTTGATGCAGGATCAACTTATCTTCTCAGTCGCTCGATTGGGCCTAAAAAGACTTTCGAGTTCTACATTTCAAACTCTCCCCTATTTGCTGAAGAGTTGAAAAATGTTGGTCTCATTAATGATCTTTCTGAAGATCCAATGGAAAAAGCCTTACAAGCAGCAAAAATGATCTCCCTCTGTGGCCCAAATGCACTGGCGATCGTTAAAAAGAATTTACAAGAATCACAAGAATCAACATTTCAACATAATTTAAAAAATGAAGTTATCGGGCAAAGAATGTTGGGAAATCATCCCAACTACCAAGAAGGCCTTAAGGCCTTTTTTGAGAAGCGCCCACCAAGCTTTGAATAATTGAGGAGGATATATGAGTGAAGCAGCAAGAAACTTAGATTCGGAATATTCCGCTGAAGAGTTAAAACTTTTTGAAGAAATTAAAGAAGGAAGAACTTTTGATAAAGGTGATGAACTTCCTCCAATCTATAGAAAAGCACTTCTGAACCTTTTATGGATGCAAGGAGATAGCGAATACTCAGGAGCATTAGGTTATATGCCTTGGATTGAAAAGGCACCAGGGGTTCAAGAGAAAGTTTTAGTGGCACAAATTGTAAAAGATGAAATGCGACATGCTTCCGTTATCTACAGAATCTTGGAAGGCCTAGGTGAAGATGCAGCATCTCACATTGAAAACACTGAGATGGGTTATAAACTCGAAGAAGATAAGGCGAATATTGGTTTTCAACGTCTTAAAAACGACTACCGAGTGAATATCTTCTATTATGGGATCAACTACTGGACAGACTTTATCCTTTTTAACTTTTTAATGGATAGAGCAGCTGGTCACCAACTTCAGGACACTCTCCATAGTAGTTACCTTCCCTGGAAAAAAGGAATTGAAGGAATTTATAAAGAAGAAGTGATGCACCTTGCTCATGGTGATAAATGGGTGAAAATTCTTGGTAAAGACCCTAAAGAGAAAGAATTTCTTCAAGAGCGACTGAATATATGGTGGCCAAGAACCATGAATGTCTTTGGTCGAGGTAAAGGAAAAAGAAACGATCTTTATGTAAGGCTTGGTCTTAAGAAAAGAACCAATATGGCGATTAGAGAAACTTTCATCGCTGAGATCAAAACACTTTGTGAGGAAGTGGGATTGGTTATTCCTGAGTATAATGAGACTGAACAGCCTCAATAACTGAAGGTCCCATGTTTCAAACAGTTCTTATAATTGGAAGCGGTACCATGGGAAGTGGTATCGCTCAGTGGTTTGCTCAGCAAAAAGCTCAAGTTGTCTGTTACGATCCTTTTCAAGAAGTAACAGAAAAAGCCAATAAACAAATTACGTTCTCGTGGAATAAGCTCAAAGAAAAAGGAAAGTTTTCAGAAGATCATGTTAAAACTTTTCACAAAAAGCTTTCTTTTGAAAATGATCTGAAAAATCTCATGAATAAAGACTTTGATCTGGTGCTTGAAGCTGTTCCCGAAATCTTTGAACTTAAAGTAAAACTCTTTAATGAAGTTCTTGAGACAATCAATAGCACTCAAATTGTGGCAACCAACACTTCATCCCTTTCCATTGATGGTCTTTGTGCCGCTCTTCCTGAAAAAATCAAAGTAAAGTTTTGTGGAATTCATTTTTTCAATCCTGCCCCAATTATGAAGCTGGTTGAGATTGTGAAATCAAAGACAATCTCAAAAGCCTTAATCCAGAGGATGAAAGAGTACTTTGAAAGTAAAGGTAAGAGAATTGCTGTCTGCAAGAACTCTCCTGGCTTTATTGTCAATAGAGTGGCAAGAAACTTTTATGGAGAAGCCTTTCGAATCATAAAAGAAAACAACACTGAAAAAGTGGAAGAACATGACTCCGTTTTACAAGAAGTTGGTGGCTTTCGATTAGGCCCCTTTCAATTAATGGATCTCATTGGAATTGATGTGAATCTCAATGTCACGGAATGTGTCTGGGACGCGTTTTATAGAGAGCCTCGATTCGCTCCCCACCCCATTCAAAAGTCGATGGTGGAATCAGGACGAATAGGGAAAAAGGTATCAAAGGGATTTTATAAGTATGATTGATTATATCCTTTGTACCCCAGATCACCCACACTTTGAGAGAGTGAAAGTTCTCCCAAACTATATCGACCTCGTAGAGATAAAAAAAGACTTCTCTCTTCTCAATGAAAGAACTGTTCTTGATCTCACTCTTTTGCCACCAAATCAAAAAGAGGAACTCTTATCGGATATCAATAAAAAAAGCTCTGCCCTAATTTACTCAGACCTTGGAGCTTATTACATCCCAAAGTACAAAAAGATTTGCCCTGCTTTAAAACTTTGCTTCAACCTCAATACTTACTCTCCTAAGAATAAGTTCGAGCTTCTTTACTCAGAACTTGATGATCATAAAAAAGAGTTTACAAGCTGGGCCCAAGAAACACTTTCTTTAGAAAGTTTTGAAATCAAAGTTTTAAATGATGTTTTTCCCCTATCTCAAACACTTGCCATGATTATTAATGAAGCCTACTTCTCTCTCGAAGATGGACTTTGCACAAAAGAAGATATTGATACAGCAATGAAATACGGCGTAAACTATCCCCTCGGCCCATTTGAATGGGCCGATAAAGGAAGTCTCAAGAGTATTGTCTATCTTCTTGATGATCTTTTTGAAGCCAAAAAAGATAAACGTTACGCATGCTCGGAACTTCTAAGACAAGATATTTAAAAAGGATATCCCTATGACTGAGACTTACCTCATCTATGCCAAAAGAACTCCCATTGGAAGACTCGGTGGCGGTCTCTCTCATAAAAGAGTCGATGATCTTATGGCCGATCTTTTAATCGACTTTAAAAAACAAAGTGATTTTTCCATGGAAGAAGTGGATGAAGTTATCGTTGGTTGTGCTAATCAAGCAGGAGAAGATAATCGAAACCTTGCAAGAATGGCCGTGGTCCTTGCAGGCTTCCCCTATTCAGTCCCAGGAGTCACTCTTAACCGTCTCTGTGCCTCATCCCTTGATGCAGTCTTAGATGCCAGTGCAAGGATTAAAGCAGGTTACGCTGATTGTGTTCTTGTAGGTGGAGCTGAAAGTATGACTCGCGCACCACTTGTAGTTTCAAAAGGATCAACTCCTTTTGGTCGGGACTCTAAAATGTATGACACGACTTTCGGCTGGAGGTTTCCAAACCCCAAGATGGAGGCCATGTTCCCTCTCTTTGGAATGGGACAAACTGCAGAAGAACTCCACAAACACTACTCTATTTCAAGAGAAGAACAAGACCAATTTGCTTTAAACTCTCATCAAAAAGCCATTGCAGCTTGGGACAATGATCTTTTCAAAAATGAGGTTCTCCCCATTGAGATTGCCCTTAGAAAATCAACCCTTACTCTTGAAAAGGATGAAGGGCCACGGCCCGATACCTCTTTAGAGAAGCTTTCAAAGTTAAGAGCTGTCTTTAAAGCAGATGGTACGGTCACAGCCGGAAATGCCTCAAGCATGAATGATGGAGCAGCACTCGTCGCGGTTGTTAGCGAAGCCTTTTTAAAGAAACATAACCTAAAACCTATTCTGCGAATCTCAGGAGCTGCCACTCATGGAGTAGAACCCAATATTATGGGAATTGGCCCAGTGGGTGCCGTCCAGAAAATCCAAAAGAAGTTTGGAATCGCAGCAAAAGATTATGATGTGGTTGAACTTAACGAAGCCTTTGCAATTCAAAGTTTGGCCTGTTTAAAAGACCTTGAGATTGAGCAAAATATTGTAAATCAAAAAGGTGGCGCCATAGCTTTAGGCCATCCTCTTGGCTGCTCGGGAGCTCGAATTGTTACAACTCTCTTTCACTCAATGAAAGATAATTCAAACCTTAAAAAGGGCCTTGCCACAATGTGTGTTGGGGTTGGTCAAGGTGTTGCTGTCTCTTTTGAAAGTTGTCTATAAGGTTTAAGGATTGGCAGCGGTCTTTGGACTAAGGTCTTCAAAGATTGCATGAGAAACTGAATCTTTAAAGAGTTTCCAATAACGCTTATGTTTAGTGTAATCACTGCTTGGAAGCTCAAGTGTATAAGTTGGAATCTTTCTTTCATTGCCCGCATAATTCCCAAGACTTCCTGGAAAGAAAGGATAATTTTTAATCCTATAGCCCTTAGCTTTTTTACTCATTTGAATCAGAAGGTTATTGGCTTTTGAAGCTGAAAATAATCCGCCATGCTCTGGCCCATCATAATCAATAATCGTAAGTGGGGCGTGAACAGAAATGATCTTACTAGGTTTATAACGTTTTATAAGATTCACCTGAAAAACAGTTTCGTGCTCACTTAATGGTTTTTCACCAGGATATCTTCTTGGATCACTTCGATACCGGTGTTTCCATATTCTCATGGCATCTTTTGCCCAATCTTTAGTTGGGAAGTTTCGATTTACATCGACACCTTTATGATTGGTCCTTGTTGGTCTTCTTTTAAAAAAACTGTCCGGAGTTACGATAGGTGCGATGGCCACCACTTCATTCTTCCAAAGCTTCTCATCAGAATCACTTTTTTGATCTAACTGACTTAAGTGCTTAAGAAGATCAAAACAAAACTTAACAGGTGTGATCTCATCACCATGAACTCCACATAAAATAAGTGTCACATTCTTAGAGCGAAGAGATCCCTCTTTTTCATTTCCAAAGACTTTCCAGATAAGAGGTCTCCCAAGATAAGAGTCTCTTACATGATTCCATTTATAATTTTCACAATGGCTTTGACCCCATCTGTATTTTTTAAATCGTTTTTGAATTTCGTTACAATACTTGGCAACTTTATGAGTTTGTTTTCTTTTTGTGCTCTTTCTCGCTTTGGTTTTTTTAGCGAGCTCTTTTTGTTTTATTTTTCTTTCGTTTCTGGAGTTCTTATCCTCTGATTGAATCGAAACCGTCTTTTCTTTCTTATTCTTGGGATTAGT
>JBMYPC010000107.1:0-10819 GCA_049599895.1 Bacteriovoracaceae bacterium | reverse complement strand
CAGAGTCTATACTCTGCCCCTTATTCAATTATCTTTATCTTCAAGGCTCTTTTAGCTTAAGTGTTTTCCAACAATTTTTGCTAATTCAAACATCGTCACTTCTTTTTTTCCGAAAACTTTCTTAAGTTTGTCGTCAGCGATGATGTTTCTTCTGTTCTTTGGGTTTTGAAGGTTATGCTTTCTAATATAGTCCCAAAGCTTCTTGATAACCTGTGTTCTTGGTAATGGCTTTGAACCAACAACTGCAGCAAGTTCACTTGATGGAGTTAAAGGCGCCATAAACGCAGCATTAGGTTTTCTTTTTGTTTTTTTCTTTGTTGCTTTCTTAGCTACTTTTTTAGCCGCTTTTTTTGTTGTTTTTTTAGCAGCTTTTTTCTTCGTGGCTTTTTTAGTTGTTTTCTTAGCCGCTTTTTTCTTAGTTGCTTTTTTCTTGGTTGCTTTTTTCTTGGTAGCTTTCTTCTTTGTTGCTTTCTTAGCTACTTTCTTCTTAGTGGCTTTTTTAGTTGTTTTCTTAGCCGCTTTTTTCTTAGCCGCTTTTTTCTTAGTTGCTTTCTTCTTTGTTGCTTTTTTAGCAACTTTCTTTTTTGTTGCTTTTTTCTTAGTTGCTTTCTTAGCTACTTTTTTCTTTGCTGCTTTTTTTGTTGTTTTCTTTGCCGCTTTTTTCTTTGTCACTTTCTTCGCCATAATGTCTCTCCAGTGCAAGGCTTTTTTAATATTATAAAAGACCGTTAATTAAACAAAAATAATGCGATATCGTACTTATTGTGACTTCATCGTATTAAGATTATCAAGTACTTTTTTTGTATTTTAATAAAAAAGAGGCTCTAAAACGCTTATTTGAGCGTCTTCTCCCATTCAACGATGTGACCAGACTTTCCAAAACGTCTTTGGGTTTTAGTATAACCATGAGATTCATTTAAGGAGTACATTCTAAAGTTATCAATTCCACAATAGTGTAGAATTGTTTTGGCCTTTAGACTTTTGGCTTTTTGTTCAAGGTATTCTTTAATGAGGTGAGAATAACCACTGCCCTGGTGTGTCGCCTTAAGTGCAGTATTTTTAGTGGCAAGGACCTTATTGTCCATTTTAAAAAAGATTGCAGCAATGATCTCAACACCAACTTTGACCGCTTCTAGGCTCCACCCTTCAGCAACTTCTTGTTTGATCCCATCTAATGTCCACTGAAAATCAGGAGAATCAGAGAAAACATCGATTGAATAATCAAAGATTTCTTTAAATCCCTCTTCAGTGTTAATGGATTCAAATATGAGTTGAGTTTCTTCGCTCATGGCAACCTAAAGTTATTTATTTGAGACTTGCTAAAAACGCAGCAATGTCTTTGGCATCTGCAGCTGAAACTTTTTCGTGGGCACCACCAGCTGATGGACGTTCTTTGATTTTAAAAGTGTTAAATGAACTTTCAAGATACCAATCATGTTGGCCAGCAAGCTTAGGTGCTTTATCTGTTCCCTCGCCGTTTTGTCCGTGACAAGCCACACATGAGGCAAAGAGAGTTTTTCCTCTTTCAATATTTTGTGCACTGGCATCACTTAATGAAACAACCAGCGGAAAAATTAAACAAATCATCGTTTTGCTAACAGCAACTAAAGAGTTCATCTACTCTCCATTTAAATAAAATTGATCACTTACTTCGGAAATCTTAACTTTATTAGTACTTCTTCGCAAGCGGCGAACAAAAATTTATCTTAAATAGCTTAGAAAAGACCCTTCCTAGAACTCGGTCCCAGTGATTTTTAAGCCCCTCTTCTAAGTCTGGTTTTACCCCATAAAAAAGCGAACCTGAGTCTAAATCCACATCAAGAAACTTAAAACTCAACTGAAATTGCTCTAAGGCGGCTGCTATATGCTTCTCATAGGGAGAAAGAGTTTTTATGACCTGAAGCTCGGTGCCGAAAGGCCCTGAAGAATAGTCATCATCGAGTTCAGGAGACTTCTTTTGAATAAACTCACTAACCTGTTTGGCATGCACGAGCTCTAAAAAAGTCCCAAGTAATGAACGAAGCTCACCATCAAGCTCGTCCAACTCTGAAGACGATAATAATGGTTGGTGATTTTCGCTTCGCGCAAAGCTTTCCACTTCCTTAAGGTTGAACTCATACCAATAAGTCCAAGGTCTTGATTCTTGAAGCTTAAAAAAACTCTTTAAAAGTAAATAAACAGGAGCTTGAACTTCGTTTAGTGAGAAACCTGTCTCAGGAGACCAGACCAAATCAAGCTTTTCGCCATCGAGATTATGAGAATATGTTATTATAGTTTCAGTCATACCACTTTCAGTCTATCGAAATGAAAATAAAAGAACCACTTTCTTCTGAGTCCGAACAATTCCTTCAAAAGCTTGATAAGTATAATGAACTCTCTGTTATTGGACCACTTTTTAAGCCAGACAAAGCTTCAATCGATCAATCTCATGGGCCAATCATTTTTATTGATGGCGGCTATAATTTTCAAAACCTTTTTCAAACCCACGAAAAGTTCTATATCGGTGATAATGACTCTAACCGTGAGGTTCTTCATCAGTCCACAACGCAAATCCTACTTGAAAAGAACAAGGACTATTCAGACCTCAAGTTTTGCCTTGAGCTTCTCAAGCACAAAAAGAACCTTCAGAGCTTAATGTTCAGAGGCTTTACTGGAGCTCGTCTTGATCACGAATTAATGAATCTTTCTGAGTTTTTTCATTTTGTAAAACAAATGAGCTCATTAAAAACCATTCAAATTGATGAGAAGCTTCTTTTGATCAACAAAGACTTCACTTTAGAGCTTGAACATTCAGGGACCTTTAGCGTCTTCAGTTTTGAAACGATGGAATTGAGTCTCGAGGGGCGTTGTGAGTATCCCTTAAAAGACAAAACAATCTCACCGCCACTGAGTTCCCTGACACTTAGCAATAACGCAAATGGGCTCTTTTTTTTGAGATCGACAAAACCATGTTTCCTCTACCTACCAAACCAAAGCATTGCTCAGTATAATATTAGACAGGTGTAAAAATGGAGTTTTCATAGAAAATCAAAAACCAAAACATCGCTTCCCAATTGTTGACCAACTGCGTGGTTTTGCTGTTTTATTGATGATCATTTTTCACTTTAGTTACGACCTGGCGATCTTTAAGTTTATTAATCTGACCTTTAAAAGAAGTGATAGTTTTCTTTGGTGGATCTTTCCAAGAGTCATCGTTTTTTTATTTCTTTTGTCTGTTGGTATCTCCCTTTACCTAGGTCATCATAAAAAAATTCGCTGGAGTCCTTTTTGGAAGAGATGGCTAAAAGTGACTCTGGGAGCTGTGTTCATTAGTCTCTCAACCTATTATATGTTCCCCAAACGCTGGGTTTATTTTGGAACCCTTCACTGTATCTCTCTGTGCTCAATTCTTGCTCTAGGATTATTGAGATTTAAATTTTTCAACCTTTTTCTTTTCTTAGCTTTATTTATCCCCGTAATCGGCTTTGAAAAAACGATTCCCTGGTTTGTTCTTCCCCATCGCAGCATGGACTATATTCCCCTGTTTCCATGGATTGGAGTCGTGGCCCTGGGCATTTTTTTGGCAAAAGTTGATTTTCATCAGCTCAAAACCCCAGATAATTCTCTTACAAGATCTTTAAGCTTCTTAGGCAAACATTCTTTACTAATCTACCTCGTGCACCAACCTATTCTTTTTTCGCTTGTTTGGTGTGTGTCTAAGATTTTCAATTAAAATCTTTTATGCAAGTACTTCAAATGAGACAGAGCTTAACGAATTTGCTATAAATTGGGCTAAGAATTCTTAGGACTTTTTCTCAAGGCAGGCTCGTTGAAACGATTCTTTGATAAAGCTGAAAAGACGATAGGTGGACTAAAGTTTGCCGTCATCATCATTCTTATTTTTACGATTATGATGATCGTGGGGACTTTTATTGAATCTTATCATGGAGCTGAGTACGCTCAGCGATTAATCTATAAGTCTTGGTGGTTTATGCTCACTCAAGCATTCATGGGTCTCAGTATTCTTTTCGCCGCCTTTCGAAGACTTCCACCTAAGAAAAGACTCTATGGTTTCTACACCATTCATGCCGGTCTTATTGTTATTGCCTGTGGTGCTTTTATTACCTATATCGCCGGAATTGACGGTCAAATCACTTTGGCCCCCAATGAACCCGAAAGAAATATTATCCTCCCGGACGATCTTCTGGTTATTACTTATCCCGATAGCGGAAGACAAATCACAAGAATTCTTCCTAACGTTGTTTCAAAAACTGATCTTGATATCAAGTTTGAAGAGTTTGAATTTTATGAATATCTTCCCTATGCCAATGAAGTGGTTGAATGGAAAGAGTTCACAGCTGAAGACCTTAGGGGCCTTCGTTATGAAAACCTTGATAGCATTCATTCAAGCCAATACTTTTTATCAAACGATAACTTCAACCAAGAGTTTACTCTTTCAAGAAACCCACTAGCTTCAGAGTTTGAATCCAACACAAGACTTGGACCACTTCAAGTTCTTTATCTTCCAAGTAAACTTTCAACCTGTTTTCAAGACATATTGCCGTCGACAGTCTTTGTTTATAATTTTAAAACTGGCGAATGCTTTTTTAAGAATAAGTCTTCTCATCTTCATTTCAAAGAAACAAAAAGTGGCAAGCAATTTTACGTTTTAAAGAAAGAAGACCTTATTTTGACATTCTTTCCAAACCTTTCTCCCTATCCTATGGATGAAAACTTAGAGCCTCTCCAAGACTCAGAGTACCGAGCTTTTTCAACAGAGATTTTCCAAAAGGCCCCTGCACTTCTTCTTATGGGAGATAAAGCGGCATTCTTTGATAAAGATGAAGAGGCTTGGAATCTTGAAGATCTCAAAGGAAGCGATTCAATCTCACTTCCATGGATGGGTTTTACTCTCAGTCTCCTTAAGCATGAAACTCAAAAGTATCCTCATCATAAGCCAATTGCGGCAAAGCCTTATCACAAAGGCGGTCAACTCACGAAAGGAAAAACGAGGGCGATTAACTTTAAGGTTAAAGATAAGGAATATGTTGTCACTGATTCTAAGCCTGTCACTCTTCAAATGGATGGCCAAAGAGTTTTTGTGAACCTTACCAAAGATCGAGTCAAACTTCCCTTTGAGCTTGTTCTCGATCGCTTTAAGATGGATAAAGACCCTGGGACAAACTCTCCAGCAAGTTATGAGTCATTCGTAAAGCTCTTCACGAATGAAGGTATTACCAGTCATCATATTTTTATGAATAACCCTATGAAATTTAGAGGTCTCACATTTTATCAGGCAAGCTACTCGCAGGATAAAAATGGAAACTATATATCGACTTTGAGTGTGAACTTAGATCAGGGAAGACCCCTGAAGTACTTGGGCTCTATTTTATTAGTCCTTGGATGTATGTGGCATTATCACCTCAATAAAAAGCGCTCTTCAGCGAAAAAAGCTGCATAGGTATAGGAGTCAAATCAAATGAACTTTATAATGAGTATCCTGATTTTCCTTAGTGTCTTCTTCTCATTTGAAGGACAGGCAAATTCAGCACAAAATCCAAACTTTTTTTGCGGTAAATATCTCGGCTCCCTCCCCATTCAGCAGAGAGGAAGAACCAAACCTCTTTATGTTCATGCTAAAGAAGTCATGAAGTTTCTTACTGGAAAAACCACTTTTAATGGTCTCGATGCAGTGACAAACTACTGTCTTCTCAATGTTAAAGGAATGGAGATTCCCGTAACAATTTCTTTAGCGACTCCCATTGAGCATGTGGATCTCAAAAAGATTCTTGATTTTAAAGAAAAGCAAAAGACCATAACATTTGAAGAACTTCAGGATTATAAACAAGAGCTTCGTATTGCCAGTGTTAAAAACTCTGATGAAACTTCTCTTGGTAAGGCCGTCAAAAAAACCATTCAAAAGCTCAATCTCTATGAAGCCGTTGTTTCTGGTTCAAACTGGCTTCTGCCTGAAACCACAGTGGACCTTAAAGGCAATAAACTGATCTCCTGGATCCCTGTGAGTAGTTTTCTAACAGAAGATAAGATTATCGAACTTAAATCAAGTTCAAGTGACCCTTTTAAAGAACTCTTCTTACAAGCTCAGAGGCGCTATATTGAAATTGAAGGAGATCTTCACCTAACAGAACTTAAGTTCTCAAAACTGAAGCTGCCAATCATCAACCTTATTCTTTGCCTTTTTACTCTTATCTTTCTTATGGCCAGTCCAAAGAAAATGTTCTGGAAAATTCTTTGTGGTGTTTTAGTCTCCGGACAAATCACCTACGTTATTTTTCGAGTGATGATCTCAGGGCGGGCCCCCATTACCAATATGTACGAAACCGTAATGTTCTCTGGTTTTGCAGCATTATTATTAGGCCTCTTTATCGGCTATTATAAAAAAGATAAAACACCTGCTTTATTAGGACTGGTTTACAACGCTCTCACTTTAATGATGCAGAATTTCTCAGGAAGCATGCTCTCACCACAAATTAGTCCACTTGTTCCAGTTCTCAGAGACAATTTCTGGCTTTCCACCCATGTCACCACTGTTATTATTAGCTACGGGGCCTATGCCCTGTCATGGGTCCTCGCCAATATCGTTCTTATCAAAAGCCGATTTTTTACGATTTCAAAAGAAGAAATTAAGCATTCAATTGAACTCATTTACTCATGCCTTAAGTATGGATCAATCCTTCTCGCAGCGGGACTTTTATTAGGAGGGGTCTGGGCAGACTTTTCTTGGGGACGTTTCTGGGGGTGGGATCCAAAGGAAACTTGGAGCCTTATTGTTCTTTGTCTTTATATGGCCATCCTCCATGGAAGATACACTTCTTGGATCTCTAATGGACTATTTATCCCTCTAGTCGCACTGGCTTTTTTAAGTGTCATGATGGCGTGGTTTGGAGTTAATTATATTCTAGCGACAGGTCTTCACTCTTATGGATTTAGTGAAGGAGGAGCAATCTTTTTAGGAAGTTTCTTTCTTATTCAAATTGTGATTGTTGCCATTACCTTCAATGGATCTAAAACAAGGCTTATTGCCTCAAATTAAAAATTTTGCGAGAGAGTTTGAAAGGGTACTTTCGTGCTCTCTCTATAGTCTTCCATATTGAGCTTTCCTCGCATTAAAAGTCCGGTTTGAATATGAACTTTTAATATGGCCTCTAAAGAATCAATGATCTGAGGCTCTTCAAAGCTTCGTAAAAGCTCAATCACTGCTTCAAGAGTGCAAAGCTTATCTGGTAAGGTCTGCTTTCTTAAAACATAATCAGAGGTTCGTTTAGTATTAATTTTGATATGCCTAAGGTGTCTTAAGCAGGGCTCTTTTCGAACCATTCTTCTGGCCTGAGACCAAGTGCCATCAGGAACCACAAAATTGAGATCAGGTGAAGAAGCGTATTCTTTAACAAAGTCCTCATCAACCACTTCAGCATTTTCTGTGGGATAAAGAACAAAAGTTGTTTTCTCTTTGCCTTTAAATAAATTTTCATCAATAGGATTTTGAAAAAGTCCCCTTAAAAGATATTGAGAGTTTTCAAGCATATTGTATCCAGGCCACACGGTGTTTGAAGACAAATGAGACTCTCTATGATGAACAATAAAGTGCAACTTGGTTTTATTTTTAAGTGGTGTGAAGTATTTGCAAAAACAGTATTGAGGATAAACGTGGCATCCCTGACATAAAGTTTTTTTAACGGATGGCCTAATTTTTTGATCGTTCATAGACTGCTCATATGAAGTATTAATCTATGAAACTTCAGAATCATTCTTTTGTTCTTCTTCTTTTCTTTCTTCCTCAAGCTCGGCTCTAAGCTTTTGAGCGGCATCATTAAGGGCCTTAAAGGCTTCTTGCTCTTGATCTCTTTCTTTCATCATTGGCGAGAAGATGACTTCATTGACGAACTTTCGAATATATTTTTTTCCCGTCTCATCCACTCCATGAATGAGCGCTCGGTATTGATAAAACCCATCCACTTTATGAAAGACCTGACCATCATTTAAAGTAATAGTGAGATACATCTCAAGAGGAAAATCGAGTTTATACTTTTGACCTTTTTCAAGTTGATATTCACAACTAAAAACAATCTCCGATTCAGTCATTTTTTTGATGGCAATATCGATTGAGAGCGAAGCCTTACGATAAGGATGATCTCCTACCATATAAACAATCTTTTCTCTCACATCGAGACCTTCTGCATCTTCGGTGTCTTTTTTCACCTTCTGCATCATTTCAGCTTTCTTCTTTAATTCTGCCTCGTAGTCATTTTCAATCTTAAGTTTATAGACATGGGCCATGCCCTCAATATGCTTAAGGTTGATTCGAGCTTCATTAGTCATAACAAAAGGATAGGCATACTTTTTTTGCATGGCTTTTGAGTTGTATTCACGACAATTAAAAAGAACAAGAATAGGTCTATAATTTTTCGTTTCTTTAATTCTTCTAATAATCGTATTGAGATCATCAAAATCTTTGTTTTCAACCTCAGAAAAAACAACTTTTTTCATCTCTTCTTCTTCATCGGTTAACTTTATTTTGACCAACTCATCTTTTGCGTTAGGATTGGTACTCTTTACAATGAGCTCCTCAACAAAGTCTTCGCTCCAAAGATTGATACAAATGATAGAAGGTTTTAAAGTAAAGACTTCCGTGAAATGTTCTGTAAAACTTGTTTGAAACCGGTAGTTATACTCTTGATTCGAAAGGACATCATCCTCTTCTTTCAGAACAGTAAGCTCAGGATCCGAAATAAGCATTTTAAACTTTCTTGGAACAGAGCCATCCATATTTTCTTCGACCCATTCTTTTTGCTGTTTTTTGGAGTCTTCAATTTGGGTGTGATAGCGATCAATTCTTTTATGGCGGTCCATTTTAATATGCTTAAATTTCGCCATACGGGCTTTTTTATTAGAAATTTTCTTTGCTTCTTCTAACTCTTCATTATTAAAGACGGGCTCATCAACAAACTGAAACTCAAGATCATAGGCAAACTTACTTTGATAATAAAGATTGTCTGCGACGAGGTTACGGACAAAGCATCTTGTGGAAGGGATTCGATCTTTAGGAATCTCCGTTTCCACTTCGACAATTTGACCCTTATTAATTTTGAAATTTCCCTCAGCGTGAAGACCAACAGGAGTAAAATAACCAACTTTTAAATTTTCAAAAAGCTTTACGTCCATGGAAAAATCAGCTTGAGCAAACTCAGGCTTTTTGACGTTCTCCGGATAAGCAAGATCTATTGCATCGTAAATAACATCATGATGCTCGCCTCCTTTAAAATGGACAAAGGTATAAGGATAAAAATTGACTTTTTCGGCAAGTGGTCGTGAGTCAACAATAGCCACACTTGGGACTCCGTGAGTGACTCCATCTTGGGTCACTAACTTTCCTATTTTTTGAATAATGTCGTAGTTGCGGCAAAAATCTAAATAAATAATTTTAGGTCTGTAATGAACGAGTTCAGCAAAACAATGTTCATAACTTTTGAATTTGGCGACATCCAATTGAACAAACTCTAATCCGAGTTTTTCATATTGTTTGAGAGTTTTGTATTTAATGGTATTAAAATAATTAGCATCATCACCGACGTAGATAACATTATCTCCCTCGTAGAAATAAAATCTTTCGTACTGTTTCGCCTTATCGGCGTTTTTGTCTTTGTCAGTTTTTGCCATACACTTATTGATCTATATCTACTTATTATCTCACAACAGTCCACCGAGAAACACTAAAAAAAGGAAATACTCAATAAATTAAAGTTAGATATCTTAGCTAAGGAAGCTCCGACTCTTTTGCTTTACTAAATTTCAAAGTCGTCGTAATCTTGTCCAAAGGATTCGTCATTATCTTTTGTGAAATACTTTCTCACAAAGTACTGCCCGCTACGGATCGTAGAGATAAAACCAAATCCTTCAAGTTTTCTTAAGGCATTATAAATCTCTTCGAAATTTAGTTTTAATGTCGCTTCGATTTCCTTTAAGGACATAAGCGGAGAAATGCCATAAACCTTATAAAGATTGGGCCTACACCAAACTCTTCTGTATAAAAACATAAGCATCATGATTTCGACTCGGCTGAGACGGAATTTGACGAGAATTTCATCGAAAAAAAGATCTGGAATTTCAGATGTGCTTGGCCCAAGCTTTCGATTCTCCTCGTTTGCATCTGATTTTTTAATCTTTCTTTTCGTTCGATGGTCATGGATTATGGTGTGTATATCGACCATAGCTATCCTCCCTACGGCAGGGGTCCGTCACTATAGATCATCCCACAAAACAGTGGGCCATGCAGAAAAATTGAAATTTGGAAGAAATTTCCGTACAGATTCCTAACTAGAGATACAAATAGGTCATTAACCAACGGCTTTTAGGCTCTACTTCAAGATATATTCCCTCATCGACTTTAACCGCTCTTCTTAAATCGAAGAACAATTTGAGTTCTAATGCTAATTCATTCTGTGACTGAATGTTAGCTTGAAGATAATACCGCTTTAAAATCTCTCTTGACTTAAAAAGTTGTTCCAATAGTTGAATTTTTTGAACATCTTTATCACTAAAATCTTCGACTGATTTTTTGTCTTTAATCTCTTTGAGAAATCCTTTCAGTTTTTTTGAATCAAATTCTTTTTTAAACTTCTCTATTTTTTCAAAACACTTCTGAACCTTTTCAGATAAAGAGAAGAATTTGGCGAAGTCTTTATAAAAATTTTGATCCTCTAAAAGTTCCGACCATAAATCCAAAAGACAAGAGTCGATATCTGAACCTTTAAAGCTTAGTTTTTTAAATGAAAAAAGAAAGTGCCAATCTTTTGGTATTTTAACATTATGGGTTTCAACG
>JBMYPC010000106.1:0-10897 GCA_049599895.1 Bacteriovoracaceae bacterium | reverse complement strand
GATGATGAGATCTGATTCAAAGAGTTCCTTGGGGTCATTGGTGACTTTGAGATGGGATTTATTTGAAAGAAGTTTTTCGAACTTTTTTGAATCAGCATTTTTTTCATGTAAAAAAACATGTCGTTTTTGTCTTGAAAGCCAATTGACTAAATTTTTCAAAACAAGTTTGAGATCGTTTCCTGCATTTGGTCTTATAAAAATAGAGATATTTTTAATCTTCAATAGTATTCCTTGCCCATTAAACTAAGTGATCAATCAATATATTAACATCATCGATAGGTTTTTGAAAAAAAGTGCAATTGTATGATCGAACTCGGCTTAGA
Organism: Bacteriovoracaceae bacterium; assembly: GCA_049599895.1. Taxonomy (GTDB): domain Bacteria; phylum Bdellovibrionota; class Bacteriovoracia; order Bacteriovoracales; family Bacteriovoracaceae; genus JBMYPC01. Next base: position 10,574 of record JBMYPC010000106.1, on the reverse strand, counting down.
ATATCATCAGACTTGTATGCGGTGATCACAATAAACTTTTTTGCAATCTCCTCCAGAGAGTAAACTCTTTTTGAAGCTTCAATGATGTCAAAACCGCCAATGTCGCCAAGCATTAGGTCGCAAATAATATAGTCAAAGCTTTGTTGTTCGATAAGCTTAATCGCTTCTTGGCCTTTATCGGTACCAATAACTTCATGCCCTCTTTTTGTTGCTAGGACTTGGATCGATTTTCTAATAAGGAGTTCGTCTTCTATGATTAAAACTTTCATTATATACCTTAGAGAGGGATGGCCAGAGTAAAGACAGCCCCATTTGTCTCATCCATTCGGTTTTGTAGAGAAACTGTTCCGTCGAGCTTTTCCGCTAAAAGTCGACAAATAGAAAGGCCAAGCCCAGTTCCTTTTTCTTTCGTTGTGAAAAAGGGATCGAATACTTTTTGACCATCTTCAGCTTCTAAGCCGGGACCATTATCAATAACTTCAATAAGAAGTTTTTGATTAAGTTTTTTTACAAAAATCTGGATTTCAGAGTTTGAGTAGTTGCCTGCTGTTGAAATCGATTGGGCTGAGTTGACGATAGCATTAAAAAGAATTTGAATAAAAAAGGTTTTATTTTTTCTAATTTTCAGCTCTTTTAATTCTTCTTGTATATTGAGTGTTTGAGAAATTCCAGTTGTGGCACTCTTACTAAGAGTTAGAACTTCTTGAAAAGTTTCTTCAAGCGAGAAGTCTTCTTCGATATTGGTATCATCAAATATAGTAGAAAAGTTCTCAATAATTTTTTGACACCTTTCAAGGTTTTTCACAGCTTCAGATTTAATTTTAAGAGAATCTCCTTCCTTAACCTCTAACAAATTTTCATAAGCAAGCTTGACTCCAAAAATAGGGTTGCTGAGCTCATGCTTTAAAGTATCAAGAAGTTCAGAGAGAAGTTTAAGTCGCTCTCTTTGAAAATGGTGAACGAGACCTGAGTTTGAGATATCTTGAGTTGAAGACTTGATAATACTTTCAATGGACTTTGATATTTCTTGTACATTAAGATCTTCTTTTCTTGTGAGTACATAATGAAACTTATGCTTGAGAGCATCGAGAATACTGTAAAAGTTTTCATACTCTTGAGGCGAAGGAGAAAGAAACTCATTTCTTGAAAAGATGAAAATATAAGATAAGTCAGAGAAAGTGTATTCTTTTGCAAAATAGCTTCCAAGAGAACCTATATAAGAGGACAGTGGACGATCGACTTTGAATTGTTTGTTCTTGCTTTTTTTTATATTTTTAAAGAGGTCCAAAAAAATATCGTTAGGGAGGTCCTGTTCCTGAAATTTTTCAGCAGAGTTGTAACTTAAAAGTTTGGCCTTGGTTGATCCCTTCGGGAGATAGGCAATAATAAGAGAGTCAAAATTCTTGAAAAGAGGAATTTTTGAAACAGGTTTTAAAAATCCTTCTGGATCGCTCGAGCGGATGATTTGTTTGAGGTTGTTTGGAGTGGAGCCAATCTCATATCCATCTTTTAAAAGCGAGACCAAGAACTGATCTTTGAGAGACGAAAGCGATTTTAGCTTGTTAAGGGTTAAGCTTCGGCTTTTAAATCTCGAGTAAGTTGTTCGATGTTCTTTGAACAGGCTTTTGTAATCGGCAAGAGGAATTGTTCTTTCCATTGATCCAAGTTAGCGCTTAAATCGTGTTCTAACAAGTCACAAAGCAGTGAATAGTCTGTTGCTACCTGGGCTTCAAAAAGAGACTTAATGCAGTCGAGGAGCTCTGCTTCCGGTCTTTTAAGATCTTGAAAGTTTTCCGTATGGTTTTCGAGAGCGCTCGATAAGCTTCCAATTAACTTTACAAAGAGATCGAGAACTTGGGTAATTTCACCAAAACTCTCAAGGCCTTCTTGAGTATTTCCAGAGGCAAACAATTGATTGTTTTGCTGAACTTCATCATTGATTTGTTCAATGCTGCTCAAGGCGGCGTCAGCTGCTTCATTAACCGTTTTTAAAAAGTCTAATGTTAAGTTGCTCATCTAGTTCTCCATTGGGACATCTGATTGATTAGATTTTTCTTCAATTGTTCCAAGAATCTTATTTGCGAGATCAAAAAAGACGCTACACATGAGTGAGCAATCATTATAAAGAAAAAAAGTATTCATTGTTATTCTTACGAGATCTTCTCCAAGTGTATTCGCCTTTGAGAGGGAATAGAAGTTTACGAGTGGAGAAAGTAACGGATAAGGCTTGATTAGGGCATTGGTCAGTTTGTCGATTTCATCAAGTTTTGCTGAATAAGACTTTAACTTATCTGTGTCAGGGTTGTCGGTTGCGAGTTCTTCTAGAATATATTTACTAAACTTTTTACCAAACTCAGCAAGCTCATAAACCTGGGAGACTCCCTGAACATACGTTGCAAGCTCTTTTTGTGTGTCTGTGGTAATTTGAGGAAGCTGTATATTTTCTTCTTTCTCTTCAAGAATATAGAGCCATGAAATACGATAGATAAGATCGATCGATTCTTTTAAAGAAAATTTCTTAAGAGCTAAGTTCTCAAGTCTACAAAGTCCAGAGCTATCACCCAATGCAAGACAAATATCCATCGAATTGGAAAGAAAAGAATTTTCATGAATCACTTTATTAAGATCGTCGTAGTCAAACTCTTCAGCTTGACTGTTTTTTAAATACCGATGTGTCAACAGAGCTGAAACCTTAGGTGATATGTCAGAGTGACAGATATTGTTGTCACAAACTGTTTGACTGGTGCAAGGGAAACAGTCTCTTTTTGGTGAAAGAACCAGAGCGTTGTGAGTATACGGAAAAGTTTCTTTTGGTCTGACTGTTCCAAGTGAAATCGTCACTGAGGGAGTTGAATGCAAACTTGCAAGATGTCCTACCATTGAATCATGGCCTACAAAAAGCTCAGCCTCTTTAACAAGGTTGTAAACTTCTTCAAGATTGGTTTCTCCGCAAAGGTTTTCAATGCGGTTGCGATATTTTAAAAGAACAGGTGATTCATAGATCACATCAGCAAGTTCTTTTTCTTCTTTTGATCCAACAATAATGATCTTTGAGTCTTTGTTTTGTGCATGAAAGTGCTTAATAAACTCTATCCATTTCGTGGGTTTCCAATACTTTCTTGTGCGGGAAGCAAAAGGATGAATTACGATTTGTTTTTTTCTTGTGGTTGGTTCTATGGCGTTATTCATCTCTGTTGGAACACCAATAATCATTTTAAAGATATCGACAAAATTAAAAGGATTATGAGGTCCTGTTAAAGCAGTTGAATAGAGATATTGTGACCACTTGTCAGTGATATTTCTTTTTCGATCTTTTGAAATGTTAAGACCAAACTTATTTTTGCTATTAATAAGTGTGGCAAGATATCCAGAACTTTCAGAGAAAGTCAGGTTGACAACAATTTCATGCTCGTTTTGATTGATCTGATCAATGAAGCTTTGAAGGGCTTTGTCAGCTTCCTCAAGATCTTTTTGTCCATAAATCTCTTCAGTATCAAAAAGATAAACATCTTTGAATTTCTTTTCGAGAAGAAAGAGAATTGGCTGGGCGAATGTTTTTCTCGCCACGAGGGTAAACTCAATATTCTCTCGATCAAGAGGCTCTATGGCCTTCAATGTTTGAAGGAGATCTCCCATCCTGGTGAGTTGAATGATGCATATTCGTTTTTTCATTTTTGTTCACTAGCTTTTATTTCTTCGCTTGATTCTCTGAGAATGCTAGCAAGAAACATCTTTCGAAGATCCTCGTCTTTGAGTTCTTCTTGGGTTTTGTTCACTTGGGCTAAGTATGTTTTTAAATCACTTAAAAGTTCTTTCATTAAAACCTCTGTTCTCTGTGACGATTAACAGTTGATTGGTTCTTCGAATCAAGACTCGTCACTTCGATATCCTTAAGGAATTGAAATAATGCTTGAATATTGTTCTTGAGATTAAAGAGCTTGAATTCAAAATACTTTAATTTTTCTTCTTGCGTTGCCACTGCTGGAGCTTGAGAGCATTCGACATAGAAATAACAGATCGGTGCGTAGAGAAGAGATTTTTTATTATCAAGAAAAGAGAAAATCTCAGACATATGATTAATAATTGTAGAAGAATTCTGTCCTTGAACCTTGGTCACTCGAAGACAATTAAGAACCTTCTTGGTGACATTAAGAATCTTTTCTTTTTCTTCTGTTATAAAACTTTCAAGACCATCATGCTTTTTTAGCTCTTCTGTGATTTCTTTCATGTTAATTGGAGTTGCGGTTAGCATCTTCAAAAAGAAATTTCGTTGTAGAACATAAAGCATTTGTGAATCTTTATGGTTTGGCTTGAGGCTAATGTTTTTATATGAAACAAAACCGTCTTGAGTGTGAGAAGGAATGACAGCATTAATGCCAAGCTCTTCAAAAACTTCAGAGTTTATCTCTCTAGGGTTTTGAACATGGGAAGTAATAATCTGTGAATAAGCTTCTCCCCAATTCGTATTCGTCGATTCTTCGACAGTTGCAGATCGCGTGTTGTGATTAGCATAAATATCTTCACGACAGAGAATTAAATCACTTGCTCCGAGTGTCCCTTGAAAGAGAGTCGGAGATGGCCCATTTGAAACGCAGATAACTGGTGTTTTGAGAACGTTTGCCATATGAACGAACAAAGAGTCTGTGCTAAAGAGAAGATCAATGTTCTCAACTACGCTTACAAGTGCCGCAAAGTCACATTCAATCGTGATCAAATTGTTATTTAGCTTCTCAAGAATTTCTTTAACAGCATTTTTTTCAGCCTGTATCGGTGCATGAATGAGAATCGGAATGATGTAGGGACTTCTGGCCTTGAGAGCTTCAATCGTACTGACAACTTCGTCGGAACTGATATCCTTCTCTCGACTCGAGCTAAATGGGGTTATCCCCATGAGGCGGATGTCATTTCCATATGAGCTAAACTTCTGTCTAATCTTTTCAAAGTTCTTAAGAACTGTTTCTTCATGAGAAGCACTCCTTGTAAAAAGAGTGCTGTCCGTGGAGTCTTTGTGTCCCGATAGTCTAAAGAATATTTCATGAAGTGAAACAGGATATGTCGTAAGTTCGTTTGCGATATTGTTAAAATAGATTTCCCATGAACCTGAATGAATGAGCTCATTATCTCGGTACTGAACACCTCTTACTTTTGTGTTCTCGCTCATAATTGTCGGAATGATTCTTGATGCAATTTTGTCGTTTGAAAGATTGTGGATCTCATCCCAATCATATTCTTTGAGTTCGTTAATTGTTTTTTTAAGCTCATCAATTGCGAGGTGATCATTAACAAGTTGAGACTTTAAAATGAATTCGATTCTTTTTCGATCAATATAATGAAAATTGATCTTTGGGTTCATAATGTTTGTGATACCAGAGAATTCTTTAAAACAAAGGAAGTGAACGTTATGACCCTGTCCCGCAAGACTATAAGCGAGTCGTGTTGAAAGCGTAATATCACCGAAACGTTTTAAATTAATGATTAAGATATCTTTCATAGCTTTCACCCTAAAAATTCGTATGTTGCGAGAAGAAGTTGTTCGTCGTTAGTTAATTTTGTTTGTTTTTGAAGATCTTTTCTTACATTTTTTAAATCTTTTTTAAGGTCTTCCGTGCAGGGGGCTGCACTTCTGTATTCCGAATACTCAGAATAAGAATTTTTACATTTATAAGTAAGGAACGATTCAAAAAAAGCTTTGTTGGCATTGTATGAAGCGGGGTGAATTAAAATCTTAGGCTTCATTGCGAGAAACGAAACAAATTCTTCGTTGAAAAATAACTCATCAAATTCAATATCCGTATAAAAACGATTCTTCATTGAAGTTGTAAAATCAAAATAAGTATCAGCAAGTTCAAAAACATCGGCATTTGGCTCAATGACAAAAATTCTTTTATGAGTTTGACCTGCTTCTTCAAGAAGACTTTGAAGCTCGTCAATGTGATAACCAAGACCTGATCCGAGAACAAGATAGCCACTTGCATTTTCATCAAATGAAGCAGTTGCAAATGACTTTGCTTCTTTGACGGGGTTATATCTTGAGTGGATATAGATTCCGTTAACTTTTATTGTTTTGTGATTAGACTTCGAGTGTTCGACAAGGATTCTTGGTTTTTCTTGGCTCATAGATCTTCCTGAATTATTTAAAGGCCTTCTTAACTAAATTTTCCCCCCTGAAGTACTCTCATGTCAATGAATGCTTTGTGATCAAGCGATGATCATCGTAAATTTTTCAAATTATAACCTTCAAGTTTAGTCTTGTTTTCGAAGGTCTCTTTGATTTCTTCTTGAGTAGACTGCTTCGCAAGTTGCATAACAAGAGCCAGCTTTTCATCAAGGTAGTTGAGCTTTTGTTTCCAGTTCTCGAGATCGGCTTGCCAAGAGTCGAGGAGGGTTGTTTGTAATAGTTTTAGCTCTTCAGCTGGGAGTTTCCCAAGCTGAAAAGAGAGTTGTGAATCAAGTTTTGTAATCACTTTGATTAGTCGATCTCTATTATCAACTTCATTTGCCAATTGATCGTATTCCTTTCTTTCGGCAAGAATAATCAGGTTGTGAGTTACGATTTCAGTGAAATCCATATAGTTTGAAGTTAACATTAAAAGGTTAAAGATTTGATCTGCAATCATTTCGCACCTTCTTTATTAGGAGCGGTCTTGATTGATTTAACGGCCTGGTTCCAACCTTCATAAAGAGTTGTTAAAACACTGAGAGTACTTTCCAGTGGCTGCTTATCAATTTTGATGTTTGCTTGGGTACTTGAATAAATCATATAGTCATAAAGACCAGATAATTCTTTTGCAATGTCGCCACCAACTTCAAAGTCGAGACTGTTGTTAAGTTCAATAATAATGTCTTGAAGTTTGCCAATGAATTCGCCTTTCTTTGCCACATCCTTCTTATCAATTGCTTCCATTGCTTTTTTGCAGTTTTTAATGGCTGCTTGATAAAGCATTAAAAGGATCTGTTCTTTACTTGCGGTATGAATTGATGTCTTTTTGTAGGCACCGAGACCATAACTCATTTTTGGCTCCTTAAGTCCATTTTTCGATAGAGCTTCCTGCTCTTAAATTATTTTACCCTAATTGTGGGATCACTGACCCACCCCCGCCAGAAATTGCCGCCACCCCTTGGCCCTGGGCCTTAAGTCTTGAGATAGTACCTTCTAGCCGAGCAAATCGGTCTTTTAAGCTTTTCTCTTTTTGTGAGATAAGCCTTTGTTTATTTTCAATTCTTTTATCGATTTGATCCATGTTTGTTTGAAAGGTCTTCTTTCTTGACTGTAATAGTCCGTTAGGTCTTTGCAGGGCGAGGTCAGTAACACTTCTAAGATTATCGATTAGGCCGTCTGTTTTTAGGCCATTGTCATCAAACCTTCCGGTAAGAATTTGAGAGACAAGATTATAGTCTTTACCAACTTCATTTTTAAATTTATCAGGATCAAACTGAAGGAGACCAGATTTTTGAAAACGAATCCCTAAATTTGAGAGTCGCATAAATCCTTTGTCTGTTTGAACATCTTTAAAGATCGCCGCTCTAAGTCTTCCCTCTAATGATTGAAGGGTGATATCACCACCAAGGGTTCTCGAAGTATCAGAGTTTTGATCGAGTGTGTTTTGTTCTTTAATAAATTTGAAAACCTCATTGATACCATCAATAAGAGTTTGAATCTTTTCTGCAATTTTTCCGATGTCTTCAGTAATTTCTAATGTGAACTCTTCACCTGGAGCAGCCTTTTTGAAGTCAAGTGTTGCACCTTTAATAAGATCAGCTGTTCTGTTGGAAGGAAGTTCAATTTCAAAACCATCTAGTTTCACTTTGGCGTCTTGAGCTTCTCTTTCAAATTCAAGATAAAAGTCATCTTCACCGTCGACAAAATAAAGATAGGGGAATTCAGCAAGTTGCTCATCACCTGTTTTATCAAGGCTTATAATTAGTCTGTGAGGGCGGTCTGTGCCACTTCCATCATTGATCACATTGGCACTCATTCCATTTTCTGTATCTTTATTGATGAGTCTCGCGATGCCATTAAGTGAAGCATTGTCTGAATCGACGTAAACATCTTTTGAAGTGCCATCGGGAAGTGTGAATTGAATAAAACCAACTCCGACATAGCTATCATCAGGGTCTTCAAATCCTGATGACATAGCCGAAGACTTTTGAGCAAGTTGCATAACTTCGATCTGATAAGATCCAGGGTTTGCAGTGTTCTTATCGAGCTCGACACCTACAATAGAGTCATTGCCTTTAAAAGAAAGCTCTCTTAAAGATCTTGCGTTACCATTTTGGAGAATTGTTCCTTGAAGGCCTTCTACTAAGCCCATAAGCTGCTCAACGAGAGCTTTTTTCTCGCCAAACTTTTGCTTTCGGGATTCCATTTTTCTTAAAGGAATTTTTTCAGCTTCAACAAGCTGTTTAACAATATCTTTGGGGAGTCCCGTTTGAATCGAGCCAAAGGATATAGACAAGTTTCCTCCTGAAACTTTATTACTACACTCAACTAATTTGAGTGGGTACTACTGAAAATAATAGCATTTTTTGCAACTTGCGCAAAAGTCAGGAGTTAGGGAAGAAATTGCATGAATCAGCTTGTGGTCAAATATGAAGAGGGATAAGATTTTAAAGTTTTATGAATTCATCAGTATTTAAAAATTCAGGTATCGTTGTAGAGAAGTCAAAGTTTTTTCTGATTAGAATTCTCTCCTATTTCTCATTTCTCCTCATTCCTCTTTGGATTCAGAAAACGTTATATCTTTCCAATGGACTCAAGATTATATTGATGACTTTTTACGTGATCTTTATGATCGGTCAATGGTTCCTACTCGGAAAAGAAATTGATCATCGCTTAAAAATCTATTTCAAAGTGAACTCCACCATTGATCGGTTGGCCTATCGAATTTTGATGGGGATGCTTTTTACCTGTATTTACTTCAATATCCTCTACTTCTTATTACCTCCAAAGTGGATCTACAATACCTTTTGGGTGACCTGGGCGATCTTGGGTCTTTATTATTCCTGGCCAACGAGAGGGAAGATTATTAAAGAATCGGTTTCTTCCAACTTTAATGAGATCTTTTATCTCGATTCATTTGAAAAGACGTTGCTGGGACTGACAATCTTAATGATTGTGGTTTCTATCCCGCAATTTCCGAAGATTAATGATTGGGAAAATTTAAAGCTCTTCTTTGATCCTTTAAGCCGTATTTCTGATTTTTATTGGAACTTTATTTTTGTTAATTACTATCCTTTTAAAAATTATCCAGTTCTTTTTAAGATTGCGACATCTCTTCATTTTTATTTGGTCGGGATAGGGCTATTTCTGGTCTTCCTCTACGGACTGATAAGAAACTTTTCTTCGCGAAGGCTTGCCTTGTTAGGGGTCTTTGCTCTTACAAGCTCATGGTCTTTAAGTAAGATTTTTTCATCAAATTACGGTGATGCCATCATTACGACTTATGCTTTAATCTGGATTTGGTCATTCTTGTGGGTGATCAAGTCTTCATCTTATCGAACCGGCTTATTTTTAGGCTTAGTGAGCTTTTATGGCGCCCTTTTGAATGTTCACTATATCTTTTTTGGAATTATAAGCTTCTTCTTAGTTTATTTCTTCAATCGCAATGAACGAAACTTATGGTACACAAGACAAACCTTCCGCTATATGTCCTTCGGCTTTTTATGCGCTTGTGTTGTTTTTTATTTTGGCCAAAAAGGCTTTCCTACAATTTCAGTGGATGGAAACTATGGAAAAGTTCTTCTTCATTATATTTCAAGAAAGGCCTTCTTTATTTTGAGTGTTCCAGGAGCATTGCTGGTTCTTTTGATGCTGGCCTTTCCGAATTTATTGTTAAAAAAGAATTTTAATTTTGATAGAGAGAAGTTAAGCGAGTTTGTCATTCTTCTTGGCTTGGTCATTTTATTTTGTCTTTTTGCTGATTCTTTTATGATTTATTCATTCGGTATAATGTGGATATTTGCTTTTTTAAGTGTGATTCCCATTGAGTTTTTGTTTCAAGTGATCACTCGATATCGTTACAAAAGAAACATGATTTATTTAATCTACATTTTAACTTGCCTATTGGATTCCCACTTTGAAGGTCGAGTTAAAATTTTATATCGTCTCATTGACTCACCTATGTAGTTCTGTGGTAAAATAAGTTTACGTTAACTTCACATTGGAGATGAGCACTGTTTAAATCAGGCTTGACCCGTGAAATCTTTAATAGTTTCTTTCGATCTTTGAACGTTAGTTCATCAACCGTAGAAGATTCCCCTTACATCTATGTTGATACAGAAGCGAATAGCTTTCGTGTCATTACAGACCTAAGAGAAATCGAAGAGGAACACATGCTGGCCTACAGTGTGATGAGCCACGGTGATATCGAAGTATTAACTACTGAAGGTTAAGCGCTAACGACATTTTAGTATAAGCATTCTACGCAGGGACTAGAGTTCTGCTGAATGCACAGAGCTCACCTTTGGGAATCTTTCATAGGCATTCGTGTCAAGATCATGACGCTTATGTGGATAATTACTCATTGCTTTAGGACTATTTCTGAAAGAACTGTACTGGAATCGGATTTTTTCTT
>JBMYPC010000105.1:0-10934 GCA_049599895.1 Bacteriovoracaceae bacterium | reverse complement strand
AATTTTTGAAAATTTCAAATCCTCGCACTGGCAAAAAACTAAAAGTTAAATCCATCTTAAAAAATGGATTCAGTATTATTTCTTTCCAGGTTGAAAGTAATGGAAATAGATTCGCAAGAGAATATATAAAAGAAAGATTTGGTCTCAAACGAACTTATTCTATAAATGCCCCCAAGGATAATTATATTCCAATTCATTACCGAAAAGTAATGAAGAAGAATGATGTCACTCACTCAATGTTAAGAGACCTTTTTTATGAGGACATTTTAAAGTCAATTGATAGCGATATTAAATTACTGATCGAATACCTAAATGACTTTCTAGAAATAAGTATTTCAGCAGATGGTTTTAAATATTCAGTGCTTCACTCTGAGATTTCATATGACATAATAACCCCTTTAGGCATTAAACTCAGCGAGGTCAGCTCAATAAAAGAAAACCTTGACGATCTTGCACTGAAATCCTCGTCAAAAAGTTACTTAGATTCACAGGGCAACAGTATTTCATACTCCCCTTTACCTAAATCAATAAAATTCTCACTCAATGACTACGGTAACTCTATCGAGGGCTTTTCTCTAGATGGAACAGACTTTATCCTCTACACAAAGGAATGCGCCTCAAATGGACATCAAAACAGATTAGAGCAGAAATTTAAAAAAGATAATATTACTAAATACTGTGGAAGTAATGCTTTTGACACAAAGTATGATCTGAAAGAAATAATGTCGACACTAGCAGAAGTAACATTTGAACTAGGGATTGAAGCACTTTCCAAGACTCCTCCATTAAGAATCAAGGGCAGAAAAAAAGTAATTAAAGGGTACTGTAAATCCTTCTTTGGCAAACATTGGCCTTCCGCTTATCGTCTATTAACAAGTAAAAATGCTCAAATTTGCACCAACAAAGGAAGCCAGACCCCCAAGCCACTAATACCATTGGTAAGAAAAGTCGAAAGACAAAAATCTTTTATTCGATCACCTAAAAGAGGTTACTACAAAGTTGATTGGAGGTGGGTTAAAAGTATAACCAAACTATAATGAACAAGGTCTTTAAAATTAATGTTTTTAATACCCTCAGTGGTGTGTCACTGGCAGGGTCAATTCCAGCCAAACACACTACTTTTTTGCTGTATTTTAGATAGCTCATAAATAGAAACTTTATGGGTTTTTAGTACGCTCGTCATTTTCCTTGAGCACATTTAGCTTTATCCCTTGGGAAGTTATTGCATGAACTAAAAGACCGACAAGGATAAAACTAATGATGGATTCTAAAACGATTAGCCATCTTGCAACAGTCGAAACAGGGACAATGTCTCCATAACCGATACTGGAAGCTGTTACAAAACTAAAATACAACATTCTCTCAAAAAGAACTTCGTTTTCAACAGTTCCTCTTTGCCAATAATTAATCAAACTTCTTAGCAAGTTAAAAAGCTTGGCGTTTTTATATGGACTTACATAGGCTTGATATGATTCCTGTTCGTTAAGTTGAGCTTCAGCATATTCTTTCAGGTTAAAAATGGCAAAAGCTGGTACTGAGTTTACAGTCGAAAACTGTATAAATTCATTTATATAGTTTGTTAAGACAAGGCCATCGTAACTGACAAAATTCAACAATTGCCCCTTTACTTTCATGTCAGTATCCACGGTAGCAGGAAAGCTTAATTTTCCTTTGCGAAAAAATGGGTTACCTATTCGAATTCGTCTATAATTTTTTAGAATAGGATACTCTTTCCTCAATTCATCCTCAAAAATAATCAAGCAATCTTCCCCATCGTTTTCTAGCTTAACTTTGTCGATCACTTCTTGGGCGATGAACTCACAAATCACATTCGAACTAATAAACTCCTTCAGTTTTTCTTTATATGTTTGATCATGAGCAACATAGCTATGATAGAAACCATTTGGAATTTTACTGTAAAAGAACGCAAACAGAACAATGTTTGCGAAATAGAGTGACATCAAAATAAGTATTCTTGTTTTTTTATTCTTCATCTAAACCCTTTTTCTAAGAATTTAACTCTAAGAAACTGCCATGAATACCTAAAAATTCTCCGTTTATATTAATTTGAGAAATGAATACATCATTTCAAAGGAATATAAATGAACGAAATCAACAATCTCAAGCTTGGTGAGACAGCTTTTCTTCCGTCTAAAATAGAAATTGCAATCGCATCAATAGATTCTCCATTTTTCAAAGGTGATAATGGGAAAAGAATTGAAAGAAATCATACTGTGAAAGTAACTGATAACAGTAATAATATTCACTTTTTAAAGGTCCATCGGATTATTGGGAGTGATTTTTTGGTGCTAACAAGGAAGATGGTAAAGCCAAAGCTTAATTTTATAGACAGGCTTAAACTAGCTTATAAATTAGCTCTTAGACAGTCCCTTTAAGGCTGCCTGAACTGAACTTACACTAATCGAAAGCTCTTTTGCTATTGCCCTGTAGCTCAGGCCTTTTGATCTTAGCAGACGTATTTTTTGATCCGAACGCTTTTTCAGTCTACCTAACTTCCGCCCTTTTTCACGAGCATTATTTAACCCGCTTATCACTCTTTCACGGATTAAATCCCGTTCTAATTGAGCAATGGCAGAGATAATACTGAACATGGCCCTGCCCATGCTAGAGCTTGTATCCAAGTTCTCTTGATATGAAATAAAGGCAATACCAAGCTCATCAAACTCCTCCAGGGATTCAACAAGGTGCTTTGTACTTCTACTGTAGCGGTCAAATTTCCAGCAAAGAACAATATCAAACTTTCTTTTACGGGCATCATTCATTAGTTTTTTTAGCTCTGGTCGTGATTGCTTTGAGCCAGAACAGGTCTCTTTATAGATATGGGTTATATTGAGATTTTTATATTCACAGAACTGCTTTAGGTCTCTCTCTTGGAGTTCTGTATTTTGATGGGTTGTACTTACTCTCAGATAGAGAGCAACACGATTGCTTTTCATAGAAGGTGGCGCCACCTAAAAGTTTAACTACTTAACGTCTAAAACTTTGTAACTAAGCATGCTGAGATTCTGAACAGGAATCCAATCAATGAACTCCCGCGAATGGCTACTGTATTTTAGAGTAACCCCATATTCATCAATTTCTAGCAGCTCACCAACAATCTCAGTTTCTTCTCTGTCTAGGCATAAGACGCTTACGCGCTCACCAACCAAAGAATTTAAGACTTGTCTTTTTGCAGTCATAACTCTCCTTTTGTTAAGTCGTTCGTTTCATTTGTGTTGAAATTATATGTCTAAAATCTCATTAAGACACGAGGCGTCGTTTCAGCAGTTATTTTCAATCAATTGTCGCAACGCCACCTAAAAACATTCAAAACACTTGTATTAATCGTGGTTTCAACACATCGGGATACGCCCAAAACCGTCGATTTAAACGACTTAAAAATCAATCGAGCATCAATGGTTACATTTAAGTAAATCGATGAATTTCGAGCAATTTCAACTTGCTTTTTTAAACCGTGACCACTGTTGCATTAACTGAATCAATTCAAGTGCATTTTGGGCCATATAAAGTTTTTCATTGATTTGTTTTCGATGTGACTTAACCCAATTACACTTTTGATCATCTGAAAGATTATGCCAATTTTGAATTAGCCAACCGCTATTAGTTGCAATCAAACAATTAAAATAATTTTCAATATATTGAACAACTCCAATCTCACTCATGCCTGAGATACGGTTCTTTAGCTTTTCGATCCTCTCGTCTTCTTCAGCCTCTTGAAGGTATACAGAAGTCCAAAATGGAAGCTGAAAGAAAATAAGAGTACTAATTGAGCCAATCAAGGCCTCCATTGGCCTTCCATGAGAAGCATACATGCCAAGTGCTATCAGAATATTCAAACCGCTCCAAATAATTCTCCATCCCCAGCTTTTTGTGTAAAACCCAAAAGCACCACCAGCAATGATTGTGGTCCATGAAAAAAATGAGGCTCCTGTTGTTCCAAAGTTGAAATAATAAAGACCTTTAATAAAGCTCATCGCTCCCCCTTAGAATGATTTGTCTTTTTTCCGATGCTTTTTTGATATCTCTTCATTAATTTTCTTATGAAATGCCATTCGTTGAAGATAACAGTTTCTAAGCTTTGAAACCTCTGTCACTTCCCTCTCGCCCTTTGGTATCAAAGGACAAATCGCCGTCACATAAGCTCTTCCAGAACTGTTATCCCAGATTGCCATATAAGCGCTAAGCCTTCCGTAAGTATCATCAAGCTTTCTTACGTAGAGTGGCTCAGAGTCAAAGTAATCTGAGAGCCTCGGAAAGATTTGAATGTTGGATCTCCTTGCTGTTGTATCAACCCAAGTAAAACGGCTTTCAACAATAGTCTCGTTACTTGTCGTTATTTGAATCATTAATTGGCCATTGATTTTTTTATGCTTCGTTAGAAAGCATTTTATATTTGGTCCATATTTTTTTTCATAGCTAGCAATCAGCTTTGCTGAACAGCTATTGCCATTAAAGAACTGACCAAACTTAGAGGTCGCATCTTCAAAAGATCGCCCGATATAACTAATCTCAGGCAGTCCTTCTCCCTCACTTGAATTACAAGAAGTCAAAATGATTAATACTAGCCATCGCATAATGTTTCTCATAATTCCCCCATTTAATCTTTAAGTTTTGTTATAGAAACAGAATATCTATTGCCACCATCACTGAAAGTAACTGTTGTTAATGTCTTTTCTTCTTTATAAGAGTCACCAAGAACTAGCTCCTCAAAGTTAAAGCCAACATGGTCAGCTAATTTTTTAACTAGTTTTAGATTTTTCATAGATGGCTTACGAGAGCCTTTGCACCAATCATGAAGAACACTGGATGGAATATCCAGTTCATTGGCCAACTTAGTTAGATTATGACCCTCAAGGGCGGTTTTAAGTTTTTGTGCAAAAATATCACTCATGTATTTGTTATCGACTGAAACATGAATGACTAAAGCAATATCCGATATTGCTCAGGTCTTACCCGAGACTGAGGACGAATTAAGCATATTCTTATGATCAAACTGAAAACATTAAGGCTTCCAATCTTTAAAAACTTTTGCAATATTTTCGGGAAGAAGTGGATTAGTATTTAAAATTTCTTTTATTTCTTTATTTAGTTTTTGATGCTCAATATTTTGCTGCCTCCACTCCTCCATATCTTCTTTTCTGAGGGTTCCATCTTTCTGCTTTTTAATAAATTCTATGTGTTTGTCATGTATCTCTGACAGAGACTCTCTCAACTGCTTTAATCTCAACTGTTGCTCTAAATCAAGCCAAAACTCTTTCATTTGCTTTTCCTATCAACGAGCTGAAATTAACCTTGGATTGCCCGTAAAGATCTCGTGGGTTGTTTTATAAATTTCATAGTCCTTGTCATCCGTTAGTACTTTTATACCTGTTCCTGCGACAAGCTCAGCATAATAAGCATCATTATGATCAATTTTATCTATATTGCTAAGAATATTTGAAGCGGAAATGTTTGCAAAATTATCATCAAGCTTCTGAACAACATTGAACACTTGATTGTTTAAAGTGTTTACAAGAGCTGCGACGGTAGGACCAAACCTTGCTGATGACCTATAATCTCTCTTGTAAATAGCTCCGCTATTTCCTGATTGGTTTTGAAAAATTTTAAAGTCTAAGCGGAGGTACACATTTATAAATTCAGACAAGATTTGTGAAGAAATATAAAGAGTTGATCCTGCGTTAACCATATCGTTAAAAAATGAACTATATTTTTGAATAATAAATTGCTGATAATTACCTAGAGGGCAATAAAGAAACAAGAGGACATTGGTATCTATCAAAAACTTATCGCTTGAAGTGGGTGTATAAGACTGAATATCTTGAATCATCTTTTATATTTCCTCATCTATTATCTTTGAAACCTTTTCTTCGTCTTTGAAATAGTCCTTCGCTCTTTCTATGACGAGCTTCAAGGTATCAAGGTCAGAGGTCTGAATATCTTTGATTATCAATTTTTGATTTAAGTACTCACTAGTGTACTTACTGTACAGCTGCCCTATAGCTGCATTTAAAAATGCGGAGGTCATGAGTTTAATGTTTTTAAAACTCAAGCTGACTTTTGCATTATTTTTAAATGCCTTGACCATAGTATCGAAAAGAACAATACCAGCATCCGTAGAAAGAGCTGAATCTCCCCCGATTACGTCTTTTACCATTATTGTCACTTCTTTTGCTGTCATATACTGTCCTCTATATTAAAAAATATCTTTTTGTTCAAGCTCTGTTGATAAAACATAGTTAGTTCGATCATTAATATTAAATTCGATGTTAACTATTGATCCCTGAAACTTCGATGCCATTCTATTCTTCGTTACACCCGATGCAGAAGAAGTCCAGCAACCGTCCCCAGATATAATTTGAACTTTTCCATTATTCAAACTCAAAAATGAAAGTAAAGTATACAGGCCAAGTCCCCCAGGAATTGCCCCAACCCTTGTGGAGTTATCCTTTTGAGTACCCCAATCAATAGCATCTACGTCTGATAGACTTTGTCCAAGGTAGTTAGAAATGTTGTCGTTAAAAGTTCGACCAAGATTTGCGATTGTAAAGTCAAGTCTTCCGCTTTGTGGAAAAATTTGACCACAGCAAAATACTCGATCAGTTCCACCATGCGCCCCGGTATTTGTGAACACCTCAATTATAGTTTCTTTGATTTTTTTTGTTAGACCATCTGACATGTTGGGGAGCGAGTGCTTTGCAAACAACTCTTTCTCTATATAATCTTTGAAGCCTATCGAGTCATTTGGATTAAACATCGAATACTTTACACAAGTTCCATAAGTATCTATGCAAGGCCCGTACCCATAATAAGTTAAAAATTCATTTTTCCGCAAAATTGTTTCCACTCCAGGAGGAAGTGAGTTGAAATGTATTGTCACAACATCCCTTGTAGCCTTGTTCAAGATAGCCCCAAGGGGAGCACTTAAATTAGCTTCAAACCACGAGCAAGATGAAAAATCTAAATATAAGTCATCAAACATTAGGTTTGATGCTTGCTGCTGAAGACTCGCAAGCTCTCCGAAGCCATAAAAATCATTCCTAACCGAGTTTACGAAAGAAAAATTTACTGTCATTTCTCCTCCAGGTAAATTGCAATCATCTTCTCTAAAACTCTTCCTGCACCAACATTGTCTTGCTTGCACTTTTCTTTAAACTCATCCACTAACATCTTATTAAGCCTGTAGGTGACGTTGATCTTTTTATCTTTAAGATCCTCCTCTTTTAACTCTTTAACTATCTCATATCTTTTAATTTTCACTTATGAATCGTCCACGTATGCATTGCATAGATACAATGTAATATATATTTAAAAAAATTACAACTATTAGTACATATTTTACATTGTATTTATACAATGCAATCCAACAAGCAACACGACGCACATCTTTTTTTAAAATAAAATGCAACAAATTTTAGAAAATTAGCCCTTACTAATGTAGGAGTAAGGGAATGGTGTGCCAAAAATCGAAATATAAAATTAGAGACAAGTTTATCAACAGCTTCATAGTTGAAAAATGCAAAGGACTAGGCAGGGCCTCCTTGGACCAGCTCAGAGAGAGTCTAATATCAAGATACAACTGGTGCCTTAAAAACCATGAAAGCAAAAGAGGTGATTTTCACCTGTTTTTAAACTCACAATTTTTTCAAGAACTACTTCGATTTAGAGAGCATCACAAAAAAGAAGATCTAAAGCGAGAATATGAAGATGAAAAGTTCAGAGATAGGGCCGCTAATTGTGAAGATATACTGGTTCAATATTGTCAGTACTGGAGTAAGAGAATTGAGCAGATGACCAGCAACAAAAGGTTCATACTACCCGACCTTGAAAAGAGAGACCTTACCGCAAAGCTCATCCTTAAACTCATTGAAGCTATCAGAGAAGACGTTTTAGAACAATATTCTCGGGTTGGAAAAGAAGCCACCTTTGTTTTCCTATTGAAAGAAAAAGATCGAATAAAAGGAAGGTATAGAAAAAACAAAGAGAATAATAACCTCTTCATCTTTTCCCAACTCCCAAGCAGAGCTATCTCCCCAGAAGAGATGCTGATACAAAAAGAAAGAGAAGACATCGAAGGCATTGTAATTCAACAAGCAATAAAGTCAGCCTCAAAACCCCAAAAAAAATGGTTGTCACTGTTTCTTAAAGATGAGACTGATAACTGCTTCACTTCTGGAAAAATCAATCTTTCCAGTATTGCAAACAGTGCAGGAAAAAACCGATCCTCATCTTCGAGAGCAATTAAATCACTGAAAGACAAAATCTATCGCACAACCCATACTGAATATAGAGAGGTCTTGCGATGAACTACTGCAACCCGACAAGTAACCCTTTGTCGTCACCCCTTTCATATACGATAACAATAGTTCTTTCACTTCTGTTTTATCTTCTGCTTGTGAAAGCATTTAAACCAAAATTCAAAATACGCTATAAGAGTTATATCTTTATCCTTCTTGCTCTGTTTGCGATTCAGGAAGCATCTGGAGTTTTTCTTTCATTCGTAAATTGTACACAAAGACTTGTCCGCATCGACCATGTATACAAATTTGTAGCGATTGGTATTATTTCTATGCTCTGGGCAGCCATAGAAAGTGCTCTTAGCTATTTTAAAAAGAGTTAAGCCACTATTCACTCCATCTCACGTACTGTTTTAGCGTGCCATTTCCCATCTCCGGACCTCGTTTTAATATTCCAAATGTTTAAAAGATCAGCAATTCGTTGATAACTCAAGCCCCGCTCTCTCATCGACTCAACCTTTTTAAGCAGAAGCTTGTCCTGCTCAACAACAAACTCAAAATCATCAACCCCAGCTTGTTTTAACTTTTTCCTCACTACTGATTTATGACAACCTAACTCTTTGGAAATTCGTCGAAGGCTCCACTGCTTTTTGACGTATAAATGAGTGAGGAAACTGCTGTCATCCCAAGGTTTAGGTTCTTTAAATTTAATGATTTCAGAGACTTCAGTGGTGAGGAAAAATGATTCGTTTAAGCCCTTGGATAGACCACCACGCTCCGCGGGCAAAAATGTCCTGCGGACAATTTTGACGCGAGAGCGTACAAGGTTGCGAGTAAGCGTTAGCGCACGTAAAGCAACCGGTATGAGCGAAGCGAATTAAACAGCTCTGAATTCTTAACAACACTCTTAGTTTTATCTGATTTCTGAACGAAATCATCTGTCCGCTCGATGCTTCAAAGCTTGCCACTGGCAACCTTTGCTGCAGACCGGTGACGCGAGAGCGTATAGGCATAAGCGAGAAACGTTAGTGCCGAGTGAATGCCGAAATGAGCGAAGCGAATTAAACAACTCCGAATTCTCAACAATACTCTTAGTTTTATCTGACTCATCATTATATATCTTCGCTTTTGGGATCTCTCCTTTCCTTATTTGGAGCAGCTAGCTCTTATTCTCTTTTCTTTTTATTTGCTCTTTCTGCTTGCTTTGTTAGTTTTTGTTTTTCTCTCCTCTTTGCATTATCCAATCTTTTTTTAGATTCTTTAACTCCAACATACAGCGAGAAAAACTCTTTCGATAAGCCTTTACCTTACACCAAGACTCGCCATCTTTAATTTGTTTTTCTAACTTACTAACACTTAAAGCAAAAGCAGATGAGGTTACAAAAGAGCCAAAAAGTAATACAATCAGTTTAAAAACCATTATAGTCTGCCCATGAAAAACAACGCCAAAGTTATATTAAACAATTTCAATGAATTGTATGAATTCTTCAATCAAAATCATTTCTTCTCGGGAATCATTGCGACAAAAAAAGACGACAAGTTTAATCTTCTAAACCCCTCTTTCTTGCAGGGAAATTTTCCGATGGGCTCAATCAGCAAATCACTCGCTTATCACACCTTTAAAGAACTATTTAAAAAGAAATCTCTGAATCCCCAACAGCCTCTTGGTGACTTCTTTAAAACAAAATGGAGAAGTCATACCTTAAAAGAGCTTCTTGATCACCAAACGCTCATCCCTAATTACATAGAAGCTCCCCTGAACTTAGACTTAAAAAAAAGGTTTCAAACGAAAGAGGAACTGCAACAGCACATCGAATCTTTAGAAAAATTAAGACAACCAGTATATTCAAATTCCAACTACATTTACCTCAGCTTGGTTTTGGAGAAGTTCACTAAAAAAGATTCATTTCAAGCGGTGAAAGAAATTAGCGGTCAATATGTTGATTTATCTTGTTTTGAAGCCGTTGAAAATTGCACGAATATCATGGACCACTATTCCCTTAATCAAGACCTTGAAGTAATCCAAGTCGAGCACACCTCGCACCTTGCCCTGCTTTCAGGCGGCTTCTGTGCACCCGTTGAAGATATTATGAACTGGTGTTCATTCTTTAGAAAAACGGATTCAAGCAACTATATGGGCGCTTTTGAGGAGGGAGTGAGTTTACTTTCAGGAAGTTACCCTGGGTTTAAATGCTTCTATCTCTACTTTATGAAAGAAGAGCTCGAAATACTCGTTTGCACCAATAATGAATACGCTCTTAACTTTGGGCTTCTCCGTTGCTTGGCTGCAATTGTTCAAAAAGGTCGAGGAGAACATTACTTCTACCAAGAAAACACAGAATTAGATCACATAAAATTTACTGAAGGAACTTACGAACTTCCTCAAAGTAAACAGAGGGTCATCCTAAGCAAACAGGGAAAAAAACTCTATTATGAAATAAAAGGACAAGAAAAGTTTAGAGCCTTCCCCCTTGATTCAAACATTTTCTTTCTAAAACAAGTCCATGTTTTATTTGAGCAACTTGAAGACGGTATTAAATGGCACCAAAACAATCAAAGCCATTATCGATCCTGATACGCAGTCTCATGATTTGAGTAAGCCGGGTCATATTTTTCCGCTCAAGGCAAAAGATGGCGGCGTGTTGCGCCGAACCGGACACACTGAGGCCGCGGTAGACT